>NZ_JAOZYC010000013.1:0-172065 GCF_035798155.1 Streptomyces endophyticus | reverse complement strand
GTCCGGCCGACTGGGCCGACGCCATCGAGGCCGCGCGCATCCTCGCCCGCGAGGCGCACGCGGAGCTCACGGTCCGTGCCGACCGGCACGAGCCGTGGCACCCCGGCCGCTGCGCCGCCCTGTACGTCGACATCGACGGCACGGAGACGCTCGTCGGCCACGCCGGTGAGCTGCACCCGCGCGTCGTCAAGGCGCTGAGCCTGCCCGAGCGCACCTGCGCGATGGAGCTGGACCTCGACGTCCTGGAGCGGGCCGGCACCGGCATGCTCGAGGCGCCGCGGATCTCCACGTTCCCCGTCGCCACGCAGGACGTCGCGCTGATCGTCGACAAGACGGTCCCGGCCGCCGAGGTCGAGAAGGCGCTGCGCGAGGGCGCCGGTGAACTCCTCGAGTCCATCCGGCTGTTCGACGTGTACGAGAACGCGGAGCAGCTCGGCGCCGACAAGAAGTCGCTCGCCTACGCGCTCTGCTTCCGGGCCGGCGACCGCACGTTGAAGGCCGACGAGGCGTCGGCCGCTCGTGACGCCGCGGTGGCGCTCGCCGCCGAGCGCACGGGCGCGGTGCTGCGCGGCGCGTAACGACACCGGCGCGTGACGGCGCGCGCAGCCGCATTTGAGGGGTGTATCCGGGAGACCGGGTGCACCCCTCACTCATTCGGGTGAGGATTCTCGATGATCGGGCCCCGAACGGGCAGGCGCTCGACAGAATCATTGCGGTCGCCGGGCCGACCGGCGAGCGCGCTGTAGTGGCCTAGGGGGCCGTCGGCATGATCCGTATCAAGACCAAGGCGCCCACAGGACTCGAACCGAGGCGGGCTCGGCGCACGTTGATGCTGGGCCTGCCGACCGTGTGGGGCGCGGTCGCCATGACGTACAAGTTCGTCTGCCCGTTCGCCCAGCTGGACGGCGTCGGCGCGCGGATCGCGACCAGCGCCGTCTTCTTCGCCGTAGGCACCGGGCTGATATTGCGTGTACGCCACATCCTGATGCGGGAGTTGAGCGAGACGCGGGCCGTCGCGGACGCCGCGCAGTCCGCGCTGCTGCGCCCGCTGCCGCCCCGGCTCGACGGCCTCGTGCTCGCCGCGGGACAGCTCTCCGCCGACCGCGCCGCCAGCGTCGGCGGCGACCTGTACGACGTCGTCGCCACCGATCACGGCGTCCGCGTGGTCATGGGAGACGTACGAGGGCACGGGATCGCCGCGCTGGGCACGGTCGGCGCCGTCCTCGGCAGCTTTCGCGAGGCCGCGCACGACGAGGACGAACTCGGGCCGCTGATGCGGCGGTTGGAGCGCGCGCACGCCCGCCATCTGCGCCAGCGCGCCCGGGACGAGCATCCCTCCGCCTGCGGAGGGGAGCCGGAGAACCCGATCGCGGAGGAGTTCGTGACGGTGCTGCTCCTGGAGATCCGGCGGGACGGCGCGGTGCACGCCCTCAACTGCGGTCACCCGTGGCCGTATCTGCTGCGTCCCGGCGCCGTGCGCTGCGTGGAGCCGATGAGCGGCGGCGATCCGATGCCCCCGCTCGGCCCGTTCCCGCTGCCCGCCGAGCTGGCGCCCGTGCGCTGCGGGCGGATCCGGCCCGGCGAGGGGCTCCTGCTGCACACCGACGGCATAGAGGACGCCCGTGATCACCACGGCCGGTTCTTCCCGCTGCGGTCCACGCTCGACGGGGCCGTGCGGGGCCGCCCCATCACGCCGCAGGCCGTCATTCACGCCGTCTACAGCCGCCTCCTGTGCCACGTCGGCGGCCGGCTCGGTGACGACGCCGCGCTGCTCGTGCTGCGCAACGACCGGAGCCGGGTGCCCGCCCAGCACGCCGGACCCGTCGTGCGCACTGCCCACAAGGTGCTCTGAACCGCCCGCTGTTCAGGGCCGTACGAGGCCGGGGGCCGCGTCGTCCGCCCGCCGCGGAGTGTGTCGGGCAGGCGAGCGGGCGAACGACGCGGGATTCGGGCCGTCGCGCTGTACGAGGGGGAGCCGACGGCCCGGCCGGCCTCTTGCGAGGCAATTCAGTCAAGCGGGTCCCAACCAGCCACAACAGCGCGCACACGTCACGGACTTGGGCATTCCGATCACACCCCGTGTGAAGGCCCCTCGACTAGGCTGGCGGCACCGGGCCAATGAAGGGCAACGGAGGCTCTCGATGCAGCCCAACACCCTGCTCGACGCGATTCTCGACGAGGCCGGGATCTCCCATGCGGGACTCGCGGCCCATGTGAACCAGGGGGGCAAGGCGCGCGGCCTCGCCCTCCGCTACGAACACACCGCGGTCGCCCGCTGGCTGAAGGGCCAGCGGCCGCGCGGCCAGGTGCCCGACCTGATCTGCGAGGTGCTGGCGGCGCGGCTGCAGCGGCACGTCACCCTCGACGACATCGGCCTCGGCGTCTCCTGCGAGCCCCCCACCGCGCACGTGACGACGCTGTCCGGCTTCGTGGAGCGGGCCACCGCTCTGTGGCGCTCCGACCAGCAGCAGCGCCGGCACATCCTGGACGCCCCCGCCGTCACCGGCACCCCGGCCGTGATGCCCGTGTGGGAGTGGGAGAACCCGCCCGAGGACAACGACGTCTCGCGCGGCGGCCGCCACCCGGTCAGCGTCGCCGACCTGGAGATGATGCGCTCGGCCCGCGCCCACTACGAGCAGATGTACCGCAAGGCGGGCGGCATCGCGACGCGCAGCCGGATCGTCGGCTTCCTCAACGCCGAGGCGGCGCCGCTGCTGCGCGGCAGCTACACCGACGACACCGGGCGCCAACTGCACCGCGCCACCGGCGGCTTGGTGGCCATCGCGGGCATCTGCGCGTACGACTCCGACGCGCACGGACTCGCGCAGCGCTACTTCCACCAGGCGCTGCGGCTCGCGAAGGCCAGCGCGGACAGGGGACTTGGGGCCTACGTCATCGCGCTGCTCGTCAACCAGTCGCTGCACATGCGCGATCACCGGCAGGCGGTCGCCTTCGCGGAGGCCGCGCTGCGGGCCGCCGGGCGGCACATCTCGCCCGCGCTCGCCTCGGACCTGTACGCGATGCAGGCGAAGGCGTACGCGCACCTCGGTGACGGTACGAGTGCCCTGGAGTGCATCCGGCGTGCCGAGTCCGCCGCCGATCGCATCCGGCGCGGGCACGAGCCGGACGAGACGGGTTACGTGCAGCCGGGATTCGTCAACGTACAGGTGGCGGAGGCCCTGTTGAGCCTCGGGGACTACGCGGCCGCCAAGGAGCACGCGCAGGAGGCGGTGCACACCCCGGCGCACGATCGGGGGCGTGTGCACCGGCTCGCCGTGCTCAGCCAGATCCAGCTCAGACAGGGGAACGCGGAACAGGCCGTGGCCACCGCCGTGGAAATGGCCGAGACCGCTCGCGGCATGGAGTCGCAGCGCCTGCGAGACAGACTCCGGGCCGTCCGCGAACACCTTGTGCGCAGCGGATGCGCAGGTACGGCCGAGGCCGCCGAGCTCATCGACGGAGCGCTGCGCGTGCCACTGTGAGCCTTTGCGCGGGGACCCCGCGTTTGTCACTGCTGCGATATTGCCATCACCTCGACGGAAGGTGGCAGAACCGTGCAGTGGACGAAAAAGAACGAACAAACTGTGTATGCAAACCGATGGTTCAGCGTCAACCTGGCAGACGTCGCTCTACCCGACGGCCGGCACCTCGACCACTTCGTGATACGCCTGCGCGCCGTGGCCGTGGCCACGATCGTCAATGAGGCGCACGAAGTGCTTCTGTTGTGGCGGCACCGCTTCATCACCGACAGCTGGGGCTGGGAACTCGCCGCGGGTGTCGTCGAGGACGGGGAGGACATCGCGTACGCGGCGGCAAGGGAGTTGGAGGAAGAGACCGGCTGGCGGCCGGGACCGCTGCGGCACCTGATGAGCGTCGAACCGTCCAACGGCCTCACGGACGCCCGGCACCACATCTACTGGACCGACGAGGGAACGTACATCGGTCACCCCCAGGACGACTTCGAGTCGGACCGCAGGGAATGGGTCCCGCTCAAACTCGTCCCCGACATGATCGCTCGCGGAGAGGTCCCGGCCGCCAACATGGCGGCCGCACTACTTCTCCTGCACCACCTCAACCTCGGCTAGCGCCCTTCGGGGCTAGTGGCCGAGGGCCTGCCACACCGCGATGGCCAGCGCGCCGGCCGAGGTCAGCGCGGCCACCGTGGGCAGCGGCCAGCGGGCGTTCTCGAGTGCGCTGAGCCGGGTGCCGAGGTCGTCCTGATCCTTGGCGGTCTGGTCGTCGCGGTGTGTGTGCAGGGCCAGTTGACCGTCGATGCGGGCCAGTTGGACCTCCAAGACCCGTCGTAACTCTGCGAGTTCTTCAGGGACCACGGGATTATCCGGGTCGGTGGTCACGAAAACGCTCCTTCCTTGATCGTGGCATCAGTTGTGTCGTCACTGATGCACCACCGGAAGTCAACTCGCCTGGTGGACGCGGCGGGAGCGTGTGCGAAAGGCATATGCGGGTCAGTTGCGCACTCCCCGTGCGAACGCAGTGGGCCCGGTGCTCCGAAGAGCACCGGGCCCACTCGCGGATTACGCTGCGTGGTCAGGCGTAGGTGTAGAAGCCCGAACCGCTCTTGCGACCGAGCCGGCCCGCGTCGACCATCCGCTGGAGCAGCGGGGGAGCGGCGTACAGCGGCTCCTTGTACTCGTCGTACATCGAGTCCGCGATGGAGACGATGGTGTCGAGGCCGATCAGGTCGGAGAGCTTGAGCGGGCCCATCGGGTGGGCGCAGCCGAGTTCCATGCCGTTGTCGATGTCCTCGCGGCTCGCGATGCCCGACTCGAACATCCGGATGGAGGAGAGCAGGTACGGCACGAGCAGCGCGTTCACCACGAAGCCCGAGCGGTCCTGGGCGCGGATCGCGTGCTTGCCGAGGGTCTTCTCCACCATGACCTGGGCGCGGCTGATCGTGCCCTCGGACGTGGTGAGCGCCGGGATCAGCTCGACGAGCTTCTGCACCGGAGCCGGGTTGAAGAAGTGGATGCCGACCACGTGGTCCGGGCGGGACGTCGCCACGGCCAGCTTCACCAGCGGGATGGAGGAGGTGTTCGACGCGAGGATCGCGTCGGTCCGGGTCACGACCTGGTCGAGGACCTGGAAGATCTCCGTCTTCACCTGCTCGTTCTCGACGACCGCCTCGATGACGAGGTCACGGTCGGAGAACTCGCCGAGGTCCGTCGTGAAGGTGAGGCGCTCCTGCGTCTCGGCCAGCTCCTCCTCGGTGATCTTGCCGCGCGAGGCCGCCTTCGCGAGGGAGCTGAGCAGCCGGGTGCGGCCGTACTCCAGGGCCTCGCCGGTGGTTTCGGCCACCTTCACGTCGAGTCCCGCACGGGCGCAGACCTCCGCGATTCCGGCGCCCATCTGGCCGCAACCCACCACGCCGACGCGTTGGATGTCACTCAAGGGGTCCGTCACCTCGTGCCTTTCGCTCTTCGTCCGGGGATCACCGGTGCCAGGGGCACAGTGTCCAGCCGGGGGCTTCCGGATCCGCACGTTACCCCGTAGACATGAGTGGGGTGGAGCCCGGGTTAACGGCTGTTCATGCGGTCAACACCGTGTCACACGAGGTTGGGGGGAACCTATGGGACGTATCTCACGTATTTCGCGGCGCGGTTTCACGCTCGGCGCGGCCCTCGCACTGACCGCGGTGACGGCGGCGGACGCCGCCGCCTCGGCCCCGGTGCGGCGGGAGCTGCGGGGCATGTGGCTGGCTACGGTGGCCAACCGGGACTGGCCCTCGCGGGCGGGTCTGAGCCCCGCCGAGCAGCGCGCCGAGCTGATCGCGCACCTGGACACGGCCGTTCGCCGCCGGCTCAACACCGTGATCTTCCAGATCCGGCCGACCGCGGACGCCCTGTGGCCCTCCGCTCACGAACCGTGGTCCGCCGTCCTCACCGGGACGCAGGGGCAGGACCCGGGCTGGGACCCGCTGGGCACGGCGGTGGCCGAGGCGCACGCGCGCGGCCTGGAGCTGCACGCCTGGTGCAATCCGTACCGGATCGCCAACCACACGGACCCGAGCCGCCTGATCCCCACCCATCCGGCTCGGCTGCACCCAATGGGGTCTCCCCTGCTCGAGGCTGTTCGAGAGCTTGGGGAAGGGTCGTCCCCTACGGCGGCAAGCTCTACTACAACCCCGGGCTGCCGGAGGTCCGCCGCTTCGTCGTGGACGCGATGCTGGACGCGGTCGAGAAGTACGCCGTCGACGCCGTGCACTTCGACGACTACTTCTACCCGTACCCCGTCGCGGGACAGACCTTCGACGACGACGCGGCCTACGCGACGTACGGCGGTGGCTTCCCGGACCGGGCGGCCTGGCGGCGCGACAACATCGACCGGCTGATCCGGGAGATGGCGGCGCGCATCAAGAAGACCAGGCCGCGGGCCCGGTTCGGCATCAGCCCCTTCGGGGTGTGGCGCAACAGGGCGACCGATCCGCGGGGTTCGGACACCACGGCCGGTGTGCAGACCTACGACGACCTGCACGCGGACACCCGTAAGTGGGTGCGCGAGCGGTGGATCGACTACGTGGTGCCGCAGGTGTACTGGAACATCGGGTTCGCGGCGGCCGACTACGCGAAGCTCGTGCCGTGGTGGGCCCAGGTCGTACGGGGCACGGGCGTGCGCCTCTACATAGGCGAGGCGCTCTACAAGGCGGGCGACCCGGCGCAGCCCGCCGCATGGCAGGACCCGGCCGAGCTGTCCCGGCACCTCACGTTCGCGGACCGCTTTCCGGAGGTGCGCGGGCACGTCTTCTTCTCGGCCAAGGAGGTCGGGCAGGACAGGAACGGCGCGATGGCCCGCGTGGTCGCGGACCACTACTCCTGACTCAGGGCACTCCTGACTCAGGGCTTCTTCGCGGTGCCGTGCCGCACGACCGCGTCGGGCCCCGGCGACATGATCGCCTCGTGGCCGTCCTCGAACCGCACCCGGAACGGCGGATCGCCGTCCGTCCCGAGCACTTCGACGATCTGTGCCACCCGGTCGTGCTGCCCGACGATCCGGCCGTGCACCAGCAGCTGGTCCCCTACGGTTGCGCGCATCAGGAGCGACCTCCTCTACGTGCCGTACGTTGCGCCAAGTGTACGGCGGTACGCGGCGGTTGGGACCCGTCTCAGCCGCGTGCGCGTTGGGTCGCCGCGATGCACAGCAGGACCGCCGCCGCGGTGAGCGGCGCCGCGACCGGCAGCGCCTCGCCGAGCAGGGCGACCGACCAGACGAGGGTCAACAGCGGTTGTGCGAGCTGGAGTTGGCTCGCCCTCGGGATGCCGATCAGTGCCATGCCCTTGTACCAGACGATCAGACCGAGGAACTGCGAGCCGACCGCCACCCACAGCAGCCCGGCCACGGCGTGCCCGGTCAGGTGCACGGGCTCGTACGGGAGGGAGATCGCCGCGCCCGCCACGGCGAGGGGCAGGCACAGCACGAGCGCCCACGCGATGACCTGCCAGCCCGGCAGCACGGACGCGAGCCGGCCGCCCTCGGTGTAGCCCGCCGCGCAGATCAGCAGCGCCCCGAACAGGAGCAGGTCGGCCCGGGTGAGGGCGCCGCCGCTCTGCTGCACGGTGAACGCGATGACCGCGGCCGCGCCCACGCACGCGGCGATCCAGAACGTGCGCGAGGGCCGGGAGCCGGTGCGTATCGACGAGAAGACGGCGGTCGTCAGCGGCAGCAGGCCGACCACCACCGCGGAGTGCGCGGTCGTCGCGGTCTCCAGGGCGAGCGTGGTGAGCAGCGGGAAGCCGACCACCACTCCGGCGGCGACGACGGCGAGGCCCGCCCAGTGCCGCCGCTCGGGAACGCGGACGCGCAGGACCAGCAGACAGGCGCCCGCGACGAGCGCGGCCAGGACGCAGCGCACGCTGATCAGGGAGTAGGGGCCGAAGCCTTCGAGGCCCCAGACCGTGGCGGGGAAGGTGAGCGAGAAGGACGTGACGCCGATGGCGGCGAGCACGGTTCCGGCGAGCCTGCCCGGCCGGTCCTGGGGCGTGAGCGGGGCGGCCGCGGCGATCGGCCGCTCGGCAAGTGCTACCCGCTCCCGCTCGATAGCGCTATTCTGTGCTCTCATGCAACAGAGTAGCAGCGTAGGTGAACTGGCGAAACAGCTCCGATCCGAGCTGAACCGCTACTCACCAGGTGAAAAGCTGCCGTCGAGCCGCACCCTCGTCGACCGCTTCAAGGTGAGCCCGGTGACGGTCTCCCGCGCGCTCGCCCAGCTCGCCGCCGAGGGCCTCGTCGTCACCCGCCCCGGCGCCGGCGCCTACCGGGCCGAGGCGCGGGCCTCGGCCGGGCCCGTCGGCGACACCTCCTGGCAGGAGGTCGCGCTGAGCGCCGACGCCGCGACGGAGGTCGTGCCGCGCGCGGTCGACGCGGCGGGCGTCCTGGTGACGCTCTCGCCGCCGCCACCCGGCGTCATCGAGCTCAACACCGGCTATCTGCACCCGGTACTGCAACCGGGCGCCGCCATGTCCGCCGCCCTCGCGCGCGCCGGACGACGCCCCGGGGCCTGGGCCAAGCCGCCCGTCGACGGACTCCCCGAACTGCGAGAGTGGTTCGCGCGCGGCATCGGCGGGGCGGTGTCCGCCTCGGACGTGCTGATCACGTTCGGCGGGCAGTCGGCGCTCACCACCGCGCTGCGCGCGCTCGCGCCGCCGGGCGCCCCCGTCCTCGTCGAATCGCCCACGTATCCGGGCATGTTGGCGATCGCGCGGGCGGCGGGGCTGCGGCCCGTGCCGGTGCCGGTGGACCGGGACGGCGTGCGTCCCGAACTCCTCGCGCAGGCCTTCAGGGCGACAGGCGCCAGGCTCTTCGTGTGCCAGCCGCTGTTCCAGAACCCGACGGGGGCGGTGCTCTTCCCGGACCGGCGCCCCGAGGTGCTGCGGATCGCGCGGGAGGCCGGGGCGTTCATCGTCGAGGACGACTTCGTGCGCCGGCTCGTCCACGAGGACGCGGGGCCGCTGCCCCGGCCCCTCGCGTCCGACGATCCCGACGGCGTCGTCGTGCACGTCTGCTCGCTCACCAAGGCGACGTCGCCGAGCCTGCGCATCGGCTGCCTCGCCGCCCGCGGCCCCGTCCTGGAACGGCTGCGCGCGATCCAGGTCGTCGACCACCTCTTCGTCCCGCGCCCCCTCCAGGAGGCCACGCTCGAACTCGTCGGATCCCCGGCCTGGCCGCGCCATCTGCGCACCCTGGCGGGGGAGTTGAGGTCCCGCCGCGACATCCTGGCGGCCGCGATCACCACGGACCTCCCCGCGCTCGACCTCACGCACATCCCGGCCGGCGGCTACCACCTGTGGCTGCGCCTGCCGGAGGGCAGCGACGAGACGGCCCTGGTCGCGGGCGCCCTGCGCGCGGGCGTCGCGGTCGCCCCCGGCCGCCCGTACTTCTCGGCCGAACCCCCGGCCCCGCACATCCGCCTGAGCTTCGTGGGCGTCGCGGCGACCGCCGAGATCACCGAGGGCGTACGGCGCCTGAAGACGGCCTGCGCGGAGCTCCTGCCCCCGAATCCGCTCGACGCGCACGCGTCCGACCTGTGAGGATCCCCGTATGACCAGCTCCCTGCCCGACGGCTACGCGATATCCACCGACCCCGCGCGCATCGACACGGACCGCGTCCACGCATGGCTCTCCGAGGACGCGTACTGGGCACTCGGCCGCCCGCGCGCCCAGCAGGACAAGGCGCTCGCCGGATCCCTCAACTTCGGTGTGTACGACGCGGCCTCGGGCGAACAGGTCGCCTACGCGCGCGTGGTCACGGACGCGGCCACGTTCGCCTGGCTCTGCGACGTGTACGTGGACCGCTCGGTACGCGGCAAGGGCATCGGCAAGGCGATGGTGACCGCGATCCGCGACCACCTGGAGCCACTCGGCATCCGCCGCGTCCTCCTGGCGACCCAGGACGCGCACGGGGTGTACGAGGAGGTGGGCTTCAAGCCCCTGGAACACCCGGAGCGGTGGATGGCGCTGTACTTCTCCTAGAGCGGTTCCGGCACATCAAGCCCCGCTCTGTGGACGAGAGCCAGCGGGGTCCGGGGCAGAGCCCCGGGACCTTGACCCCGGCTACCCCCGAGTACACGATCAAGCGATGCAGCTGACCGTGACGCTCGTCGCCGCCGCACGCAGCTCCACCCTGCTCGACGAACGCTTCGACGACGACCGCCCGCTGGACACCACCGGCTGGCACGGAGTGCAACACGCCGCCCCGCTCCTCGCGCAGCTCGCCGCGGCCGAGCTGCGCTACTGCTCACCCACCCCCCGCAGTCGCGCGACCGGCGACGCCCTGGGCCTCTCCCCGCTCGCCCAACCCGCGCTGCGGGACTGCGACATGGGCCGTTGGCGCGGACGCACGCTCACCGAGGTCGCGGCCGTGGAACCGGCAGCCGTGGAGCACTGGCTCGGCGATCCCCGGTCGGCGCCGCACGGCGGGGAGTCACTGCTCGCCTTCATCGGCCGGATAGGCGACTGGCTGGACACCCGGCCCACCGAGGACGGCACCCGTATGGTCGCGATCGCCGAGCCGTCCGTGGTCCGCGCGGCGCTCGTCTACGCGCTGAAGGCGCCCCCGTCGACGTACTGGAACATCGACGCGCGACCGCTGTCGACGGCGGTCGTCACCGGGCACCAGGGCCGCTGGAATCTGCGGCTCGGCGGTACTCCGTCGTGAGCAGCAGATCCTTGGCGGGCCCCTTGACGCGCCACACGGTCCGCCACCGGTCCGCGCCGGACACGGTGAACTCGCCCCGGTAGAGGTCGGCCGAGCACGGGTGGTCGGCGACGTGGTGGCCCGTGCGCAGGTCCAGGTCGTGGAAGAAGCGCCCGTCGGAGAAGCGCACGACGGCGGTACCGGGGTCCTCGCCCGGCAGGTAGCGGAGCGTGCGCTCGGCGGGCCGGGCGACCCCGTGCCACTCGAACGTCCCCGACTCGAAGTGCAGCAGGCCGTCCCCCTCGGCCGTGAAGGCGGTCGTCCCGGTGAACGTCCCCGTCACGTCCGCCGCGAGATCCCGCACCGTCCGCTCGACCCGCCAGCGCCCTGCCAGGAACGCCAAGACGTCGGAAACCGGCCAGAGTTCGCCGCTCACGCACACCACTCCCGCTCACCTCTGCGCGAACCGTTGACGCGCGTACCGCTGCTTCCTATCTTGCCGTTCGCAGTTTAGGACGTCGTACGAAATACCGAACGTAAGGGTAGGGAGTGCGCATGACACGTGGACGACGCAGGCGCTGGAGACTCGGGCTCGGGGCCGCGGTGGGATCCCTGCTGGTGGGCACGGCGGTGCTGCCGTCATCGGCCGCGGACGCGGGTGGCGCGGGCGACGGAGGCGCGGTGGCCGATGCCACCGACTACTCCGTCACCGTCGACCCGAACCGCTCGGGCGCGGCCATCGACGACACGATGTACGGCGTCTTCTTCGAGGACATCAACCGGGCCGCCGACGGCGGGCTCTACGCCGAACTCGTACAGAACCGGTCCTTCGAATACTCCACCGCCGACAACAACGGCTACACCCCGCTCACCGCCTGGAAGACGAACGGCACGGCGAAGGTCGTCGACGACGACGGTCGGCTCCATGCCCGTAACCGTAACTACCTCTCCCTGGCCGCCGGCGCGAGCGCCACCAACTCCGGCTACGGCACGGGCTACACCCTCAAGAAGGGCGAGGCGTACGACTTCTCGGTCTGGGCGCGCGGCGACTCCGAGGTCACCGCGACCCTCGGCGACGCCGACGGCGCACTCGCCACGCCCCGCAAGATCCGGACGCGCGGCGGCTGGGCCCAGTACCGGGCGACGTTCACGCCGAGCCAGGACACCACGACGGGCCGCCTCACCGTCGCCACCACGAAGGACACCGCGCTCGACATGGTGTCGCTGTTCCCGCGCGACACCTACAAGGGCAGGAAGAACGGTCTGCGTAAGGACCTGGCGGAGAAGGTCGCGGACCTCAAGCCCGGATTCGTGCGCTTCCCCGGTGGCTGCCTGGTGAACACCGGCTCCATGAAGGGGTACGACGAGGCCTCCGGCTACGAGCGCAAGCGTTCGTACCAGTGGAAGGACACGGTCGGCCCGGTCGAGCAGCGCGCCACCAACGCGAACTTCTGGGGCTACAACCAGAGTTACGGGCTCGGCTACTACGAGTACTTCCAGTTCGCCGAGGACGTCGGTGCGATGCCGCTGCCCGTCGTCCCGGCCCTCGTCACCGGCTGCGGCCAGAACAAGGCCACCGACGACGACGCGCTTCTGAAGCGGCACATCCAGGACACGCTCGACCTGATCGAGTTCGCCAACGGGCCGACGAGCACCAAGTGGGGCAAGCTCCGCGCCGAGATGGGCCACCCGAAGCCCTTCCACCTGACGCACCTCGAAGTCGGCAACGAGGAGAACCTGCCGAACGAGTTCTTCGCGCGCTTCAAGCAGTTCCGCGCCGCCATCGAGGCCGAGCACCCCGACGTCACGATCATCTCCAACTCCGGCCCCGACGACAGCGGTACGACCTTCGACACGGCCTGGAAGCTCAACAAGGACGCGAAGGTCGACATGGTCGACGAGCACTATTACAACAGCACGCGGTGGTTCCTCCAGAACAACGAGCGCTACGACTCCTACGACCGGCAGGGCCCCAAGGTCTTCCTCGGCGAGTACGCCTCGCTCGGCAACCAGTGGTCCAACGCCATGTCCGAGGCCGCCTACATGACGGGCCTCGAACGCAACGCGGACGTCGTGAAACTCGCCTCGTACGCCCCGCTGTTCGCCCGCACCGACACCGTGCAGTGGAAGCCCGACATGATCTGGTTCAACGACCAGAAGTCGTGGGGTTCGGCCGACTACGAGGTGCAGAAGCTCTTCATGCGCAACGTCGGCGACCGGGTGGTTCCGTCCAGTGCCACCGCCACCCCGTCGACCCTGGAGCCGATCACCGGCGCCGTGGGCCTGTCGACATGGGCCACCAGCGCCGCGTACGACGACGTGAAGGTCACCGGTGCCGACGGGAAGACGCTGCTGAGCGACGACTTCAGCGGTGACGCGGCGCAGTGGACCGGCACGGGCAGCGGGAGCTGGAGCGTCCAGGACGGGCAGTACGTGCAGTCCGACGCGGCCGCCGAGAACACCCTGGTCACGGCGGGCGACCCGAGCTGGCAGAACTACGACCTGCACGTGAAGGCCACCAAGAAGTCCGGTAAGGAGGGCTTCCTGGTTGCCTTCGGCGTCAAGGACACCGGGAACTACTACTGGTGGAACCTGGGCGGCTGGAACAACACGCAGTCCGCCGTCGAACAGGCCGTGAACGGCGGCAAGTCGACGCTTCTGTCCAAGGCCGGATCGATCGAGACCGGCCGCGCCTACGACATCGACATCAAGGTCCGGGGCCGTCAGGTGACCCTGTACCTCGACGGTCAGGAGTGGGGCTCCTTCAAGGACGACAAGCCGGCCGAGCCGTTCCGCCAGGTCGTCACCCGCGACAAGGCCACCGGCGACCTGATCGTCAAGGTCGTCAACGCGCAGGAGTCCGCGGCCCGTACGAAGGTCGACCTCGGCGGCGCCGACGTCGCGGACTCGGCCACGGTGACGACGCTGACCGCGGCGCCCGACGCCGAGAACACGGCGACCGACCGGCCCGTGAAGCCGGTGACGTCGAGATTCGACGGAGTCGCCGACAGGTTCACGTACACGTTTCCGGGGAACTCGGTGACGTTCCTGAGGATCAAGAAGGGCTGATCCCTTCCGGTCCCTGGGCGAAGGGGCGCGCGCGGTGCCCGGCGGCAATGACAGGGGCGGCCGGGATCCTCGTCGCCGCGCGCGTCACCTTCGCGGTACAGCCGGGGGCCGCGCACTCGCAGGAGAACGCGAGCTCCCGGTCGCCGGGCTCCCCGTCCGCCCAGGGGCGGCCGAAGTACCCGGCGACCTGGGCGACCGCGGCCTCGTTGGCCTCGCGGAGCAGGGCGCGGCGCTCGGCGGGTCCCTCGGCGTGCGGCCCCTCGGCGAGCGGGTGCGCCCAGCGGCGGGCGACCTCCTCCGTGGTGTCCGTGGTGCCGTCGACGGTCAGGAAGGGCGCGCCGGACTCCCGTACCTCGTCCTCGATCTCCAGGGCGAGGCGGCGGTACAGGGCCAGCGGGCCGGGGCCCAACTCCCGTTCCGCGAGCCGCTTTTCGAGCAGCTCGGGGGTCGGCAGCAGCCACAGTGCGGCCCGGCCGGGGAGGGCTCGGGCGACAGCAGGCGTCATCGTCGTGCCCTCGGCCACCGTCAGCGGCGCCGAGGGCAGAGCCCGTACGTCGTCGACGACCATCGGGCCACGCGCGCGGTGCAGGGACATCGCGAGCAACTCGTCTACGGGTCTTGCCCAGCGCTCGTCGGGCGGCAGCGTCTCGAAGCGGACGGCCGCCTCGTGATGCGCGGCGAGCGCCCGGTCGCGGTGCGCCCACGTGCGGGTGTCGGCGTGGTAGCGGCGCAGGCCGTACCGCCGGGCGAGGCGCTCGGCGACCGTCGACTTGCCGGCGCCGGGCGCGCCGCCCAGCCACAGAACGTGCCGCACGCGCTCAGCCGTTCACGAACTTCATGCTGCCCGCGTCGTAGCGGTCACCGGCCACCTCGCCCGCCGGGGCCGCCGCGTCGATCGCGGCCAGGTCGTCCGCCGAGAGCTCCAGAGTGGCGGCCTTGAGGTTCTCCTCCAGGTACTTCTGGCGGCGCGTGCCGGGGATCGGCACCACGTCGTCGCCCTGGTGCTGCACCCAGGCGAGCGCCAACTGGCCCGCCGTGACGCCCTTCTGGGCCGCCAGCTCCTCCAGGCGGGCGACGATCGCGAGATTGCGCTCCAGGTTCCCGTCCGTGAAGCGCGGCTGGGAGCGGCGCAGATCGCCCTCCTGGAACTGCTCCGTCGACTTGTAGGCCCCGGTGAGGAAGCCGCGCCCCAGCGGCGAGAACGGGACGAGCCCGATGCCCAGCTCCCGGCACACCGGCAGGATCTCCGCCTCCAGGTCGCGCGTCCACAGCGAGAACTCGCTCTGCAGCGCCGCGATGGGGTGCGTCGCACACGCCTTGCGCAGCGTGTCCGCGCCCGCCTCCGAGAGGCCGAGGTGGCGCACCTTGCCCTCCTTCACCAGCTCCGCCATGGCGCCCACGGTCTCCTCGATGGGCACGTCGCGGTCGACGCGGTGCAGGTAGTACAGGTCGATGTGGTCGACGCCGAGCCGGCGCAGCGAGGCCTCGCAGGCCTGGCGCACGTAGGCCGCGTCGCCGCGGATCTCGACGGGCTCGCCGAGCTTGTTGGCGAAGCCGAACTTCGTGGCAAGGACGGCCTGTTCGCGGCGCCCCGGAGCGGCGAGGGCGCGGCCGATCAGCTCCTCGTTGTGCCCGCTTCCGTAGAAGTCCGAGGTGTCGAGCAGGGTGACACCGAGGTCGAGGGCGCGGTGGATCGTGCCGATCGACTGCTCGTCGTCGGACGGGCCGAAGCCGTGGCTCATGCCCATGCAGCCGAGGCCCTGCGCGGAGACGGTGAGCGCGCCCAGGCGGCGAGTGGGAAGGTTCGACATGGGGTGCTGCCTCCTGTGATGGTGCCGGTGCCGTATGCGCTCGACGGTATGACCTGGAGCGCACTCCAGGGCAAGCGATGCGCCTATGGGTACGCTGCCCGCGCGCCGGGTACGCCGGCGGGTTACGAGGGGGAGCGGTTATGAGCGCAGCGCGGATCCGGTGCGGAGGGACGGCGGTGTGCGCCGCTTTCGTGGCCTCCTTGCTCACCGTGGCGGGGTGCGCGGCGCCCGGCGGGCAGGCGAGGAAACCGGCCCCGTCCAAGGCCCAAAAGGCGGAACTCTCCTGGAAGTTCGAGCACATCGCGGACTTCAACGGCGAGCTGACCGACGTCGCGGTCCTCGCCGAGGACGACATCTGGGCGGCCGGCGCGGAGAACGACGGCAGCTACTCGTCCCTGCTCCTTCACTACGACGGCGAGCGGTGGAGCCGCGAACCCCTCCCCGAGGCGCTCGGCGACGGTGCGAGCTACCCGCCGATGCTCGAAGAGGTCGGCGACAAGGCCCTGTGGATGCGGTCGGTGCCGCGCCAGGAAGGCGTCCCGCAGGAGGACCCACAGGCGGTCAAGTGGGCCCAGTGGGACGGCACCCGCTGGTCCCCGGTGTCGAACCCACCGCCCGGTTCGGCAGCCGACCTCGACGCCGCGTCCCCCGACGACATCTGGACGCTCGCCGGTGAACAGGCCGTCGCACACTGGGACGGCAGGCGCTGGACCACGACCCGGCTCCCGTACAAGGTGGCCGATCTGGCCGTCGCGGGACCTGACGACGTCTGGGCGGTCGGCAATCGCTCCACCGGGCCCGGCACCGAGACGGTGCACGGCGAGCCGTACCCCCAGCCCGCCTCCACACACTGGGACGGCACGTCATGGAAGCCGGTGGACACGCCGCAGGCCCACTTCGAGGAGCCGACCCCGCCCGAGCCCACCGCGGGCCTGGGTCGGGTCGTCGCACTCGAAGGCGGGGAGGTGCGCGCGTACGGCGGCAACTCCTTCAACCACGGCGAGGGCGAGCCCGAACCGGAGGAGCAGGACATCCGGCTGCGCCGGGACGGCGCGAAGTGGGTCGACCAGAAGCCCGCTCCCGGTCAGTGCGAGCTGCGACTCCCGGTCGGCCAGGAAAAGGGCGGCCTCTTCCTCGACGGCAACTGGTACCTGACCGACGACAACCGCTGCGTGAAGATCAAACGCCAGCGACTGCCCCTGTCGACCGGCGCCCGCAAGGCCTCGAACCAGGGGCTGTGGCTGAAGGAGATCCACCGGGTCCCGGGCACCGACGAATGGATAGGCGCCGGGAAGGTGGAGGTCATGCAGAGCGGCGACCCGTTCGGCGCGCCCGTCGTCGTACGCCTGGAGCGCGGCTGAGCGGCCTGGGCCGCCTCCCATGGCCCATCGGCGTCGAGCACACCACTCGTTGCATAAACGTGCACAGCGACGTATAGTCATGCCATCCAAGAGGAGGGTTCCATGGCGGTACGCGCAGCAGTGGCGGGAGCGAGTGGATATGCGGGCGGCGAAGTGCTGCGCCTGCTGCTCGCCCACCCCGAGGTGGAGATCGGCGCCCTGACGGGCAACTCGAACGCGGGGCAGCACCTGGGCGCGCTCCAGCCGCACCTCTTCCCGCTCGCCGACCGAGTCCTCCAGGAGACCACGACGGAGGTGCTCGCGGGGCACGATGTCGTCTTCCTGGCGCTGCCGCACGGGCAGTCCGCCGCCGTCGCCGAGCAGCTCGGCCCGGACGTCCTCGTCGTCGACATGGGCGCCGACTTCCGGCTGAAGGACGCCGCCGACTGGGAGACGTTCTACGGCTCCCCGCACGCCGGCACGTGGCCCTACGGCCTTCCCGAACTGCCGGGTGGCCGTGCCGCGCTGGAGGGGTCCAAGCGCATCGCGGTGCCCGGTTGCTACCCGACGGCCGTCTCGCTCGCCCTCGTCCCCGCGTACGCGGCGGGGCTCGTGGAGAGCGAGGCCGTGATCGTCGCCTCCTCCGGCACCTCGGGCGCGGGCAAGGCGGCCAAGCCGCACCTGCTCGGCAGCGAGGTCATGGGGAACATGTCGCCGTACGGGGTGGGCGGCGGTCACCGACACACCCCCGAGATGATCCAGAACTTCAGCGCCGCGGCGGGGGAGCGGGTCTCCGTCTCCTTCACGCCGACGCTCGCGCCGATGCCCCGCGGCATCCTCGCCACGTGCAGCGCCAAGGCGAAGCCCGGCGTCACCGCCGACCAGGTGCGGGCCGCGTACGAGAAGGCGTACGGCGACGAGCCGTTCGTCAACGTGCTGCCCGAGGGACAGTGGCCGCAGACAGCCGCCGTGTACGGGTCGAACGCGGCGCAGATCCAGGTCGCGTACGACGCCGCCGCGGGCCGCGTCATCGTCATCAGCGCGATCGACAACCTGACCAAGGGCACCGCCGGCGGTGCCGTCCAATCCATGAACATCGCCCTCGGTCTCGACGAGACCACCGGGCTCTCGACGATCGGAGTCGCGCCGTGAGTGTGACGGCAGCCAAGGGATTCCAGGCCGCGGGCATCGCCGCCGGAATCAAGGACAGCGGGAACCCGGACCTGGCCCTCGTGGTCAACCGCGGCCCCCGCCTGGCGGCCGCGGGCGTGTTCACCTCCAACCGCGTCAAGGCCGCCCCGGTCCTCTGGTCCGAGCAGGTCCTCAAGGGCGGCCTCGTCTCCGCCGTCGTCCTCAACTCCGGTGGCGCCAACGCCTGCACCGGCCCCAAGGGCTTCCAGGACACGCACGCGACGGCCGAGAAGGTCGCCGAGGCCCTGGAGCTGAGCGCGGGTGAGGTGGCCGTCGCGTCGACCGGCCTCATCGGCGAGCTGCTGCCCATGGACAAGGTGCTGCCGGGCGTGGACAAGGCGGCGTCCCAGCTCTCCGAGCACGGCGGCGAGAAGGCCGCCATCGCCATCAAGACCACCGACAGCGTGCACAAGACCGCGGTGTACGAGGGCCACGGCTGGACCGTCGGCGGCATGGCGAAGGGCGCCGGCATGCTGGCCCCCGGCCTCGCCACCATGCTGGTCGTCCTCACCACGGACGCCGCGCTCGACAGCGAGGTCCTGGACAAGGCGCTGCGCGACGCCACCCGCGTCACCTTCGACCGGGTCGACTCCGACGGCTGCATGTCGACGAACGACACGGTGCTGCTGCTCGCCTCCGGAGCCGCCGAAGTCACCCCGGGATACGAGGAGTTCGCGAAGGCCGTCCGCCTCGTCTGCGACGACCTGGGTCGGCAGCTCATCGGTGACGCCGAGGGCGCCAGCAAGGACATCAAGGTCGAGGTGATCAACGCCGCGAGCGAGGACGAGGCCGTCGAGGTGGGCCGCTCCATCGCCCGGAACAACCTCCTCAAGTGCGCCATCCACGGCGAGGACCCCAACTGGGGCCGCGTCCTCTCCGCCATCGGCACCACGAAGGCGACCTTCGAGCCGGACGAGCTGAACGTCGCGATCAACGGCGTGTGGGTCTGCAAGAACGGCGGGGTCGGCGAGGACCGCGAGAAGGTGGACATGCGCTACCGGGAGGTCGTCGTCACCGCCGACCTCGCCGCGGGCACCGAGACCGCGACGATCTGGACCAACGACCTGACCGCCGACTACGTCCACGAGAACAGCGCGTACTCCTCATGAGCGAGACCGAAGAGACGAAAGAGACCAAGGCGACCAAGGCGGCCGGCGCGCGCAAGCACACCGCGCTCCCCAAGGCCCAGATCCTCATCGAGGCGCTGCCCTGGCTGACCCGGCACAACGGCAAGACGGTCGTCATCAAGTTCGGCGGAAACGCCATGATCGACGACGACCTGAAGGCCGCGTTCGCGCAGGACGTCGTCTTCCTGCACCACGCGGGGCTCAAGCCCGTCGTGGTGCACGGCGGCGGCCCGCAGATCAGCAAGGCGCTGGACCGGCACGGCATCGTCAGCGAATTCAAGGCGGGCCTTCGGGTCACCACCGAGGACGCCATGGACGTCGTACGGATGGTGCTCGCCGGGCAGGTGCAGCGCGAGCTGGTCGGCCTGCTCAACCAGCACGGACCGCTCGCCGTCGGTATCACCGGCGAGGACGCGCACACCATCACCGCCACCAAGCACCAGCCCCGCATCGAGGGCGAGCTGGTCGACATCGGCCGGGTCGGTGAGATCACCGAGATCGACACCGGCGCCATCGAGGCCCTGCTCGCCGACGGCCGGATCCCGGTCGTCTCCTCGATCGCCCGTTCCCAGGACGACTCGCATGTCTACAACGTCAATGCTGATACGGCGGCTGCGGCACTCGCTGCTGCGCTGGACGCCGAGACGCTGATGGTGCTGACCGACGTCGAGGGCCTCTACGAGGACTGGCCCCACTCAGACGAGGTCATCAGCCGGCTCACCGCCACCGAACTCGAGAAGCTGCTCCCGGAGCTGGCGAGCGGCATGGTCCCGAAGATGGAGGGCTGCCTGCACGCCGTGCGCAACGGCGTGCACACCGCCCGCGTCATCGACGGGCGGGTCCAGCACTCGATCCTGCTGGAGATCTTCACCGACGAAGGCATCGGCACGATGGTCATGGCCGACAAAGAGGGCGACACAAAAGGCGACACAGAGGGGGAGAACAACTCGTGACTGCCAACCAGGAGTTGACGGCACGCTGGCAGGGCGCGCTGATGAACAACTACGGCACCCCGAGGCTGCCCCTCGTCAAGGGCGCGGGCGCCAAGCTGTGGGACGCCGACGGCAAGGAGTACCTGGACTTCGTCGGCGGCATCGCGGTCAACGCGCTCGGTCACGCCCACCCGGCGGTCGTCGAGGCCGTCTCCACGCAGATCGCCTCCCTCGGTCACGTCTCGAACCTCTTCGTCGCCGAACCGCCGGTCGCGCTCGCCGAGCGGCTGCTCCAGCTCTTCGGCCGGGACGGCGCGGTCTTCTTCTGCAACTCGGGCGCCGAGGCCAACGAGGGCGCGTTCAAGATCGGCCGGCTCACGGGCCGGACGCACATGGTCGCCACGACCGGCGGCTTCCACGGCCGCACCATGGGCTCCCTCGCGCTGACAGGACAGCCCGGAAAGCAGGACGGCTTCACGCCGATGCCGGGTGACGTCACGCACGTCCCGTACGGGGACGTGGACGCGCTCAGGGCAGCGGTCACCGACGAGACGGCCTTCGTCATCATCGAGCCGATCCAGGGGGAGAACGGCGTCGTGGTGCCGCCCGCCGGCTACCTCAAGGCGGCCCGCGAGATCACCCGCGCCACCGGCACCCTGCTCGTGCTCGACGAGGTGCAGACGGGCGTCGGCAGGACCGGGCACTGGTTCGCGTACCAGGCGGAGGAGGGCATCGAGCCCGACGTCGTCACGCTCGCCAAGGGCCTCGGCGGCGGGCTCCCGCTGGGCGCGACGATCGCCTTCGGCGAGACGGCGAAGCTCCTCAAGCCGGGCCAGCACGGCACGACGTTCGGCGGCAACCCGGTCGCCTGCGCGGCGGGCCTCGCGGTCCTCGACACGATCGCGGGCGAAGGACTCCTGGAGAACACCAAGGCCGTCGGCGAGCGCCTCAAGGCCGGCGTCGAGGCCCTCGGACACCCGCTGATCGGCCATGTCAGGGGCGAGGGACTGCTGCTGGGTATCGTGCTCACCGGGCCGCGCGCACCGCAGGTGCAGCAGGCGGCCCAGGACGCGGGCCTCCTGGTGAACGCGCCCGCACCCGACGTCGTCCGGCTGATGCCGCCGCTGAACCTGAGCGACGCCGAGGCGGACGCGTTCCTCGCGGCGCTGCCCGCCGTACTGGACACGGCAGCCGAGGACGAAGGACGAGCCTGAGGAATGGGACGACGATGAGCAGCAAAGCGGAGAGAGACGTATCTGCGGCCACGAACCTGGCGCACGCGGCGTCGGCCGTACCGCAGACCCGCGCCGCGCGGCACCGCCGGATAGTGGACATCCTCAACCGTCAACCGGTGCGCTCCCAGAGCCAGTTGGCGAAACTGCTGTCCGACGACGGGCTCACGGTCACGCAGGCGACGCTCTCCCGCGACCTGGACGAGCTGGGCGCGGTCAAGATCCGCAACACCGGTGGTGAGCTGATCTACGCCGTGCCCAGCGAGGGCGGCTTCCGCACCCCGCAGGCCCCGCTCGGCGAATCGGCCAAGGAGGAGCGGATGCGCCGCCTGGCCGGCGAACTGCTCATCTCGGCGGAGGCCTCGGCGAATCTGGTGGTTCTGCGTACGCCTCCGGGCGCGGCCCAGTTCCTCGCCTCGGCGATCGACCAGGCCGAACTGCACGTCATCCTCGGCACGATCGCGGGAGACGACACGGTGATGCTGATCAGCCGCGACCCGGCGGGCGGCCAGGCACTTGCGGACCACATGCTCCGCGTGGCGCAGAACGACCACTAGTTTCAGCCCCTGCGGCGTTTGAGCAGCGGGGTCCGGGGTCCGGGTCCCCGAGGCGTCAGGGGCGGGCTGGGCGAGGGGGACTCCTCAGCCCAGCCCCACCGCCCGCGCCCCGTCCGCGCCGTCCGCCCCGAGGAACGTCACCAGCTCCGGCAGGGTCGGCGCCGTGGCAGGACCCCGCCGGGTGACCGCCAACGCCGCGGCCGCGTTGGCCGCCCGCGCCGCGTCGAACGCCGGCAACCCCCGCCCGAGCAGTGCCAGGAACGCCCCGACATGCGCGTCCCCGGCCCCGTTGCTGTCCACGGCGTCCACGGGGAACCCGGGCACATGCACCACGCCCCCCGCACCCGGCGCAGCCAGCCAGCAGCCGTCCTTGTCGGCCCGCACCAGCACCCCGGCCCCGGCACGGAGCCGCTCGCGCAAGGCGGCGGCCGCCTCCCGGGGATCGGTGACCCCGGTCATGATCCCGGCCTCGCGCGCATTGCAGCTCAGCCAGTCCGTGCGGGCGAGGACCGGATCGAGGACCTCGGCCGGGATGTCGGCCACCAGCGGCGCCGGGTCGAAACAGACCCGCACGTCGTCGGGGAGGCCCGCCACCAGCTTCGCGAGCAGCGGCCCGTTGACCTCCATGACCAGGCCGTACCCGGACACCTGGACGAGGTCGCCGCCGTGCACGGCGGCGCCGATCGCCGTCGCCTCGTCCTGCGTCATCCGGGAGTCGACGCCGAAGCTCGTCACGAACGTCCGCTCGCCGCCGTCGTCGACCATCGCCACACAGAACCCGGTGTCGCCGTCGCCGCGCACCGGAAGCAGTGTCCCGATGCCCTCCGCGGCGAGCGCCGAGCGCACCAACTCCCCGTAGGGGCCGGTGCCGTGGACCCCCGCGAAGACGGCTTCGGCGCCCAGCCGACGGGCGGCCGTGAGCGTGTTGAAGCCGCCGCCCGCGTACAGCGCGGTGCGGGTGCCGATGACGTCGCCGCCGCGCTCGGGCAGCGCGGGAACGTCGATGACGAGGTCGGCGATGACGTTCCCGGCGAGAACGACACGGTGGTCGGCGGTCATCGCGTGGCCTCCTCAAGTGCGGCGGAACCGGTGTCGGGGGAGTCGAGGGTCACCTTCGTACGACGTCCGAGCAGCGCGTACAGCGCACCGCCCACGACGATCGCGACGAGCCAGCCGAGCCCGTTGGCGCCGAGCCAGGACCCGGCCAGCGGGCCCTTGAACCAGACGTCGTCCGCGCTGGTCGAGGCCGTGGTGAACAGCAGCCCGACCACGATCGCCACCACCCAGGCGGCGACGGCGGGCAGATGGAAACCGCCGGTGTACCAGTAGCGGCTGGTGCGCCCGGTGTCCATCACGCCCTCGGGGTCGTAACTCCGGCCCCGGACCATGTCGACGACGATCACGCCGATCCACGCCGAGATCGGCACGGCGAGCAGCGTCAGGAACGTACTGAACGGGCCGTAGAAGTCGCCCGCGATCAGCATGAAGTAGACGCCGCCGAGGAACATCAGGGCGACATCCACGCAGACCGCCCAGGCCCGCGGCACCCGCAGGCCGAGCGTGATCATCGTGAGCCCGGCCGAGTACGTGGACAGATGGTTGGACATCAGCAGTCCGCCGAACGCCGCGATCAGATACGGCACGGCCATCCACGACGGCAGCATCGCGTTGATCGCCGAGACCGGGTCGGAGGAGGTCGCGAGCGAAGAGTCGCCCGCCGTGAGCAGGGAGCCGAGCGAGATCATCAGCACCAGCGGGATGCCCGCGCCGAACGCGGAGGCCTGCACGAGCCGGCCGCCCGGGATGGACCGCGGCAGGTAACGGGCGTAGTCCGCACCGGCGTTGGCCCAGCCGATGCCGGTGCCCGCGGCGATGAAGCCGATGCCCGCGATCACACCGCTGAGCGGTCCCGCGGGGGCGTCGAGGACCTTCGTCCAGTCGACGGTCGCGACGAGGAAGCCCATCACGACCAGGTTCAGGATCCCGAAGGCGACGGTCGCCCACTTGTTGATCCACATGATCGTGGCGTGCCCGAGCCCGCTGATCAGCAGCGTGCAGGCGATGAAGACGAGGAGGCAGATCAGGGTGAGGACGGTGCCCCGGCCGAACCCGAAGAGCGTGTTGAGCAGGGCGAGCAGCGCGTACGCCGCCGTGGTCGTGGTGATCGTCTCCCAGCCGATCCGGCTGAGCCAGCTGATCAGCGTGGGCCCGTGGTTGCCGCGCTGCCCGAACACCGCGCGCGACAGCGTCAGTGCGGGCGCGCCGCCCTTCTTGCCGGCCAGGCTGAGCGCGCCGACGAGCGCGAAGGAGCCCACCGAGCCGACGACCGCGACGATCACGGCCTGCCAGATGTTCAGGCCGCGGAAGGCGACGAGCGTCGCGCCGAGCGGCAGCCCGAGGATCGAGATGTTGGCGGCGAACCACGTCCAGAACATCTGGCTCGCGTGGCCGTGCCGCTCGCTGTCGGGGACCGGTTCGATCCCTCGGGTCTCCACGGCGCCGACGCGGTCGTTCTTCGTTGAATCGGCCATGGCGGAACCTCCTTGCTCTAGCTCGGTGCGGACGGGGTGAAGACCGTCAGCGGCTGGATCAGTTGGATCAGTTGGATCAGTTGGTTCGGTGGGGTCAGTTGGTTCGGTAGGTGAGCAACTGCCTGGTCAGCGGCTCCAGGTCGAGGCCGTTCACCTCGCGCAGCGTGCGTACGGCGTCGGCGGGGAGGGCGGTGAGGCCGTGCAGGGAACCGGCGATCGCGCCGGCCATCGCGGCGATCGTGTCGCTGTCGCCGCCGAGGTTCGCCGCGAGGAGCGTGGCCCGCCACGGGTCGGCGCCGGCCAGCGCGAGCACCGCGAACGCCGCGGGGACCGACTCCTGGCTGGCGACGCTGGTGCCGATGAGCGCGACGACACGGTCGAGCGCCGCGGCCTCGTCGAGGCCCGCGATCAGCTCGCGCACCGAGGCGATCCGCGCCGAGATGCTGGCGCCCGCGATCCAGTGACCACGCCGCGCACCGGCCGCGGAGGCGGCGATCGCGGCGTCGAAGACGTCGTCGAGGGTGCCGCCCGCGATGCCGGTGGAGACGGCCGCGGCGACGGCGGCCGCGCCCGCGATACCGATGTTCGTGTCGTGCGTGACCTGGCAGGACTCGACGACCCGGTCCAGGAAGGCCGCGCTGTCGGCAGCGTCGTAGGAGTAGGCGATGCCGACCGGGGTGACCCGCATCGCGGACCCGTTCGTGGTGCCGTACTTTCCGGCCTCCGCGGGGTCGGCGCCCCGGTCCACGGCGTCGAGCGCCGCCTTGGTCGACGGGCCGAGCAGATCGAACGATCCCTTGGCCTTCATCTCCCGCTCCCAGGACAGGAGTTCCCCGGCGAACCGCAGCGGGTCGACGTGCCCGCCGCCCTCCACGATCAGCCGCGCCACGATGACGGCCTGGTCGGTGTCGTCCGTGACGGACCCGGCGGGCATTCCGGCACTGACCGGGTTGTCCGGCTGTGCGGGCTCGAAGCCGCTCAGCGTGCCGTAGACGCGTACGACGTCCTCGCGCGACATGACCTGGGTCGGCATGCCGAGCGCGTCGCCGAGCGCGAGTCCGTAGAAGGCTCCGGCAGCGCGGTCGAAGAGAGCGGAATCGGGGGTGGTACTCACGGTTGGCCTCCTCGGCCTGTACGTATGTGCAGTTGGAACCGGGAGGGGTCGAGCAGGCTCGTGACCTGCTCGACCACGCCCCCGTCCGCGTCGCGGAACACCTGGGCGACACGGAGGAAGGACTCGCCGGGGGAGCGGTGCAGGGTCGCTGCGTCGCCGTCGTCGAGTCCGGCTACGGCGATGTGCGCGTCACCGGAGTCGCGGACCCGGCCCGCCGCGGCGAGCGTCTGGTCCAGGGAGCCTCCGTCGAGGCCGCGCTCGACCAGATCGGCCAGCGGCCCGACGGCGGGCACCCGGCTGAACTCCAGCGAGACGCCCTGCCCGTCGGGCTGCCGGCGGACGCGATCGAGGGCGATGAACTCGTCCGATTCCAGACCGAGTTCGGCGGCGAGCGCCGCATCCCGTATCCGCTCGAAGCGCAAGGTCTGCGTCGTCAGCTCGGTGCCCTGTGCGGCCAGCGCCCTGGTCCAGCCGAGATGCTGGTCGAGCGGGGCACCGTCGAACGTGACGATCGAGCCGATCCCGGCGTGCGTCTCGATGAGGCCCTGCTCGCCCAAGAGGCCGAGGGCCTGCCGCACGGTCGTCCGGCTGACCCCGAACCGCTCCCGGAGCGCGTGCTCACCGGGCAGCTTGCTGCCGTCGGCGTGCACACCGGTGCGGATCTCCTCGGCGAGGACGCGGGCGACGCGATGGTGCTTGTGAACCTGTCCAGGCATGTCTAGAGGGTAGATCTGAAGAAGCCGACCTGTCTACACCTGTCCAGTGTCGACTCGGCCGGCTTCCTGAGCGTGTGCGCGGGGGAGTGCGGAACCTACTCCTTCTCGGCGGCCCGCGCCCGGTACGACATCCACGCCGCGACCAGGGCGCCCGACACGTTGTGCCAGACCGAGAACACGGCGGCGGGCAGCGCGGCCAGCGGGCTGAAGTGGGCCGTGGCCAGGGAGGCGGCGAGGCCCGAGTTCTGCATGCCGACCTCGAAGGCCATGGCGCGCGACGCGGGCTTGCCCAGTCGGCCGAGCTTTCCGGCGCCGTAGCCGAGCGCGAGGCCGAGACCGTTGTGCAGCACGACGGCGACCAGGACGAGCGCGGCGGCCGACTTGATGGCGTCGGCGCTGCCCGCCACCACCACGGCCACGATCACGGCGATGGTCAGGGCGGACAGCCACGGGAGGACCTTGAGCAGCCGGTCGACGTACCGGCCGAGCACGAGACGCACGACCAGGCCCGCGATCACCGGGAGCAGCACGGTCTTCAGGATGTCCGTCATCATCGAACCCGCGTCCACCGGCAGGTACGCGCCCGCGAGCAGCAGCGTCAGCGGCGGCGTGATCAGCGGCGCGAGCACCGTGGAGACGGTCGCCACGGACACCGAAAGGGCGACGTCGCCGCGCGCCAGATACGTCACGACGTTGGACGCGGTACCGCTGGGCGCGCAGCCCACGAGGATGACACCGGCCGCCAACTGCGGGGACAGGCCCAGCGCGTGGGCGATCGCCCAGCCGAGCCCCGGCATGATCACGTAGTGCGCGACGAGCCCGAGCCCCACGGCCCACGGCCGCTGCGCGACACCCTTGAAGTCCGTGAGGGTCATGGTGAGACCCATGCAGAACATCACGACGCCCAGCAGGTAGGGCACGTTGGTGCCCCAGCCGGTGAACGTGCCGGGGGAGGCGAGCCCCCAGGCGCCCGCGACGAGGACGAGCACGGGGAAGACGGTGACCGCGAGCCGGGCGGCGCGGTCGGTGGCCCCGTTCTCGGTCGGTGCCTCGGCCGTGGCCTCGGTGGCGGTCTCCGCTGCGGGAGAGTCGGGGGACGTCTGTTCGGATTCGCTTCGCACCGGGCGATGCAACGCCTCGGCGGCGAATCCACGCAACCCCGTCTCGTTATGTGGTCCCTACACGAGAGCCGGTAACCGCATACGCACCCATATCCGTATACGTATCGGTACCCAGTGATTCGGAACCCAGTGATTCGGTACCCAGTGGTTTCAGTACTTGGTCAGGGACGTCGCCCCGCCCGCCGTCCCGATCGCGATGTGCGGGGACCGCTCGGGGCGCACCCAGGTCAGGATCCGGCGCATGGCGTCCTTCGGCACGGACACGCAGCCGGCCGTGGCCCCGCGCCCGTTGACGTGCAGGAAGATTCCGGCTCCGCGGCCGTGCACGGGGCGGTGGTAGTTGAAGCCGACCACGAGCGCGTGCGCGTACTGCGTCGCGTAGTCGGCGAGGTGCTCGGACTCGGCGGCGCGGCAGTCGCGGGGGCGCGGCTCGGTCCAGCGGTTGTACGAGCGGGACGCGTTGTCCTGGCACCACCAGGAGTCGCGGTGCACGCGCCGGTACGTCGTCGTGGTCCCCTCGGGCGCCGCCTTGACGCCGAACGCGAAGGGCAGGTCGTAGAGGCCGGTCGGCGTCGTGTTGGTGCTCTGCTTGCGCTTGCTCCCCGCCACGAGCCCCTTCGCCCCGAACCGCGCGGGCGCCGAACCGGCCTTCACCCAACGCCCGTTGGCGCCCCGGTCCCACCAGGTGACGGTGCCGGTGGTGGAGGACGTACGGGGCGCCTCCGCGGTGATCAGCTGGCGGCCGCCGCCCGTGTCCGCCATGCGGGCGGGCAGCGGGTCGGCGGCGGACGCGGCGGGGGAGGGGGCCGCCCCGAGGGCGGCGCAGGCGGCGACGGCGGTGGCGATACCTGCTCGAAGTGGACGCATGGGTCAGAACGTAGCGGGCGGCAGCGGCAATGGCAGCCCGGGCAGTCCGTCCAGGCTCTTCGCGATGTACTCCTTCTTCTGGAAGTACGCGTCGAGCCCCGCGTCGTCCTCGCGCGCGAAGCGCTTGCCGTGCAGGTCGCGGTCCTCGTCGTACGTCATGAAGGGCACGGCGTAGCCGCAGGTGTCGCGGATGTGTTCGGCGTGCACGACGATGATCGCGCGCAGGCCGTTGCGGGTCGGGTCGATGTCGGGGAAGTGGCCGATCAGCTCGGTGAAGCGGGGGTCGTCGCGGAACACGGGCTCGCCGCGGCCGTGCACCCGGACGATGTTCGGCGGACCCTGGAACGCGCACCACATCAGCGTGATCCGGCCGTTCTCACGCAGGTGGGCGATGGTCTCCGCGTTGGAACCGGCGAAGTCCAGGTAGGCGACGGTCCGTTCGTCGAGCACGGCGAAGGAGCCCTTGAGGCCCTTGGGGGAGAGGTTGACCGTCCCGTCGTCGGAGAGCGGCGCCGTGGCGGTGAAGAAGATCGGCTGGTCCTCGATGAACGTGCGCAGCCGCCCGTCTATGCGTTCATGACTTTTTCCCATACCGGGATGATGCCCGGAAGGGGCGGCCCGGGGGGAGTGATTGACGAATCATGCATGACCCTGCATAATCATGCACAACGACAAACGCACCGGCATTCAGATCCACCGGCCCGAGGAGCAGAGCACGTGAGCAGCAACACCGGCGATGTCCGCCTCTGGGGCGGCCGGTTCGCCGACGGCCCGGCCGAGGCCCTGGCGAAACTCTCCGCCTCCGTCCACTTCGACTGGCGCCTCGCCCCGTACGACATCGCGGGCTCCCGTGCCCACGCGCGCGTGCTCAACAAGGCGGGACTGCTCACCGAGGACGAGCTGACCCGCATGACCGCCGGCCTCGACCAGCTGGAGACGGACGTCGCGGACGGCTCCTTCGTCGGCACGATCGCCGACGAGGACGTGCACACGGCTCTTGAGCGCGGCCTCCTTGAGCGCCTCGGCCCGGACCTCGGCGGCAAGCTGCGCGCGGGCCGCTCGCGCAACGACCAGGTGGCGACGCTCTTCCGGATGTACCTGCGCGACGAGGCGCGGGCCATCGGCGGCCTGATCGCCGACCTCCAGGAGGCCCTCGTCGGCCTCGCGGAGGCGCACCCGGACACCGCGATGCCCGGTCGTACGCACCTCCAGCACGCCCAGCCGGTGCTCTTCGCGCACCACGTCCTGGCGCACGTCCAGTCCCTGTCCCGGGACGCGGAGCGGCTGCGCCAGTGGGACGAGCGGACGGCGGTATCGCCGTACGGCTCCGGCGCCCTGGCGGGCAGCAGCCTCGGCCTCGACCCGGAGGCGGTGGCGCGGGACCTCGGCTTCGAGCACGGCAGCTCCGCCAACTCCATCGACGGCACGGCCTCCCGTGACTTCGTCGCCGAGTTCACCTTCATCACCGCGATGATCGGCGTGAACCTCTCGCGGATCGCCGAGGAGATCATCCTGTGGAACACGAAGGAGTTCTCCTTCGTCACGCTCCACGACGCCTTCTCCACCGGCTCGTCGATCATGCCGCAGAAGAAGAACCCGGACATCGCGGAGCTGGCGCGCGGCAAGTCGGGCCGCCTCATCGGCAACCTCACGGGCCTGATGGCGACGCTCAAGGCGCTCCCGCTCGCGTACAACCGTGACCTCCAGGAGGACAAGGAGCCGGTCTTCGACTCCTGCGACCAACTGCGGCTGCTGCTCCCGGCGTTCACCGGCATGATGGCGACGCTCACGGTCAACCGGGAGCGCATGGAGGAGCTGGCCCCGGCCGGCTTCTCGCTCGCCACGGACATCGCCGAGTGGCTCGTGAAGCAGGGCGTGCCGTTCCGTGTCGCGCACGATGTCGCGGGTGAGTGCGTCAAGGTCGCCGAGGCGGAGGGCAAGGAGCTCGACGGCCTCACCGACGAGCAGTTCGCCAAGATCTCCGAGCACCTCACACCCGAGGTGCGCACGGTGCTCAACGTTCCGGGCGCCCTGGCCTCCCGCTCGGGCCGCGGTGGCACGGCGCCGAGCGCGGTCGCCGTCCAGCTCGCCGAGATCAAGCAGGACCTGACGGTGCAGCGCACCTGGGCCGACGCGAAGAAGTAGGCCCGCGGGTACCGACAAGGGCCCGGTTCGTCCATCCGTGGACGAACCGGGCCCTTCGGCGTGCGTAGGTACTACGTACGTCGGTGTGGGGGCGGGAGTGTCAGCGGCGTGCCCGCGCGCCGCCTCCGTAGCTCGACAGGTCGAGCAGCAGACCGAAGACGATCACGATCCAGCCGATCCCGCCGACGCCGACCACGGGCGCGTACGCGATGACGTAGCCCAGGGTCGTCCACGGAAGCAGGATCAGGCCGATGAGCGGCAGCAGAACGCCGTTGAAGGCGCGGTCCACAAGGTTGGTGAACAGCCACGTGATCACCAGGGCCACGCGTGGGCCGATGGCGGCCATCGCCGCGAAGATGCAGCACCCCATGCCGGTACCTCCCGAGAGTCGGACGTCCCGACAGTCGTAACACTGCGTGAGGGGCGCGGCCACCGGAGGCGACCGGATTGCGCGTGAGACATTTATGTCTCATCTGAGGTACTCTCGTCTCATGCCAGTCGATCGCGCTCAGGTACTGCACAGCGCCGCCGCCCTGCTGACCCGCAGGTCCACTGCCACCATGGACGAGGTGGCGCGGGCCGCCGGCATCAGCCGTGCGACCCTGCACCGCCAGTTCGCGGGCCGGGACGCGCTGGTCCGCGCGCTGGAGGAACTCGGCCTCGCCGAGTGCGAATCGGCGCTCGACCGGGCCCGGCTCGACGAGGGCCGGTCCGCGGACGCGCTGCGCGGCCTCATCCGCGAACTCGAACCCTCGGCGCCCCTGCTCGCCTTCCTCGTCACGGAGAACCAGCTCTTCGAGGGCGAGCAGCAGAACGAGGGCTGGGCCCGTCTGGACGCCCGCATCGAAGCGCTCTTCCGGCGCGGCCAGGAAGCGGGCGAGTTCCGGATCGACCTGACACCCGCCTGGCTGACCGAGGCGCTCTACGGCCTCATCGGCAGCGGCGCCTGGGCGGTACAGGACGGCCGCGTCGCGGCCAAGGACTTCCAATTCATGATCGTCGAGCTGCTGCTCGGCGGCGCACTACGGAGAGTGGAACCATGACCGGCACATCACAGCGCACCCCTGCGGCGGAGGTGGTGGCGTCCCGTCCCGCGCGGTGGCTCGCCCTCTCCGTCCTCGTGCTGGCCGTGCTGCTCGTCGCCGTCGACGCGACCGTCCTCGGCCTCGCGACCCCGTACATCAGCGAGGACCTGAAGCCCTCCGGCACCCAGCTGCTCTGGATCGGCGACGTCTACTCGTTCGTCATCGCGGGACTGCTCGTCTCGATGGGCAGCCTCGGCGACCGCATCGGCCGCAAGAAGCTGCTCCTTGTGGGAGCGGTCGCGTTCGGCGCGGTCTCGGTGCTCAACGCGTACGCGACGACGCCCGAACTGATGATCCTGGCGCGCGCCCTGCTGGGCGTCGCGGGCGCGACCCTGATGCCCTCCACGCTGGCCCTGATCCGCAACATCTTCCACGACCCGCGCGAGCGTTCGCTGGCCATCGGCATCTGGGGTGCCATGGCCTCGGCGGGTGCGGCGGTCGGTCCTGTCGTCGGTGGATTCCTGCTGGAGCACTTCTGGTGGGGCTCGGTCTTCCTGATCAACCTGCCCGTGATGGCGATCCTGGTGGTCGTCGGCGCGAAGCTCATCCCCGAGTCGAAGAACCCGGTGCCGGGTCCGTGGGACGTGCTGAGCGTGGTGCTGTCCCTCGTCGGCATGATCGGTGTCGTCTACGCGGTGAAGGAGGCGGCGGCGCACGGGTTCGGCCTCGGCGTGGGGGCGTCGGCGGTGCTCGGCGTGGCGGCGCTCGTGTGGTTCGTACGCCGCCAACTCACGCTCCAGGCACCTCTGTTGAACATGCACCTGTTCCGCAACCGCGGCTTCTCGGGCGCGGTACTCGCCGACCTCCTGACCATTCTCGGCCTCGCGGGCCTGGTCTTCTTCCTGTCGCAGTTCCTGCAACTGGTGCAGGGGCGTTCGCCGTTCGAAGCGGGGCTCGCCGAACTCCCTGCGGCAGTGGGGGCGGTGGTGGCCGGCCTGATCGCCGGTACGGTGGCGCGCCGCTTCTCGGTACGTTCCGTGGTCGCGGGCGGGCTCGCGGCGGTGGGCCTGGCCCTCGCCGCGCTCACCACGCTGAGCCAGTCGACCGGATACCCGCTGTTGGGCGTGGTGCTGCTCGTCGTCGGCGTCGGCGCGGGCTTCTCGTTCACGGTGACGGCCGACGTGATCCTCTCCAGCGTGCCCAAGGAGCAGGCGGGCGCGGCGTCGGCGGTGTCCGAGACGGCGTACGAACTCGGTACGGCGCTCGGTATCGCGCTGCTCGGCTCGATCGTGACCGGCGTCTACTCGGGGTTCACGGTTCCGGCGGGCACGCCGGAGGACGTCGCGGTGGCGGCGCACGACTCGCTCGGCGGGGCGGTCGAGGCGGCGTCCGGCCTGCCGGCCGCGCAGGGAGACGCGCTCCTCGCCGGTGCGCAGTCGGCCTTCGTGGACGGCCTCCAGCTGGCGGCGGGCATCGGCGCGGTGGTGCTGCTGGCGACGTCGGTGGCGGCCTGGTTCCTCCTCCGCGGCCAACGCCTGGAGCAGTAACGCATTTCAAGCCTCTGCGGCGTTTGAGCAGCGGGGTCCGGGGCGGAGCCCCGTGAGCGGAGGACGGCACCGCAGCAAAAGACCCGGTTCACCGGAATGAATCGGTGAACCGGGCCCACACACCCGTAAGAGCGGCTACGCCGCCTTCGCCTTCGAGGCGTACATGTCCACGTACTCCTGGCCGGACAGCCGCATGACCTCGGTCATCACGGAATCCGTCACGGCCCGCAGCACGTACCGGTCGCGCCCCATCCCGTCGTAGCGCGAGAACTCCATCGGCTCGCCGAAGCGCACGGTCACCTTGCCCGGACGCGGAATCCCCGCACCCCCGGGCTGCAACTTGTCCGTGCCGATCATGGCGAAGGGGACGACGGGCGCACCCGTCATCAACGTCAGACGGGCGATACCGGTCCGGCCGCGGTACAGGCGTCCGTCGGGGGAGCGCGTGCCCTCGGGGTAGATCCCGAAGATATTGCCCTCCTCCAGGATGCGGCGGCCGGTCATCAGCGCCGCCACTCCGCCGTTGGCCCCGTCGCGGTCGACCGGGATCATGCCGACCCCGATGAAGAACCACGCCATGAGGCGGCCCTTGAGGGACTTGCCGGTGACGTACTCGTCCTTGCCGATGAAGAAGACCTGCCGGTCACAGACGAGCGGCAGCAGCATCGAGTCGATGAACGTCAGGTGGTTGCCCGCCAGAATGACGGGACCGTTCCCCGGGATCTTCTCTGCGCCTTCCACACGTAGGCGGAACATCAGGCGCATGATCGGACCGAGCACTGCCTTGATGAGCGCGAAGCGGGACAACGAGCCCTCCGATGTCAAGGAATGAGTGGTGGTGAACACCTGGTTTGGACTGAGGAGTCTGTGCAGGTGAGGACGATACTCGCGGACGAGTACCCGTTGCACATCGGGTTCACCGACTGGATACGTGGAGTTGACCGAAGTTTGCGCCCCGTTGATGTGCGGGCAACGCCTGGACGCCATGCCGCATCACCTGGACGTTCCTTCCAGGGTCTCCCACTCGTCACTTCCCCACCCCTACGATCGGTCTCGCTTTGACAGGTGCAAGGCAGTACTTGGTGGGAGGAGTGCTTCATGGGGAACAAGGGGAACGAGAAGTCACAGGCCACGCAGGGTGCGCAGCAGCCACGGGGCATCGCGGCACTCGGCCGGCGCTCACTGCTCGGCGCCGCGGTCCTCGGCGCGGGAGCCACGGCACTCGGGGCGGCCGGAACGGCGAGAGCCGCCGAGAGAGAAAGTGGCGCGAATAACATGAACAAGGGTCTCGCGGGCCTCCCTGTGCCCACGGTCATCGCGCACCGCGGCACCAGTGGCTACCGGCCGGAGCACACCCTCGGCTCGTACCAGCTGGCGCTCGACATGGGCGCGCACATCATCGAGGCGGGCGACCTATGCCCGACCAAGGACGGGCATCTCGTATGCCGTCACGAGCCGGAAATCGGCGGCACGACCAATGTGTCGGACCACCCCGAGTTCGCCGGCCGCAAGACGACGAAGAGCCTCGACGGGGTGGCCACCACCGGCTGGTTCACCGAGGACTTCACGCTCGCCGAGCTGAAGACGCTGCGGGCCAAGGAGCGCATCCCCGGCACCCGCCAGCACAACACCCTCTACGACGGCCGTTGGGAGATCCCCACCTTCGAGGAGGTCCTGCGCTGGCGCGCCCAGCAGAGCAAGAAGCTCGGCCGCGAGGTCTGGATCTACCCGGAGCTCAAGCACCCCACGTACTTCCGCAAGCAGAACCTCGGCCTGGAGGAGCGCGTCGCCAAGGTGCTGCGCGCCCACGGACTGCACCGGAAGAACTCGCCCGTCATCATCCAGTCCTTCGAGCCGACGAGCATCCAGCGCATGAACAAGCTGGTCGACAACCCGCTGGCCGTCCTCCTGTCCACGGCGAAGTCGCGCCCGTACGACTTCGTGGACACCGGCGACCCGCGCACCGTCGCCGACCTGATCACGCCCAAGGGGCTCGCGGAGATCGCGACGTACGCGAACGGCATCGGCCCGACCCTCGACCTGATCATCCCGAAGGACGCGAACGGCAAGCTGCTGGCGCCCACGACCCTGGTCGGGGACGCGCACAAGGCGGGCCTCATCCTGCACCCCTACACGATGCGCAACGAGAACACCTTCCTGCCGGCCGACTTCAAGAAGGGCACCGACCCCAACGCCTACGGCGACGCGTTCGGCGCCTTCAAGGCGTACTACGGGACCGGCATCGACGGCATCTTCTCGGACAACTGCGACACGGCGCTCCTCGCCCGCGAGGACTTCGTCAACGGGTGACCTCCGCCCGCCGGTTGGAGTGAGACCCGGCCGCCCCGGCAACCGGCCGCCGGGGCGGCCCCGTCCCGCCGTACATGACGTACGACACCGTGATCGAGCCCCTGCGTCCCCTCCTCGCGGCCGAGGTCCGTGCCGAACTCCCGGGCGTTACCGGCGACCCGGGCGACCTCGAACAGGCCGTCTGGGTCCGCCTCCTGGAACGCCTCGGCACCCACGGTCCACCGGACGACCCGGCCGCCTGGCTCCGCGAGGCGGTCCGCGCCGAGGCCCGCCTCCAGCGGAGTACGGCACTGCGCGAGCTGCCGTACGGCCTGCGGCCCGCCGCCGACCGGGACGCCGCCGACCCCGAATGCCGCGCGCTCACCCAGGAACGCGACCAGGCGCTGCGCAGTGCGGTGCGCCGGCTGCCAGGGCGCTGCCCGCGCCTCATCGGTGCGCTGCTGTCCCCGCAAGACCTCACTTACCGTGAGATCGCGGGTGAGTTGGGTATCTCACAGGGCAGCCTTGGGCCGGAACGTTCCAGATGTCTGGGTTGCCTGCGCAGAATCCTGCCCTCCGAGGTTGCGCTCACGGTCCGTCGGGGAAAAGGGTGAAGGACAACCGGCGAACAGGTGAGCGGGAGGCATGCACACATGGGCATGAGCGTGACCATCTCTGCGGCGACCGAAGCGGATGCCGAGCAGATCCTGAAGTTGCAGTACCTCTGCTACCAGAGCGAGGCGCAGCTCTACGGGGACTACTCGATCGAACCGCTCACACAGTCCCTGGCCTCGATCAGGGCCGAACTCGACAGCGGCACCGTGCTCGTGGCGCGCCTCGGCGACGAGGTGGTGGCCTCCGTGCGCGGCACGATCGACGCCGACGGCACGGCGCACATCAACAAGCTGATCACCCACCCGCGCATGCAGCGGCACGGCCTGGGCGGCCGACTGCTCACCGCCGTGGAGGCCGAGCTGGGTTCGGCGGGCACGACCAAGCGCTTCCAGCTGTTCACCGGCCATCGCAGCGACCACAATCTGCGCCTGTACCGCCAGCACGGCTACGAGCCCGTGTCGACGCAGCGGGTCGACGAGCGCCTCACGTTGGTGACGCTCGCCAAGGACACCGAGGCGAACGCGTTCGCGGCGAGCGCCTGAGGGTCAGCTCTCCGGCTGCTGCCGCTGCAGCACACCCTTGCGCAGCCAGTACATCGCGCTCAGCGGCAGCAGCACCGGGATGAACAGATAGCCCACGCCGAAGTCCGACCACACGGTCGCGTCCGGGAACGCGGACGGCTCCACCAGCGTCCACGTACCGACGATCAGCACACCCGCCAACTCCAGGGCGCAGCACACGAACGCGGCCCGCCGCGCCGTGTCCCCGCCGCGCACCAGCGAGTACGTGATGAAGGCGTACACGAGCCCCGCCACCGCCGACAGCGAGTACGCCAGCGGCGCCTTGTCGAACTCGGTGGAGATCTGCACCGCCGAGCGCGACACGGCCCCGACGACCATCACGCCGTAGAGCCACACGAGAAGCATGCCGGGCCCGCTGATGAGGCGGCTCCGCTTCTGCTCGTCCTTCGCGGTGTCCTTCTTCTCAGCGGTCACAGCCACCTCAGCCTCCCCAGATGTCAAAGAGCCGCACCTCGAGAACGGCGAGCACCACGCCGCCCGCGGCGACCGTCACCGAACCCCAGCGGGTGCGCTCGGCAAGCGACATGAAGCCCGCCGCCGGAACACACGCGAACGCCCCGATCAGATACGCGACGAAGATCGTCGTGCCCTGGTCCGGCTTCTCGCCCCGCGCGAGCTGCACGATCCCGACCACCAGCTGCGCCAGCGCGAGCACCGACACCACGGCCATGCCGATGAAGTGCCAGTCCTTGGTCGGCTGGTCGCGATACGCGGCGAAACCGCACCAGGCCGCGAGCGCCAGCGCGGCGAGACCCGTCACCAGGGTCAGGACATCAAGCATGGCCGTGAGCCTATTACGGGCCAAAAGACCCGATGCGCTCGACCCCGTCATGGCCCGTACCCTCGGGAACCATGAAGATCACCGCTGACGCCCTGCTGTTCGACAACGACGGAACCCTGCTCTCGTCGATGGAGTCGGTGTACCGCTGCTGGACCCGCTGGGCCGAGGAGTACGGGATCACCGCCGAGGCCTTCGCCGCCGTCGAACTGCACGGCCGCCCCGCCGCCGAAATCGCCGCCGACCTGCTGCCCGCCGAGAAGGTCGCGGACGCCGTGAAGCGCATCGAGGAGCTGGAGGTCGAGGACGTGCCGAACGGCGGCACCCACGTCCTGCCCGGCACGCTCGACCTGCTCACCTCGCTGCCCGACGAGAACTGGGCCGTCGTCACCTCCGCCACCCGTCGTCTGGCCGAGGCCAGGCTCGCCGCGGTCGGCATCAGGACGCCGCTGCTCATCGCCGCCGACGACATCACGCACGGCAAGCCCAACCCCGAGCCGTTCCTGCTCGCCGCCGGGAAGCTGGGCGTGGACCCGGAGCGCTGCGTCGTCTTCGAGGACGCCCCGGCCGGTCTCACCGCGGGCCGCGTCGGCGGCATGAAGACCGTGGCGTTGACCACAACGCACGAGGCGGACGAGCTCTCCGCGGACGTCGTGGTGAAGGATCTCTCCGCGGTGTCCGCGCAGGTCACGGACGCGGGTGTGGAGATCACCGCCGCCGTCTGACCCTCCTTGAACGAGCGGCCCCCGCTGTCCGAATACCGGACGGCGGGGGCCGCTCGCGTCCTCACGTCTGCTTTACTTGCCGACATGACCACGACGAGCAGCCGCACCCTTGCGACCGAGGCGACCATGACGCCCGGTGCTGCTTGTATGTGTCGAATGTGCGCCTTCTGAGGGCCCCCATCACGCCTGTTCTCGCGCCCCGAAGCGAGACCCGCGCGCCCTGTTCCGTAGGGAGTGACTCCGCAGGGAGAAACCATTCGCCTACGTGACCGGGTCTGCCCCGCGCACAGCCTCTCCTCACCGGTTCATCCACCTCTGTGAGACCTGTCGCGCGCCCGGAAACTCAAGCCAAGTTCCCGACCGAATGCCCCGTGCCCGGCGCCACCCGTGCCGCGCACTCGACAGCTACGGAAACCCACGTGATCACCACCAAGGGCCTCACCAAGGTCTACCGCTCGCGCGGCCGAGAGGTCACCGCCCTCGACGGCGTCGATCTGCACGTGCGCGAAGGCGAGGTGTACGGCGTCATCGGACAGTCCGGCGCCGGCAAGTCCTCGCTGATCCGCTGCGTGAACCTGCTGGAGCGTCCGACCTCCGGCACCGTGACCGTCGCGGGACAGGACCTCACCGCCCTCGTCGGCCGCGGCTCGCGCGCAGGCAAGGAACTGCGCGAGGCGCGCAGCCGTATCGGCATGGTCTTCCAGCACTTCAACCTGCTGTCCTCGCGGACCGTGCAGGACAACATCGAGCTGCCGCTCGAAATCCTCGGTAAGTCGGGGAAGGAACGTTCCACCAAGGCGCTGGAACTGCTCGACCTGGTCGGCCTCGCCGACAAGGCCAAGTCCTACCCGGCCCAGCTCTCCGGCGGTCAGAAGCAGCGCGTCGGCATCGCCCGTGCGCTCGCAGGCGACCCGAAGGTGCTGCTCTCCGACGAGGCGACCAGCGCCCTCGACCCGGAGACCACCCGCTCGATCCTCCAGCTGCTGCGCGACCTCAACCGGCAGCTCGGCCTGACCGTGCTGCTCATCACGCACGAGATGGACGTCGTCAAGACCGTCTGCGACTCCGCCGCCCTCATGGAGCGCGGGCGGATCGTCGAGTCCGGCACCGTCAGCGAGCTCCTCGCGACGCCCGGCTCCGAGCTCGCCTCCGCGCTCTTCCCGGTCAGCGGCGAGGCCTCCGGCGACGACCGCACCGTCATCGACGTCACCTTCCACGGCGAGTCGACGACCCAGCCGGTCATCTCGCAGCTCTCCCGCACCTACAACGTCGACATCTCGATCCTCGGCGCCGCGATGGACACCGTCGCGGGCAAGCAGGTCGGCCGCATGCGCATCGAACTGCCCGGCCGCTACGACGACAACGTCGTACCGATCGGCTTCCTGCGCGAACAGGGCCTCCAGGTCGACGTCCAGGGCGCCGCGCCCGCCGCTCTGCAGAAGGAAGGTGTCACCAAGTGACCTGGTCGGAGATGCAGCCCCTGCTGTCCCAGGCGTGTTGGGACACCTTCTACATGGTCGGCTGGTCCACGCTGATCGCGATCGTCGTCGGCCTGCCGCTCGGTGTGCTGCTCGTCCTCACGGACCGCGGCGGACTGCTGCAGAACGCGTTCGTGAACAAGGTCATCGGGCAGGTCGTGAACATCGTCCGCTCGATGCCCTTCATCATCCTGATGGTCGCCCTCATGGGCTTCACGCGCGCGGTCGTCGGCACCACCATCGGCCGCGAGGCCGCCATCGTGCCGCTCGCCATCGGCGCCATCCCGTTCTTCGCGCGGCTCGTCGAGACGTCCGTACGCGAGGTCGACGGCGGCCTGATCGAGGCCGTGCAGTCGATGGGCGGCAACACCTGGACCGTCGTACGCAAGGTCCTCGTGCCGGAGTCGCTGCCCTCGCTGATCTCGGCGACCACCACGACGATCGTCGCGCTCATCGGCTACTCGGCCATGGCCGGCACGGTCGGCGCGGGCGGCCTCGGTGACATCGCGATCCGCTACGGCTACCAGCGCTTCGAGGCCAACCTGATGTGGATCACGGTGGCGATCCTCGCCGTCGTCATCTCGCTCATCCAGTTCGCGGGCGACAGCGGCGCCCGGGTCCTGCACCGCCGCGCGGGCAAGGGCGGCGACCCGATCCGCTTCAACCTCTTCGCCGGCCGTACGGCCGTGACCGCCACCAAGTCCGGCTGAATCCCGTTCTCCCCGTCCTGTCCGGCGGGTTGCACCACTGATGGAAAGGCACTTTTCGTGCGTAACACCACCAAGATCACCGCAGCTGTCCTCGCCACCGGCGCCCTCACCCTGGGTCTGACCGCCTGCGGCTCCGACAAGGCCGACACCAAGGCCAAGGCCTCCGACCCGTTGGTCGTCGCCGCGACTCCCGTCCCGCACGCCGAGATCCTCAACTTCATCAAGAAGGACCTGGCGAAGAAGGAAGGCCTCAAGCTCGAGGTCAAGGAGTTCACCGACTACGTCACGCCGAACAACGCCACCGAGGACGGTTCGGTCGACGCCAACTACTTCCAGACGACGCCCTACCTGGAAGACTTCAACAAGAAGAACGGCACGCACCTCAAGTCGGTCGCCACCGTCCACCTGGAGCCGCTCGGCCTCTACTCGCAGAAGGCCAAGAAGCTCGAAGGGCTCAAGAAGGGCGGCACCGTCGCCCTCCCGAACGACGCCGACAACGAGAGCCGCGCGCTGCGCTTCCTCGCCGCCAATGACCTGATCACCCTCAAGAAGGGCTCGGAGTCCGCCGCGACCCCGCAGGACATCGCGAAGAACCCGAAGGACCTCCAGTTCAAGGAGGTCGAGGCGGCGCAGACCCCGCGCTCCCTCAAGGACGTCGACGCCGCGGTGATCAACGGCAACTACGCCATCGGTGCGGACCTCAGCCCCGCCAAGGACGCCCTCGCCCTGGAGTCCACGAAGAACAACGAGTACAACAACGTGCTCGCCATCAAGGACGGCAACCAGGACGACCCGCGCATCAAGAAGCTCGCGAAGCTCCTGACGTCGCCCGAGGTGAAGAAGTTCATCGAGGACAAGTACAAGGGCTCGGTGCTCCCCTCCTTCTGATGTCCATTTCCTTGAAGTCCACGATTCCCGCCGCCGTGATCGCCGGGGCACTCGTCCTCGGCCTCACGGCCTGCGGTTCAGACAAGGCGGACGCGAGCGAGAAGCTGGTCGTCGGGGCCACCCCGACCCCGGCCGGCGAAGTCCTCACGTACGTACAGAAGAACCTGGCGAAGAAGGCCGGACTCGACCTGGAGATCAAGGAGTTCACGGACTACGTCCTGCCGAACACCGCGCTCCAGCAGGGCGACCTCGACGCCAACCTGTTCCAGCACACGCCGTACCTGAAGGACTTCAACAAGTCCAAGGGCACGACGCTCGCGCCGGTCACCCAGATCTATCTGCCGCCGCTCGGCTTCTACTCCAAGAAGACGAAGGACGTCACGAAGCTGCGCGCCGGGGCGACCGTCGCGCTGCCGAACGACATCACCAACGAGGGCAGGGCGCTCGAACTCCTCGCCTCCCAGGGCGTGATCGGGCTCAAGAAGGGCGCCGGTCTGAACGCGACGCCCAAGGACGTCGCGAAGAACCCCAAGGGGCTCAAGTTCAAGGAGCTCGAAGCGGCCCAGCTGCCGCGCTCGTTGGACGATGTCGATGTGGCCGCCGTCAACAACAACTTCGCGATGGACGCGGGACTGAACCCGAAGAAGGACGCCATCCTTCTGGAGTCCGTCAAGGACAACCCGTACAACAACATCCTCGCCGTCAAGAAGGGCGAAGAGGACGACCCGCGGGTCAAGAAGCTGGCGAAGCTGCTGACTTCACCCGAGGTCAAGAAGTTCATCGAGACCAAGTACAAGGGTTCGGTGCTCCCCGTCTGAGGGACCCGCTGCACGCCCTTCCATGGGGGCCGTTCCTGGCAACAGGGGCGGCCCCCATGTGCAGTTACGTGCCTTCATGCTGCATGCTGGGCAGTTCACGAGGCCCGACGCGAAGGTAGAAGGCCAACGAAGGTTACGGAGCGGCGCATGACGAACACCTTCCCCAGGATCTCCATCAGTACGGAGCGCTTGGTGCTGCGTCCGCTCGACGAGGACGACGTACCCGCGCTCACGGAGATGATGAACGACGAGCTGGTCACCGCCTGGACGTCGGTGCCGCAGCCGTTCACGGAGGAGGGTGCCCGCCGCTGGATCGCCGAGGACGTGCCGAGGCGGCGGGCGCGCGGCGCCGGACTCGACCTCGCCGTCACCGAGTTCCTCACCCAGCGGCTCGTCGGCACCGTCCGGCTCACCAACACCGACTGGCACGTGCGGTCCACCGAGCTCTCGTACATCGTCGCCCCCTGGGCACGCGGTGAGGGCTACGCCTCCGAGGCCGCGCTCGCCACGGCCCAGTGGCTCTTCCGCGACCAGCGCCTGGAGCGCATCGAACTGCGCACCGCCGCCGACAACACCGCGGCCCAGCAGGTCGCCCAGAAGATCGGCTGCATCAGCGAGGGCGTCCTGCGCAACGCGTGCATAGCGCGTACGCGCACCGAGGACGGCGGCCTCGCCGAGGCCCGCACGGACTTCATCGTGTGGAGCCTGCTGCCCGAGGACCTGGAGGGCGTCACCGAGCAACTGGCGGAGGCCGGGGGTTTCACCTCCTTCTCGGACTGGAACTGACCTCACGGGCGGTCGACAGGCCGGGCAGGTACGCTCACGGTGCCCCGACCCCGGCGGCACCCTTGACCTCCGTGCCGCATGGGCACGTACGTACCCGAGCACACCCTGGAGACTGACGACGATGGCCGACCGGGTCACGGTGATCGGCTGGGACGGTTCGCCGCTGACGGAAGCGGCCCGCTCAGCACTCGGTGCGGCCACGCTCGTGGCGGGCGCCGCGCACCACCTGGCGCTGCGCGAAGTGCCCGAGCGCGCCGAGCGCGTCCGGCTCGGCAGCGTGGCCCTCGCCGCCCGCCGCATCGCAGGCCACCGCGGCACCGCCGTCGTGCTCGCGGACGGCGACCCCGGCTTCTTCGGCGTCGTACGCACCCTGCGCGCGCCCCAGTACGGCCTTGAGGTCGAGGTCGTGCCCGCCGTGTCCTCGGTCGCCCAGGCGTTCGCCCGAGCGGGCATGCCATGGGACGACGCGCAGGTGGTCGTCGCACACCGTCGCACCCTGCGACGCGCGGTGAATGTGTGCCGCGCCCACACCAAGGTCGCCGTCCTCACCTCACCGGGCGCCGGGCCCGCCGAACTGGGCCTGTTGCTGGAGGGCGTCCACCGCACCTTCGTCATCTGCGAGGAGCTCGGCACCGACCGCGAACAGGTCACCGTCGTCACCTCCGACAAGGCCGCCGACCACGCGTGGCGCGACCCCAATGTCGTCATCGTCATCGGAGGCCCGGTCACCGGCGCCTCGGAGAACGGGGGCTGGCTGGCCGGCGGCGACCCCGACGCGGGACCGCGCGGCTGGGCCCTGCCCGCGCACGAGTACGCGGGACCGTTCGGCGAGGGCGAGACCGAACTGCTGCGCGCCGCCCAACTGGCCCGCCTGGGGCCGCGCGCGGGCGACCTCGTGTGGGACATCGGCTGCGGCAGCGGAGCGTTCACCGCGGAGGCCGGGCGGTTCGGTGCGGCCGTCATCGCCGTCGACCGGGACGCCGACGCCTGCGCCCGCACCCTCGCCGTCGCCCGGCGCTTCGGCGTCCAGGTCCAGATCGTGAACGGCACCGCCCCGCACGACCTCGAAGACCTCCCGGAGCCCGACGTCGTCCGCGTCGGGGGCGGGGGAGCGGCCGTCGTGTCGGCCGTCGCGGACCGGCGCCCCGCCCGCATCGTCACGCACGCCGCGACACGCGACGACGCCGAACTCATCGGCAGGGACCTGACGGAGCACGGATACGACGTCGAGTGCGCCCTCCTGCAATCCGTCGAACTGGACACTCGTGCCTGGACGGAGAAGGAGCGGACCGTGGGGTTCCTCCTCTCCGGGCGCCTCCCCGTCCGCCACCCGTGAGCCGGGCGGCGCGCCGCGCGCGGTAGGCTGGCCGATCGTTGTACCGCACCGGGACGTTCGGTTCTTCGTACGCCAATGTCCCGAAAACGCACCACTTTTGAGGTGCGTGTGGTACGGCAGCGACCGGAGGATGCGCAACGTGGCGCAGTCCACAGAAGGCCATGGTCGAACTACGTTCCGTGGCCGCGGTCCGACCGGGACAATGCCTGTTGTCCGGAGCGGTTCGTGCCGCGCGGCGCGTGCGCTCGTTCTTGTTGACGGGCGGTCGACGTGTCGCCCCGGACGGCGAAACAGTCAAGCGTGAAGGCGCTCGCAGTTCCGGCGGACGGCCGGGGGCGGCCAGGAAGTTCTCATTCGATGGGCGAGGGGTAGGCATGACCGACACCGGTCAGGTTCCGGGCGAAGGGCTGCCGGAGGACGCAGGTACGGCGGAGCCGCCGGGCGTTCCCGCACCCGGCGCGTACACCTACCTCGATCCCTCCGACGCCACGGCCGAGGACGACGAGATCCTTCTGATGCCCGGTTCGCAGGGCGCCTGGGGGCAGCCGCAGGCGCAGCCCACGGACCAGAGCCACAGCCAGGGGCAGGGCCAGCAGTACGCCCAGGCCCAGGCCCAGCCCCGTCGTCCGCTGCACATGGGACCGGCCGTTCCCGACACCAACGGCAGCCCTGTTCGCTCGCTCGCCGACCGCGGCCCCGCCCAGCAGGCCCCGATGCCGACCCGCCAGTCGGGCCCGCCCACCACCGGCCCGGAGTACCTGGACATCCCGCCGCAGGGCGCCGCCCCGTGGCAGCCGGCCCAGGCGCAGCAGGCGCCGGCCCCCGCAGAAACGGTCGCTCCGCAGTACGCGCAGCCCGAAACGCCCGCGCACGCCCAGGAGTTCGCCCAGGTCGGCGCGTACGCGGGCCAGGCCCCGTACGCCGCGCACGAGCACGGCCAGGGCGGCTACGACCACCCGCAGCAGCCGGACTACGCGGCGCACGGATACGCCCAGCAGCCCGCCGCGAACCAGACCCTCGGCCAGTTCGTCCCGGTGGACGGCATCATCCCCACGACCCCGCACCTGGCGCCGACCCCGCCGCAGCCGATGGTGGTCCCACCACTCCCGGAGGAGCAGTCCCCGGAGGGCGCGCAGGACTCCGCTCAGCAGCAACTCGGCGTCGACGAGCAGTACGCCGCGGCCGGGCAGGAGGGTGCTGCCCCGCGGAAGGCCGGCGCCGGTCGGCAGAGCGTGAGCCGCCGTCGGGTCGCGGCCGACCAGCAGAGTGTGGGGGGCCCACAGGGCGCTACCGCGCAGGAGTTCGGCGCGGGTCGGCAGGCCGCGACCTCGCAGGAGTCCGGCGCCGGCCAGGAAGGTGTGGCGGGTCGACTGGGCACGGTGGAGCAGCAGACCGCTGTCGGCGAGCAGCCTGTTCCCGACACGTCGGGCGCGGTCGACCAGCAGGACACCGCGGCCCGGCACGACCAGCAAGTCCTCGGCGACCCGCAAGGCGTGGCCGACCTCCAGGCCACTGCCGACCAGCAGCCCGCAGGCGACGACGCAGACGCGGCCGACCGACAGGCCGCTGCCGGTCAGCAGCCCGTGGGCGGCCAGCAGGCCGCCGCCGAACCGCAAGCCGTTGGCGATCACGCTGCCGCTGCCGGGCAGCATGCCGCTGCTGGACAGCAGGCCACCGCCGACCAGGCAGGCGATGCCGACCTGAATGCTGTTGCTGGCCAGCAGGCCGGTGGCGACCCCGCAGGTGTGGCCGACCTCCAGGCCGCTGCTGGGCAGCAGCCCGTGGGCGGTCAGTCAGCCGCTGCCGAGCCGCAAGCCGTTGGCGATCACGCTGCCGCTGCCGGGCAGCAGGCGGCAGGCGACCGTGTAGGCGCAGCGGACCAGCATGCCGCCGCCGGGCAGCATGCCGCTGCGGGGCAGCATGCCGCTGCGGGGCAGCATGCCGCTGCGGGGCAGCATGCCGCTGCGGGGCAGCAGGCCACCGTCGACCAGCAGGCCACCGTCGACCAGCAGACCGCTGGCGACCAGGCAGGCGATGCCGACCTGAATACTGTTGCTGGCCAGCAGGCCGCTGGCGATCACGCAGCCGTTGCTGGTCAGCAGCCCGCAGGCGACCACGCAGGTGTGGCCGACCTCCAGGCCGCTGCCGAGCAGCAGCCCGTGGGCGGCCAGCCGGCCACTGCCGAACCGCAAGCCGCAGGCGACCACGCAGCCGCCGTCGGGCAGCAGCCCGCAGGCGACCACACAGGCGCGGCCGACAGACAGGCCGCTGCCGGGCAGCAGCCCGTTGGTGACCAGCAGGCCGCCGGCGATCACGCAGGTGTGGCCGACAGACAGGCCGCTGCCGGGCAGCAGCCCGTGGGTGGCCAGCAGGCCACTGCCGCCCCGCAAGTCGATGGCGATCACGCAGAATTCGCCGACCAGCAGGCCGCTGCCGGTCAGCAAGCCGCTGGCGACTACGTAGGCATCGCCGCCCATCAAGCCGCAGGCGATCACGCAGCCGCAGCCGACCAGCAGGTCGCGGCTGACCAGCGAGCCGCTGGCGACTACGTAGACGCCGCCGCTCATCAAGCCGCAGGCGACCAGCAGGCCGCTGGCGACCGCCAGGCCGCTGCCGACCAGCAGTCCACCGCCGACCACCTGGCTACCGCCGACCAGCAGGCCGCTGCCGGTCAGCCGTCCACCGCCGACCACCCGGCTCACGCCGACCAGCAGGCCGCAGCTGACCCGCACTTCGCCCCCGGTCAGCCGGACCTCGCCGCCCCCCAGGCCGTTATCGACCCGCAGGATCCGCACGCCATGGCCAACCAGCAGTCCGCCGAACAGGCGCCCGTGGGCGACGAGTCGGTCGCCCCCGAGAACGTCGCGCAGTGGGGTGCCCCGGGCCCCGAATCCGCCGAGGTCCCCCCGGAGGGAGCCGCGAGCGTGCCCGCCCCGCGGGAAGGCGACTCCGGCGCGATCCCGCTGCCCGAGGCCGCCGACACCGAGGACCCCGCGGAGCAGACCGTCACGCCCGCCGAGCTGACGGGCGAGCCCGAGCACCTCGCGCCGGAGCGCGAGGCGCACCCCGCCGCTCCCGCCTACGACGACACCGAGCGCGAGGCGGTGCTGCGCGTGATGCGCGAGCGCCGCGACATCCGCAACGGCTTCCGCAGCGACCCGATCCCGCACGAGGTGCTGCTGCGCGTCCTGGAGGCGGCCCACACGGCGCCGTCCGTGGGCCACTCGCAGCCCTGGGACTTCGTGGTCATCCGCTCCGCGGACACCCGCCGCGCGATGCACGAACTGGCCATGCGGCAGAAGGACGCGTACGCCAAGTCCCTGCCCAAGGGCCGCGCGAAGCAGTTCAAGGAACTGAAGATCGAGGCCATCCTCGACACCCCGGTGAACATCGTCGTCACCGCCGACCCGACCCGCGGCGGCCGCCACACACTGGGCCGTCACACGCAGCCGCAGATGGCCCCGTACTCCTCCGCGCTCGCGGTCGAGAACCTGTGGCTCGCGGCCCGCGCCGAGGGCCTCGGCGTCGGCTGGGTCAGCTTCTTCGACGAGCGCGAGATGGTCCGCTCCCTCGACCTGCCGGAACACCTCGAAGTCGTGGCGTACCTCTGCGTCGGCTACGTCGACGAGTTCCCGGAGGAGCCGGAGCTGATGCAGGCCGGCTGGTCCAAGCGCCGCCCGCTCTCCTGGGTCGTGCACGAGGAGACGTACGGCCGCCGCGCCCTGCCCGGCGAGGACCCGCACGACCTGCTCGCGGAGACCGTCTCCAACATCCGCCCGCTGGACGCCAAGGCGCTCGGCGAGGCGTGGGAGCGGCAGAAGCGGATGACGAAGCCCCCGGGCGCGCTCGGCATGCTGGAGATCATCTCCGCCCAGCTGTCCGGCCTGTCCCGCATGTGCCCGCCGCCGATCCCGGAGCCCGCCGCCGTCGCGATCTTCGCCGGTGACCACGGTGTGCACGCCCAGGGCGTCACCCCCTGGCCGCAGGAGGTGACCGGCCAGATGGTCGCCAACTTCCTGGGCGGCGGCGCGGTCTGCAACGCGTTCGCGAGCCAGGTCGGCGCCGAGGTCTGCGTCATCGACGTCGGCGTGGCCGGCGAACTCCCCGCCACGCCCGGCCTGTTGCCCCGCAAGGTCCGCGCCGGCACCGCCGACATGACGACGGGCCCCGCCCTGACCCGCGAAGAGGTCAAGGAAGCCATCGAGGTCGGCATCGAGACGGCCCGCGACCTCGTGGCGGCCGGCAACAAGGCGCTGCTGACCGGCGAGATGGGCATCGCGAACACCACCGCGTCCGCCGCCCTGATCTCCGTCTACACCGAGGTCGACCCCGCCGAGGTGACCGGTCGTGGCACCGGCATCAACGACGAGACGCACGCCCGCAAGGTCGAGGTCGTACGCCGCGCCCTCGACCTGCACAAGCCCGACCCGGCCGACCCGATCGGCGTCCTCGCGGCGGTCGGCGGCCTGGAGCACGCGGCCATGGTCGGCCTGCTCCTGGGCGGCGCCTCGCTGCGTACCCCGGTGATCCTCGACGGTGTCAGTGCCGGTGCGGCCGCCCTGGTCGCCCGCGCCGTCGCCCCCGAGGTCCTCGCCGCCTGCATCGCGGGCCACCGCAGCGCCGAGCCCGGCCACGTCGCCGCGCTCAACAAGCTGGGCCTGCGCCCGCTCGTCGACCTGGACCTGCGCCTCGGTGAGGGCACCGGAGCCCTGCTGGCCCTGCCGATCGTGCAGAGCGCGGCCCGCGCGATGCACGAGGTGGCCACGTTCGACTCGGCCGGTGTCACCGAGAAGTAGTTCGGTACGTGGACGTGGGGGCGCCAAGATGTGGCGCCCCCACGTAGTCTGACCTGCACATCAACGGGAGCTCCAGCGCCGAAGCCCCCTCACAGCCCGCCCGAGGAGCAGCGCCTCATGCCCGCCGCACAGCACCCCGCCTACCCGGTAGGACTCCGCCTCACCGGCCGCAGGACCGTCGTCATCGGCGGCGGCCAGGTAGCCCAGCGCCGCCTCCCGGCCCTCATCGCGGCGGGCGCCGACATCACCCTGATCTCCCCCTCGGCCACCCCCTCCGTCGAGGCCATGGCGGACGCCGGCGAGCTGACCTGGGTCAGGCGCCGCTACGAGCACGGCGACCTCGCCGACGCCTGGTACGTCCTGATCGCCACGGCCGACCGCACGGCCAACGACGAGGCCTCCGCCGAGGCCGAGGCGGACCGCACCTGGTGCGTCCGCTCCGACGACGCCGAGGCCGCCACCGCCTGGACCCCGGCCACCGGCCGCACCGAGGGCGTCACGATCGCGGTCCTGTCCACCGAGGCCGCCGACCGCGACCCGCGCCGCACCGCCGCCGTCCGCGACGCCCTCGTCGAGGCCCTGCGCGACGGCACGGTCAGCACCGAGCGCACCCGCACCCCCGGCGTCGCCCTCGTCGGCGGCGGCCCCGGCGACCCGGACCTCATCACCGTGCGCGGCCGCCGCCTCCTCGCCGAGGCCGACGTCGTGATCGCCGACCGGCTCGGCCCGCGCGACCTCCTCGACGAACTCCCGCCGCACGTCGAGGTGATCGATGCCGCGAAGATCCCGTACGGCCGCCAGATGGTCCAGGAGGCCATCAACCAGGCCCTGATCGACCACGCCAAGCAGGGCAAGGCCGTGGTCCGGCTCAAGGGCGGCGACCCGTTCGTCTTCGGCCGCGGCATGGAGGAGGCCCAGGCGCTCGCCGCCGAGGGCATCCCGGTCACGGTCGTCCCCGGCATCTCCAGTTCCATCAGCGTCCCCGGCGCGGTCGGCATCCCGGTCACCCACCGCGGCGTCGCCCACGAGTTCACCGTCGTCAGCGGCCACGTGGCGCCGGACGACGAGCGCTCCCTGGTCGACTGGGAGGCGATGGCGAAGCTGACCGGCACCCTCGTGATCCTCATGGGCGTCGACAAGATCGCAAAGATCGCCGAGGCCCTCGTCGCGTACGGCAAGGCCCCCGACACCCCCGTCGCCCTCGTCCAGGAAGGCACGACGGCGGCCCAGCGCCGCGTCGACGCCACCCTCGCGACGGTCGGCGAAAGGGCCGTCTCCGAAGGGGTCAGGCCGCCGGCCGTCATCGTGATCGGCGACGTGGTGCGCGAGGGACCAAAAAAGTAACCAGCGGTAACACAACTCGTTCCGAGCCGTTGGCACCACACCCAGAACAAGGCAGTATCGACCCGTGGCTGAACCCCAAGGTCTCATCACCATCGATGACCCCGACGACCCGCGCCTGTCCGACTACACGGGCCTGACCGACGTAGAACTGCGTCGCAAACGCGAACCGGCCGAGGGCCTGTTCATCGCCGAGGGCGAGAAGGTCATCCGGCGCGCCAAGCTCGCCGGGTACGAGATGCGCTCGATGCTGCTGTCCGCGAAGTGGGTCGACGTCATGCGCGACGTCATCGACGAGGTCCCCGCCCCGGTCTACGCGGTCGCCCCCGACCTCGCCGAACAGGTCACCGGCTACCACGTGCACCGCGGCGCCCTCGCCTCCATGCAGCGCAAGCCGCTGCCGACGGCCGACGAACTCCTCACCACCGCCCGCCGCGTGGTCGTCATGGAGTCGGTCAACGACCACACCAACATCGGCGCGATCTTCCGAAGCGCCGCCGCCCTCGGCATGGACGCGGTCCTGCTCTCCCCGGACTGCGCCGACCCGCTCTACCGCCGCTCCGTGAAGGTCTCCATGGGCGCGGTCTTCTCCGTGCCGTACGCGCGTCTGGACGCCTGGCCGAAGTCCCTGGAGACGGTCCGCGACGCCGGCTTCGAACTCCTCGCGCTCACCCCCGCCGAGCAGGCCAAGTCCCTGGACGAGGTGGCGCCGCACCGCATGGACCGCGTCGCGCTGATGCTCGGCGCGGAGGGCGACGGTCTGTCGACCAAGGCCCTGATGGCGGCGGACGAATGGGTCCGCATCCCGATGGCCCACGGAGTCGACTCGCTCAACGTGGGCGCGGCGGCCGCCGTCGCGTTCTACGCGGTGGCGACGGGCCGCCCCGAACTCTGACGCACAGGCTCTCAGCCTTCGGGAGGGCTCTGCGTAAGCGGCAGCGCCTGCGCGGACGTCGTCCTCTGTACGTCGCTGTCACCGAGGCCGCGCGTCGGCCCCTGGCAGCCCTGCGCCGCCGCGATCGCCAGCGCCACGAGCAGCGTCACGACGACGAACACGAAGAGCCGCTGCCGCAGCAGCCGCGGATTCGCGGGCCGCAGCTTCTTGCCGCCGCCCGTGCCGTTCGTGCGCGGCGCCGGGCGCCCCGCACCGCTGCGCGGCCCGGACCTGCTGTTGCCCGGGCGGCTGTTGGTGTTCCGAGCGGGCGCCGACCCGTTGCTCCTGCCGTTGCTGGGGCGCGACGTCGGAGTCCCCGGCTGCGTACGCCGCTGGGTGCGCTGCCCCTCGTGGGTGTCGGCGAGCCGTCCCGTCGGGCGGTCCTGCTCGGCGGCGCGCGGCGCGGGCGGGCGCGGCTCCGCGGCGATGCCCTGCGCCTCACGGGCCGCGATCTCCTTGAGCCGCAGCGACAGTTGCAGCGTGCTGGGCCGCTCCTCCGGGTCCTTCGCGAGGCACGCGCGCAGCAGCGGCGCGAGCGCGTCCGGCACCCCGGCCAGCTGCGCCTCCTCGTGCACCACCCGGTAGAGCATGACCTCGGAACTGCCGTGCCCGAAGGGCGAGTCACCCATGGCCGTGTACGCGAGCGTGGCCCCCAGGGCGAACACATCGGTCGCGGGCGTCACGGTGGCGCCCCGCACCTGCTCGGGCGCGAGGAAGCCGGGGGAGCCGACAGCGGTGCCCACGTGGGTCAGTGTCGAGGCGCCGGTCGCCCACGCGATACCGAAGTCGATGATCCGCGGCCCCTTCGGGGACAGCAGGATGTTGGACGGCTTGAGGTCGCGGTGCACGACCCCGGCCTCATGGACGGCGACGAGCCCTTCGGACAGCGCGGCACCGACGGCCGCCACGTCCGAGGCGGCCAGCGGACCCTCCTCGGCCACCTTGTCGTGCAGCGAGGGACCCGGCACGTACTGCGTCGCGAACCACGGCCGCTCCGCCTCCAGATCGGCGGCGACGAGCCGGGCGGTGCAGCCGCCCCGGATCCGCCGGGCGGCGGACACCTCGCGCGCGAACCGCGAGCGGAACTCCTGGTCCTCCGCCAGATCAGGCCTGATCACCTTGAGCGCGACCCGCTGGCCACGCCGGTCGGACCCGAGGTAGACCACGCCCATCCCGCCGGCCCCGAGGCGTCTGTGAAGCCTGAACGAGCCGACGACGCGCGGGTCCTCGCGCCTCAGGCGCATCATCGCCATGTTCATCCCCGCTGCTGCCCGGTCCGTCTGACGAGCCACAGCTTACGTTTTCGCGCACGGCGGCGCGCAAAGGCCGCGCCCTCGTGGCCGATTCGATTGTCAGTGCTCGGTGGGAAACTTGAAGGGTGGTCAGGGAGCGCGGGAGCGGGGCGGCTTGTCGCGGGCCCGCAAGCCAACAGGGCGGCGTTAAAGGGGGATTGGACCCATGAAGGGTGACCGGGTCGAGATAGTCGTGGATGCCGGGGACACGACGCGTACGTACGAGGTGACGGCGGGCCGGGCGGGTCGAAGGGTGGAGACGGCGGTGCGCAGAGGGGTGGTGGAAGTGAGCGAAGTCACCCGTTCCGGATCTGTGGTGCGCACCGCGCGCTTCATGGCGACCAGGGTGCTGGCGCTGGTGGAACACCCGGTCCCGCGCGAGGAGCCCGCCGAGCGGGAGGCCCGCGTCGGCCGCCCCCTCGGGGATGACCCCGAGGTCTAGGGCCCTTCTGACGGATCAGGCTGGACGCGGACGGCGTCAATGGGCGGTGCAGGCGAGTGGGGTCTGGTGCGTGCAGCTGCAAGGCGGAGGAGGGCGTCAACGCGGAGCGTTGGCAACCGACGACAACGCCGCAGATGGGCGTGCCAGGGCCCACGACTCCGGCAAGATCCGTCAGAAGGGCCCTAGGTCCTCGTCTCCACCCAGGGGAGTACGTCGGCCGGAGGTGGTCATCCTCCGGGAGGCCCGGCAATCGGTACGAGGGCATGACGTCTCACGCGCCCGCCGCTCGTAGATTTGAGGTCAAGCGGCGGGTGCAGCACTCGTCCCCCGAGGTCAGGTACCCGCCGCTTGCCAAGGCGCAAGAACTCGACAGACGCAAGAACTCAAGATTTCGACCGGGAGAGGACCATGGCGGACACGGCACCGCGGACGACAGCGTTCCGCACAGCGGCCCGCAGGGCGGGCCTTTTCGGTGGCCCCGCGACCGACCGCCGGCATCCGCTGGTGGCCGCGGCCATGGTTCTCCCTCTCGCGGCCCTTCTCGTCGTCGTTTTCGGCGGCTGGGACGCGGTGGTCACACAGGCGTCGTCCGTGGGCGTGATGCTGGGGCGCTGAGCGGCGCTCCCAGGCCCGGAAGAGCGGTCCGGGCGGGGACATCCGGCCATGAAACCCCGTGGGGACGGGGGTGCGGCGGACGGCACAAATGCTGCGCGCAGCTGGGGAGCTGCGCGCAGCATTATTTTGTGCGGGCCGCCCCCGTAGGCTGCGGCCGTGACCACGCTCATCGTTCCCGCGCTCAGGGCCGAGGCCCGGGGTGCGGCCCATCCGTCGGGGATCGCCTGCGTATGCGGCGCCACGACCCTCGCCGACCGCCCCGACGCCACGGTGGTCCGGCACGGCGACACCGTCGCCAAGGCGCACGCCCCCGACACCGACCCGGCCGAGCTGAACCTGCGGCTGACCGTGGCCGCCCACCCGGCCCTGGCCGGCGTACTGCTGCGGCCGCTGCGCCCGACGGCCGCCGCCCTGGACGACCGGCTCGTCACGTTCTGGCCGCACGGCACCCCCGTGGACCCGGACCACCCGGAGCACGCCCCCTGGGACGCCGTGGGCGCCCTCCTCGCCCGCCTGCACTGCACCCCGGCGCACGAACTGCCGCCCGCGCTCCCGCCCATGCGCGGCCCGCTCAAGGCGGCCCGCGCCGTGGCCCGCCTCCAGACCTCGGCGCCCGGCCACCCGGCCGCCCGGCCGATCCTCGACGCCTGGCACACCCTGCCGCCCTGGGCCCGCGCCGAAGCCCCGTACGAGCACGCGAGCACCCTCTGCCACGGCGATCTGCACCTCGGCCAGCTGGTCAGCCACCCCGCCGACTCCGCCGCGTGGACGCTCATCGACGTCGACGACCTCGGGATCGGCGCCCCTGCCTGGGACTTGGCCCGCCCCGCCGCCTGGTTCGCCTGCGGACTGCTGTCCGCCGAGGACTGGACCATCTTCCTCGGCGCGTACCAACGCACAGGCGGCGCAAAGGAGCTGAGCGTCCCCGACCCCTGGCCAGCCCTGGACGTACCCGCCCGCGCCCTGACCGTGCAGACCGCCGCGCTCGCCGTCGCGAAGGCCACCGACGCGGGCCGGGCGCTCGACGAGGTGGAGGAGGCGGTGATCGAGGCCTGTGCCCGGATGGCTTCGGTCCCGCCGCAGTTGGAGGGCGATTCGGCCAAGTAGGGTGCGGGGGAAGGAAGCCGGGAAGTGTTCCGGCGAAGCAGCACCGAACGGCAGGGAGTTGAGCCGAGCATGCAGTGTCCGAAGTGTCACGCACCGATGCACACGTACAACCGCAATGGCGTCCAGATCGAGCAGTGCAGCGGGTGCCGCGGGATATTCCTGGACTACGGCGAGCTGGAGTCGCTGACCCGCATGGAGTCGCAGTGGCAGCAGCAGGCTCCGCCCCCGCCCGCCCCCCAGGGCTACCCGGCCCCGGCCCCCGCGGCCCCGGCGTGGGGAGCCCCGCACCACGGCGGTCACCACGGGCACCACGGTCACCACAACCGTGGCTTCGGTCGGATGCTGTTCTCCTCCTGACATGAAGAAGCCCCCGGCCACGAGGACCGGGGGCTTCTTGCTGGTGCGCGATACTGGGATTGAACCAGTGACCTCTTCCGTGTCAGGGAAGCGCTCTCCCGCTGAGCTAATCGCGCGGGAACCCACAGGGGGCAGTGGACGATACTGGGATTGAACCAGTGACCTCTTCCGTGTCAGGGAAGCGCTCTCCCGCTGAGCTAATCGTCCGGGATGGAAGCCTTGCGGCTTCAGTGCGCGATACTGGGATTGAACCAGTGACCTCTTCCGTGTCAGGGAAGCGCTCTCCCGCTGAGCTAATCGCGCTTGGAGGTGGAGACGGGATTTGAACCCGTGTAGACGGCTTTGCAGGCCGTTGCCTCGCCTCTCGGCCACTCCACCAGGAGCGTAGGGGTTCGGGAAGATCCCCCACATCCTGAGCGAACGACCGGGTTCGAACCGGCGACCTCAACCTTGGCAAGGTTGCGCTCTACCAACTGAGCTACATTCGCGTGTCTTTCCGGTCGGCTTCCGCGTCCCGGCGACGTGTTGAACTCTAGCGGATTCCTGGGCCAGTACAAAAACGCGTTTGCGCAGCGTGCTGCGGTGCCACCGACGAAGGTCCTGCTCAGTTGGGCCCGTCGTCATCGGCCATAGACTCGAAGGCGTGCACGACCTCCCTGCTCTGGCCCGCTTCGGCGGGCTCGTCGCGACCGATCTGCGCGACGTCACCAGCGATCCCGCGGCCCTCGACTCCACCGGTTTCTGGGCCGTCTGCGCCGATTTCGAGGGCCGCCTCGTCTGCGCCCGCTTCGCTACCGTGCGCAAGGAACCGGTGCCCGCCCCGCGGCCCGGCGCCTGGCCCGGACCTGCGCCGACGCACTGGACGACGTCACTCGATCACGCCGCGTACACGGAAGGCGTGCGGCGCATCCGCGCCCACATCGCGACCGGCGAGGTCTACCAGGCCAACCTCTGCCGCGTGCTGTCCGCGCCCATCTCCCCCTACGCCGACGTGGACGCCCTCACCGCCCTCCTCGCCCGCGGGAACCCCGCTCCGTACGCGGGCACCATCCGGCTCCCCGGCCACGGCGTGGAGGTCGCGACGGCCTCGCCCGAGCTGTTCCTGCGCAGGGACGGCCGGGTCGTCGAATCCGGGCCGATCAAGGGGACCGGGCGCACCGAGGCGGACCTCCTCGACAAGGACCACGCCGAGAACGTGATGATCGTGGACCTGGTCCGTAACGACCTGGGCGTCGTCTGCGCCACCGGCAGCGTGACCGTTCCGGAACTGTGCGTGGTCGAGAAGCACCCGGGCCTCGTCCACCTCGTCTCCACCGTGCGCGGCGAGCTGCCCGAGACGGCCGGCTGGCCCGAGCTCCTCGACGCCGCGTTCCCGCCCGGCTCCGTCACCGGCGCCCCGAAGTCCAGCGCCCTGCGGATCATCGCCGACCTGGAGACGGCGCCGCGCGGCCCGTACTGCGGCGGCATCGGCTGGGTGGACGCGGACCGAGGGAGCGGGGAACTGGCCGTCGGGATCCGGACGTTCTGGATGGACCGCGGCGCCGACGGCGTTTTCCTGCGCTTCGGCACCGGCGCCGGGATCACCTGGGGCTCCGACCCGGAGCGGGAGTGGCGGGAGACCGAGCTGAAGGCGGCGCGGCTGTTGGCGGTAGCGTCGGGAACGTACGTACCAGAACAGTGAGAGGCAAGGACCCGTGAAGATCTGGCTCGACGGCCGGCTGCAGGACACCGAGGCGGCGCGCGTCTCCGTCTTCGACCACGGGCTCACCGTGGGCGACGGCATCTTCGAAACGGTGAAGGCCGTCGAAGGGGAGCCCTTCGCGCTCACCCGCCACCTCGACCGGCTCGCCCGCTCGGCCCGCGGGCTCGGCCTGCCCGAGCCCGACCTCGACGAGGTGCGCCGTGCCTGCGCCGCCGTCCTGGAGGCCAACCCGATGGCCCTCGGGCGCCTGCGCATCACCTACACCGGCGGCCTCTCGCCGCTCGGCTCCGACCGCGGCGACCACGGCACCACTCTCGTCGTCGCCCTCGGCGAGGTCACGCGACGCCCCGACACCACCGCCGCGATCACCGTCCCCTGGACCCGCAACGAGCGCGGCGCCCTCGCGGGCCTGAAGACCACCTCGTACGCGGAGAACGTCGTCGCGCTGGCCCGCGCCCGCGAACACGGCGCGTCCGAGGCACTGTTCGCGAACACGGTGGGACAGCTGTGCGAGGGCACGGGCTCCAACGTCTTCGTCGTCCTCGACGGCGAGATCCACACCCCGCCGCTCGCCGCGGGCCCGCTGGCCGGCATCACGCGCGCCCTGGCCGTCGAATGGACGGGCGCCAAGGAGACGGACCTGCCGCTGTCGGTGCTCTCGGAGGCCGACGAGGTGTTCCTGACGTCGACGCTGCGCGACATCCAGGCCGTGCACCGCGTCGACGACCGGAACCTGGCGGACGCACCGGGCCCCGTCACCGCGAAGGCGATGCGTGTGTGGGACGAGCGGGCAGCAGACCGGCTCGACCCGTGCTGATTTCTTTCGGGGGGTAACCCCCGAACCCCCAGCCGGAACGACAGCCCACCCGGAGCGGCCGGGACGGGCGGGCAGCAGAGCGACCGGACTCGTAAATCCGTTGTCGCGTCGGGGGCGCGTACGGGTACAACACCCGTGATGACCACGACCCTGCGGCCGACCGAGCCGCTCCAGCGCACCCCCGACGGTTCGCGGCGCCGCCACTACGCGGTGTGTGTGAACAGCCGCCCCGTCGGCGCCCTGCACCTCGCCACGCACCCGGTCTTCGGCCCGTCCGTCGCCCAGATAATCGAGCTGCGCATCGACGAGAAGGACCGGGGGCGCGGCCGCGGCACCGTCGCGGCGCTCGCCGCCGAGGAGGTCGCCCGCTCCTGGAACTGCCGCCGCGTCGAGCTGACCGTCCCCGCCGACGCGCAGGGCATGCTCCGCCTCGCGGGCGCCCTCGGCTACGTGGAGCGCAACCGGAACATGGCGAAGGCCCTGCCCGAACAGCCACCCGGCCTCCCCGAAGGCAGCGTGGGGCGGCGCATGACGGAGGCCGAGTACGGGCCGTGGCTCGCGCACACCAAGGCCGCGTACGCACGCACCTGGGTCGAGCGCGGCGCCACCGAGGAGGAGGCCCGCCAGAAGGCGGAGCACGATCACACCGCGCTGCTCCCGGAGGGCGTCGCCACCCCGGACGTCCTGCTCAGCGTGTTGGAGCAGGACGGCGAGCGGGTCGGAACGCTCTGGGTGGCACAGCGCCCCGACGGGGCGTTCGTCTTCGACGTCGAGGTGTCCGCCGAGCACCGGGGGCGCGGCCACGGGCGCTCGCTGATGCTGCTCGCCGAGGCCGACTCGATCGCCGCGGGCGCCACCCGGATCGGCCTCAACGTCTTCGCGCGCAACGAGGCCGCCCTGTGCCTGTACGAATCGCTCGGCTACGAGCCGACCGGCCACTACCTCTACAAACAGCTGCAGTGAGGCTCAGGCCCGCTCGGCGAGGAGCCGGTCCGCGATCGCCTCGATCCGCTCGCGCAGCCCTTCCTGGCTCTTTCCGCCGTGCAGAAGCTCCCCGCCGATCTCGTACGTGGGCGTACCGGTCACGCCGATGACCTTGCCCTCGGCCTGGTCGGCGTCGACGATCAGGATGTGCCGGCCGTCGACCAGCGCGGTGTCGAACTCCTCGGCGTCCAGGCCGAGTTCGCCCGCCACCTCGACGAGGAACGGCTCGCCCTTGCGGTCGAACTCCTCGACCCGCCCGAGCACGGCCTCCACGTACGGCCACCCCTTGCCCTGCGCGAACGCCTCCTCGGCGGCCTGCGCACCGGCGAAGGAGTGCTTGTGCTTCTCGAGCGGGAAGTGCCGCAGGCGCAGCTCGACGCGGTCGCCGTAGCGCTCGCGCAGCGCGCGGAGGTCGTCCAGGGCCGAGCGGCAGTCGGGGCACTGCAGCTCGCACCACACGTCAAGGATCGGGTTCGGGGCGTTCATGGGATCAAGTCTCCCAGGACTGTCCGCCGCGCCCCAACCTGGACCTGCGGAGGAGCGGCGACCCCGAGATGTCCCCCAGATGTGGCCGAGGTGGGCCCCGGACATGGCCCGCGGACCCCCGGGCGGTGCAGGATGGGAGGGGGAAGCGCCCCATGATGTCCGAACTCGGGAGGACCGGATGATTGCCGAGACCGTGTGTTCCGCCGTTGCCGTGGCGGGCCTGGGCATCGCCGGGGTTCTCGCCTTCCGCAAGCGGTTCCTCAAGGCCGCCCGCACCGCCGCCTACGCCCTCGTACCGCTGGGCCTGGTGATGACGGGCGCGGTCGAGTGGATCGTGGACACGGCGTTCAGTCCGACCGCCTGGGCCGGCTTCGGCGTGCTCGGCGTCGCCTGGCTGATGTTCATGGGGACGCGGGCCGTCGAGAGGCGCCGCTCCGGCCGCTCCGGCAAGGAGCGCGAGGCCGCCATCGCCCCCGCGGCGTCGGCGCCCTCTCTCGGCGAGAGCCGGCGCCCCACGCCCGCGGTGCAGCCGAAGCAGCCGAAGCAGGCGAAGGCCGAGCCCGCGGAGGACTTCAGCGACATCGAGGCGATCCTCAAGAAGCACGGCATCTGACGCCAACCGGCGGATGCCGCCCGCTGTCACGGGTTGTCGTGAACTGCCCCCCAAAAGTGGTGGGTTGAGTGACCGTCACCCGGTAAGTGCGCCATCATCGCGACGAGATGCTGGACACACCGCAGCTGCCCGACCAGCTGGACGCCGACCAGGGGCAGGCGCCTCCCAGTGAGCCCGCGCCGCCCGTTCCCGTACGAACCGAGAAGCGGACCGAGAGCCCGCGCGGCTGCCTCTTCGCGCTCTCCCAACCCCCGCTGATGATCTTCCTGGGGGTGATCGGCAGCCTGCTCCTGATGGCCGCGCTGCACGACCTGCTGCTGCTGTGAACGGATTCAGCCCGTGGCTTCCTTGCGGCGTGCCCGGTAGGCCGCGACGTGCAGCCGGTTCCCGCACGTACGGCTGTCGCAGTAGCGGCGCGAACGATTGCGGGACAGGTCGACGAACGCGAACCGGCAGTCGGGCGCCTCGCAGCGCCGCAGCCGCTCCTGCTCGCCCGCGACCACGAAGAACGCCAGGGCCATCCCGCAGTCGGCCGCCAGGTGGTCGGCGACGGAGGCGCCGGGCGCGAAGTAGTGCATGTGCCAGTCGTAGCCGTCGTGGTCAGTGAGGCGCGGAGTGGTGCCGGCCTCGGCGACCAGTTCGTTGATCACCGCCGCCGCGGCCCGCTGGTCACTCGCCGCGAACACCGCCGCGAAGCGGTCACGCACCGTACGCACCGACTGGAGATCATCTTCGGTCATCACGCCGACATCGCTGACATCGTTCCTTCGTACGAAATCCGCCAGCGCGGCCGAACTCGCGAGCCCGTCCGTCACCGCGCCGCCGTCCGGTGACGTGTTCACCAGATCGACCACGGTGTCGAGCGCACACCGGGTGTCGTGGGTGATCAGCACGATTCGCTCCCTGGCCTGGGGTAGGGCTCCCGCCCGCCGATGCCGCACGAGCCTAGTACCTGCGGGCCTCCAGGAACGCACCTGCGCCGCCCCCGTGGAAACTCCCACGGCGGCGGCGCCGGTGTATGCCGTATGCGGTTGTCCCGACCGTGATGCCGTGTCGTCTCCCCGAGTGGACGGCACGGCACGCTCTCGCGCTGCTCACGCCGACCGGGTGCCGGCGGGGGCTTCCTCGTTCCGCGGCGCTAGCTTTCCGCGAGGATGTGCGACAGCTCCTGGTCGAGGTCGAAATGGCGGTGTTCCGTGCCAGGTGGCACGGCGGCGTCCGTTCGCTTCAGGAACGACTCCAGGGCCCGCGCCGGGGCCTCGAGCAATGCCTCGCCCTCGGGAGAGCTCAGGGCGATGCAGACAACGCCCTGACCGTGACTACGGGACGGCCAGACTCGGACGTCTCCGGTGCCGGTCGGCCGGTGAAGGCCTTCGGCGAGGAGGTCGCGGGCAAACACCCATTCGACTGTCTCCTCGGCTCCGGTGTGGAAGGTGGCGTGCACGGCATAGGGATCGGCCGTGTCATACCGCAGACCTGCGGGAACGGGCAGTGAGGACTCGCTCGACACAACGAGGCGCAGGTGCAGCTCGCAGCTGACCGTGGTGTTCATAAGCGCCAGGGCCTTTCGCTCAGTGTGCGCTCGGGGATTCGCACGTCGGCGAAATCGACATGCCACCTACGGTGCCGTTGTAAACCCCTCTGAGTGTTTTGAGCGTCTTTAGGTAGCTCGTACGGCCGAGTCTTATCTGTGGGAGAACGCCCATTCCGGTGACGCGAAAGAGTCGGGTAGGTTTGAGTACATGAATACGGGGAGTGACAAGGGGGCCAAGGAGCCCGAGGCGCCAGAGACGGCCGACGCGGCCTCCGGTGCCGGTGTCGACAGCGGGACGTCCGGGGAGAAGCCGCTCGGCTCGCGGGCGCCGGGGTTCATCCAGGCCCGGCGGACGCTGCATCTGAGCTGGCAGGTCGGCGTCTTCGTCGTCGGGCTCGCGGTCGTCGTGGCCGGCGTGATCATGCTGCCGCTGCCGGGACCCGGCTGGCTGGTGATCTTCGGCGGCATGGCGATCTGGGCGACCGAGTTCGTCTGGGCGCAACTGGTCCTGCGCTGGACGAAGCGGAAGGTCACGGAGGCGACGCAGCGCGCGCTCGACCCGAAGGTGCGGCGGCGGAACATCATCCTGACCACGATCGGCGTGGTGATCATCGCCGTGCTCGGCGGGGTCTACGTATGGAAGTTCGGGCTCGAGATGCCGTGGAACATCAAGCAGTGACCGAGGGCGGCGCAGGGTGGTCCCAGGCACCGCCTGACATGGGGTAATGTTCTTCCTGCGCCCGGGCGATTAGCTCAGTGGGAGAGCGCTTCGTTCACACCGAAGAGGTCACTGGTTCGAACCCAGTATCGCCCACCCGGACCGACGGCCCCGGAGACATCGAGTCTCCGGGGCCGTCGGCGTTTTTCGTGGTCGACCTGGGCGTTCGAAGCGCTTCGACCCAAATCTTTGTCCGAACTGTTGACGCACCCCCCACCCGTCTCTACTTTTGCTCGGCAAGCGCTTACCTAAAACGATTCAATGCGCAGGTGGAGGGGCTGGCTGTGCCTATGAACAGGGATCTTGATCGGCGGGGCGTGCTGAAGGTCACGGGGGCGTCGGTCGCCGTGCTCGGCCTGACGGCGGCCGGGTGCGGTGGTGACGGTGGGTCAGGGGATGCGGGAAACGCGGACGGTCCGGCGACCCTGCGGTTCGCCTGGTGGGGCGGTGAACCGCGTGCCGTGAAAATCAAGAAGGCGATCGCGCTCTTCGAGAAGAAGAATCCGAAGATCAAAATCAAGCCTGAATTCACCGATTACCAGGCATTCTGGGAGAAGTTCCAGACGCAGGCCTCGGGCGGAAATCCTCCGGATGTATTCCTCAACTCCGTTGCCTTCCTTGCGAAGTACGACAAGCGGGGAGTTCTGCTCGACCTCAAGTCCCAGGTGGAAGCCGGGAATCTGAGTCTCAAACAGTTCCGCGGCGGCGTCGAGACGGCCGGTCAGGTCTCCGGCGGCAAGCAGGTCGCGGTTCCGGTCGGCGCCAACACCATGTCGCTCGTCATCGACAAGAAGGCCTGGGACAAGGCGGGCGTGCGGCCCAAGTTCGGCTGGACCTGGGACGAGTACTTCGCGTCGCTGCAGACCATTCAGGACAAGTTGAAGATCGCGGGCGACACGGGCTACGCCGGCGTCATGTACCTCTACGACCTGTACCTCCGGCAGAACGGCAAGGCCTTCTTCAAGGACGGCGAACTTGGCTTCACCCAGGACGACCTGACGCAGTGGTGGTCCGACTACTACAAGCGCGTGAAGTCCGGGATCGTCGCGGACCCCAAGAAGATCGAGCAGGTCAAGCCGAAGTCCGGGCTCTCCGCCGGGCTCGCGGGCGCCGAGTTCACCTGGGACAACTTCTCGGTGCGCTACGAGGGCGAGGGCGACTCCGACTACGCGCTCGCGCCGATCCCGACCACCGACGGCAAGGACACCGGCCAGTACCTCGGCTCGCTGATGCTGTCGATCTCCACCAAGTGCAAGGCCCAGGCGCAGGCCGCCACGTTCATCGACTTCATGGTCCACGACCCCGAGGTCGGCAAGGTCCTGGGCTACGACATGGGTGTGCTCGCCACCGACGAGCAGTTCGACGCGTACAAGCCGGGCGCGGAGACCGACAAGGCGGTCGCCGAGGCCAACAAGGGCATCTCCGCGTACGAGACCGAGGTCGACAAGGCCGGCGTGCTCGGCAAGATCACGCCGCACCCGTCCGGCGCGGATGTCGTGGAGGCCGCGTTCCTGCGCATCGCCGGTGACGTCGCCAACGCCAAGCAGAAGGTCCCGGCAGCGGTGAAGCAGTTCTTCAGCGAGGCCGAGGCAGCCTTCCAGGCCTGACAGCCCCTACGTTTCCGAGGGGAAACAGCACCATGTCGCTCGTCAAGGACGCCACAGTCCTGGCCGACGAGAGGAACGTCGTTCGACCCGTCGCACAGAAGCGACGGGGACGGCGTGACAACCTCGCCGGCTATCTGTTCATGTCGCCGTGGCTCGCCGGGTTCCTGCTGCTCACGGCGGGGCCGATGATCGCCTCGCTCTACTACGCGTTCACGGACTACAACCTGTTCGCGGCGCCCAAGTGGATCGGCCTCGACAACTTCACCGCCATGTTCGACGACCCGCGCTGGCAGAAGTCGGTGCAGGTCACCCTCAAATACGTGGTCATCGGCACCCCGTTGAAGCTGCTGCTCGCCCTCGGTGTCGCGCTGCTGCTCAACCAGAGCCGCCGCGGCCAGGGCCTGTACCGGGCCGCGTTCTACGCGCCGTCGCTGATCGGCGCCAGCGTCTCGGTCGGCTTCGTCTGGCGGGCGCTGTTCTCCGACAACGCCGTCGTCGACAAGGGGCTCGGCTCCCTCGGCCTGAACCTCGGCGGCTGGATCGGCGACCCCGATCTGATCCTCTACTCGCTCGTCGCGCTCACCGTCTGGCAGTTCGGCGCTCCGATGGTCATCTTCCTGGCCGGGCTCAAACAGGTGCCGCGCGAGCTGTACGAGGCCGCCGCCGTCGACGGCGCGGGACCGCTGCGCCGGTTCTGGAACATCACGCTGCCGATGATCTCCCCGGTGCTCTTCTTCAACGTCCTGCTGGAGTCGATCCACTCGTTCCAGATCTTCGGCTCCGCGTACGTCGTCTCCAACACGTTCTGCGGACCGGCCGACGCCACCCTCGTCTACACCTGCTACCTGTACCAAAAGGGCTTCCAGCAGTCCCAGATGGGCTTCGCGTCCGCCATGGCCTGGATGCTGCTGCTCGCCGTAGCGCTCGTCACCGCCGTCCTGTTCTGGTCCCAGAAGAAGTGGGTGCACTACGAGGAGGACGTCAAGTGACCACGTTGACAACCGAGTTGAACAGCGGGGCCAACCCGCGCAAGCGCACCGGGTCCCTCGTCTGGCACGTCTTCGCGCTCGCCGTGCTCTGCGTCGTCCTCTACCCGGTCGTCTGGGTGATCGGCGCCGCCTTCAAACCCGGCAAGAAGATCGTCGGCTCGCTCGACCTGCTCCCCGCCGACCCGATCCTCGACAACGTCAAAGGTCTCGCCGACGGCATCGCCGGAATCTCCATCGGCACGTTCTTCACCAACTCGCTGTTCTACGCGGGCATGGCGGTCGTCGGCGTCGTCATCTCCAGCTCCCTGACCGCGTACGCCTTCGCGAAGATCCCCTTCCGGGGCCGGAACCTGCTCTTCGCGCTGATGATCGGCACGCTGCTGCTTCCGTACCACGTGCTGCTCATCCCGCAGTACGTCATGTTCCAGAAGCTGGAGCTCATCAACACGTACGTGCCGCTGCTCGCGGGCAAGTTCCTGGCGACCGAGGCCTTCTTCGTCTTCCTCATGGTGCAGTTCATGCGCGGCCTGCCGCGCGAACTGGACGAGGCGGCGCGCCTCGACGGCTGCGGCCATCTGCGGATCTACTGGTCGATCGTGCTGCCGCTGTGCAGGCCCGCCCTGATCACCAGCGCGATCTTCACGTTCATCAACGCCTGGAACGACTTCATGGGCCCGCTGATCTACCTCAACGAGCCGTCCAAATACACCGTCTCGCTCGGCCTGATGATGTTCCGCGACCAGCAGGGCATCTCCGACTACGGCGGTCAGATCGCCATGGCGATGATGGCGCTCATCCCGGTCATCGCCTTCTTCATGGCCTTCCAGCGGTACCTGATCGACGGCATGGCCACGTCGGGGCTCAAGTGAGGGGCGCGGTGCGGGGTGCGGTGCGGGGCGCGGTCCCGGTGGCCGAGTCGCGGCGGCGCGTCGGGTTCTCCGTCTTCGCCGAGTCCCTGCTCACCGGGGTGTGGATCGCGCTCGCGTCCGTCCCGCTGGTCACAGCCCCGGCCGCCTTCGCCGCAGGCGGCCGGCACCTGCGGCGCCGGATCGGTGAACAGAGCGGCGGTTGGCGGGAGTTCGCGGCCGACGTCCGGGTCGCGGCGCGCCGAGGCTGGCTCGTCGGCCTTGCGGGCCTGGGCGCCCTGGTAGCCGTATGGGTCGACCTGCGCGTGGCGCGGTCCGGGCTCCCGGGCGGTCAACTCGCCGCCGCCGTCGGCGTGTTCGCGCTCATCGCGGGCGCCGTGACCGTACTGCGGGCCACCGCCGTCTGGGAGCCGGGCCTGGCCTGGCGGCCCCTGCTCGGCGACGCCGCCCGGCGCACCGTACGGGAACCCGGCGGGTCCCTGCTCCTCGTGTGCGGGATCGCGCTGGTGATCCTCAGCGCGGAGTTCCTCACGCCGCTCGCGGTCCCGGTGCTCGGCATCCTCGCCGCGGCGGCGGTCGCGGTGGAGGAACGCGGCCGGGCCCGCTGAACCGCCCGCCCCCTCAACCCCCTTCTCGTACAGCACGTTTGGCATGCACGGAAAGGAACGACGATGTCCCCCATTCCCCGCAGGTCCCTCCTCAAGGCCGCCGCGGTCGCCGGCGCCGCCGCGCAGTTCAGCTGGGCGCTCGGCGGCAAGGAGGCGCAGGCCGCACCGACCGCCGCACCCGCGGCGGCCGATCCCGTCACGCTCGGCTGGCTGGAGAGCGGCGGGCTCGGCGCGGCTCCCGGCTCCACCGTCGGCGTGCCCTGGCCCAAGGGCGCGTACGAGAAGGGGCAGGAGTTCGCCCTCACCACTGAGGACGGCAAGCAGGTCCCCGTCCAGACCTGGCCGCTCGCCCAGTGGCCCGACGGCTCGCTGAAGTGGACCGCGCACGCCGTCGGCCCCGGGGTCGGCGAGGGCAAGCTGAGACTTGCCGCCGGGAACGCCGCCGCACCCGACAAGAAGGTGAGCGTCTCGACGAGCGGGGGAGTCGTCACCGTAGACACCGGCGTCGTCGTCACCAAGCTCGGCAAGAGCGGATCGAGCCTGGTCAAGTCCGTCACCCGCGGCTCCACCGAGATCGCCAAGGACGGCCGGCTCGTCCTCCTGCGGCAGGGCGAGATCGAGGACGGCGACCAGGGCACGCAGAAGTACGAGCGGTTCGAGAGCGTCATCGAGGAGACGAAGGTCGAGCAGGACGGGCCCGTCCGCGCCGTCGTCCGCATCGACGGCAAGCACCGCAAGGGAAGCCGGAGTTGGCTGCCCTTCTCCGTCCGGTTCTACTTCTACGCGGGCGCCGAATCGTTCCGCATGGTGCACACCATCACGTACGACGGCACCCAGGAGCCCGGCAAGGCCTCCGGCGACTTCATCCGCGGGCTCGGCGTCCGGTTCACCGTGCCGATGCGTGACAAGGCGTACGACCGGCACATCCGGATCGGCGGCGAGGGCACCGGCATGCTCCGGGAGGCCGTCCAGGGCATCACAGGACTGCGCCGCGACCCGGGCGCCGCCGTGCAGGCCGCCCAGTTCGCGGGCGAGAAGCTGCCCGACCCCGCCACCTGGGACCAGCGCGTCACGACCCGCCTCCAGTACATCCCCGAATGGGGCGACTACACCCTCTCCCAGCTCTCCGCGGACGGCTTCACGCTCAAGAAGCGCACGAAGAGCGGGCACGGCTGGATCGCTGCCGGCGGTGGGCGCAGGGCCGGCGGCTTCGGCTACGTCGGCGGGCCCAGCGGAGGACTCTCCTTCGGCCTCCGCGACTTCTGGGAGAAGCACCCGGCAGGACTCGACATCCGCGGCGCCCACACCGACGAGGCCGAGGTCACCCTCTGGCTCTGGTCGCCCGAGGCCCAGCCCATGGACCTGCGCTTCTACCACGACGGCCTGGGCCAGGACACGTACGCGGAGCAGCTCGAAGGCCTCAACATCACGTACGAGGACTACGAGCCCGAGTTCGGCACCCCCTACGGCATCGCCCGCACCAGCGAGCTGATGTTCTGGGCGAACGACGCGACACCGAAGCCCGAGGCGTTCGCCCAGCAGGTCGAGGCCGTGCGCGTGCTGCCGCAGCTCGCCGCCCCGCCCGAGCAGCTCATCAAGGCGAAGGCCTTCGGGCCCGGCCTCTACTCCGAGCCCGACCGCTCCACCCCCGCCAAGGCCAGGATCGAGGACCACCTCGACTTCCTCTTCACCTACTACAAGGACCAGGTGGAGATGCGCCGTTGGTACGGCTTCTGGGACTACGGCGATGTGATGCACTCCTACGACCCGGCGCGCCATCAGTGGCGTTACGACGTGGGCGGCTACGCGTGGGACAACTCCGAGCTCTCGCCCGACATCTGGCTCTGGTTCGCGTATCTGCGCTCCGGGCGCGCCGACATCTTCCGCTTCGCCGAGGCCATGACCCGGCACACCGGCGAGGTCGACGTCTACCACCTCGGAGAATGGGCCGGCCTCGGCACCCGGCACGGCGTCCAGCACTACGCCGACTCCGCGAAGCAGCAGCGCATCGCCAACACCACGTACCGCCGCTACTACTACTTCCTCACCGGCGACGAGCGCGTCGGCGACCTCATGCACGCCAACGTCGACTCCGACGAGACGTTCCTCGTGCTCGACCCGCAGCGCAAGGTCCGCCCCGACCCCGACTACAAGCCCGACCCGCACGCCCTGTCCATCGGCTTCGGCACCGACTGGAGCGGACTCGTCTCGGCCTGGCTCACCGAGTGGGAGCGGCGCGGGCCCAAGTGGGAGAAGGCGAAGGCGCGGGTCCTGTCGACCATGGAGACGATCGCCGCGCAGCCCAACGGGTTCGTGCAGGGCAGCGGGCTCTACGACCTCGACACCGGCAGGTTCGCCATCGCCGACAAGCCGGTCGTCGGCGTCTCCCACCTCTCCGCGGTCTTCGGCCTCAACGAGCTGTGCGCGGAGCTGATCGACCAGGTCGACATGCCGAAGTTCGAGGAGGCTTACTACGACTACTGCCGCTACTTCAACGCCACGAAGGCGGAGCAGAAGGAACGGTACGGCTCGGACTTCGGCTCGCTCATCCTCTTCCAGGGCCACTCCCGGCTCGACGCCTACGCCGCCGTGCGCACCGGCGAAGACAAGCTGGCCGAGCGGGCCTGGGAGAAGTTCTTCAAGAGCGACGGCTACACCGAGGCGTCGCCGTGGAAGACGGAGAAGGTGACAGGACCGGTGACGCTCGTCGCGGGCACCGAGGCGAACTGGGTCTACACCAACGACACGGCCCTGTACGGACTCGCCGCCATCGAGAACCTGGCGCTGGTCGGGGACAAGATGCCCTGACCCCGGCAGACTCGGGCCATGGACTGGAACCGGTACCGCTTTCGCAGCGTGTGGGAACTGCCCGCCCCGCCGGGCGCCGTGTACGCGGTGCTCGAGCGGGCCGAGGAGTACCCGCGGTGGTGGCCCCAGGTCCGCTCGGTGACGCCGCTGGACGGCAGCGCGACCAGCGGCGTCACCGTCTTCCGGTCCTTCCTCCCGTACGAGCTGCACGTCACGGCGCGCGAGACGCGCCGTGACCCGGCCGCCGGGATCCTGGAGATCGAGATGACCGGGGATCTGGAGGGCTGGGCCCGCTGGACGCTGACGCTGCTGCCGGGCGGCGGCACCCACGCCGTCTACGACCAGGAGGTCGAGGTGGGCAAACCGCTGATGCGCCGGTTCGCGCTGCCCGGGCGGCCGGTGTTCCTCGCGAACCACGCGTGGATGATGCGCGGCGGGCGGCGGGGGCTTGCCGCCTATCTGCGACCGGTTTGAACACAGGGCGCGGCGACCTGTATTGTTCAACGCGTTCCCGGGCGATTAGCTCAGTGGGAGAGCGCTTCGTTCACACCGAAGAGGTCACTGGTTCGAACCCAGTATCGCCCACCCGGGAAGGACCGGTCCGCCGCACAGGCGGGCCGGTTTTTCGTTTCTGCCTTGAGGGCCCCGACGGGGGAACGATCAGGCCGCCGCCGGAAGTTCCGGGCGCAGCGGCCATGCCGGGTCCACCGTCTCCGGGTTGCCGCTGCGGGCGAACCAGGCCTGCAGGCCGCGGGCCTGCGCCGCGTGCCAGACCGCCTGCAAGGTGTGCAGCTCGGCGGGGGAGAGCCGCTCCAGGCGCGACGCGAACCGGCGGCCCACCTCCCGCACCAGGTCGAGGGAGGCCTGCGCGTCCGCACCCGCGTCGTGCGCACCCGCCAGCTCCACCTCGTAGTGCTCGCACAGATCGGTCAGCGTGCGGCGGCCCTTGCGGTAACGGTCCAGATGCTTGTCCAGGACGCGCGGATCGACCACGCACAGGGACGAAGTCTCCAAGTAGTGGGAGAGCGACGAGGCCCGGTGCCGCTTCAACTCGCGGTCCAGCAGCGTCAGATCGAACGGGGCGTTCATCACGACGAGCGGGCGGCCCGCCGCGGCCTGCTCGGCGAGCGCGCGCCCGACCTCCTCCATCACAGGCGCCGGCCAGCGCCCGTTGCGTTGCAGATGTTCGTCGGTCAGGCCGTGCACCTCGGTGGCGCCGGGCGGCACCGGCACCCCGGGGTTCACCAGCCAGCGCGATGTCCGCGGCCGCGTTCCCGCGGCGTCCTGCACCACGACCGCGGCGGACACGATGCGATCGTTCTCCACGTCCACGCCGGTCGTCTCGGTGTCGAAGGCGGCCAGGGGACCCTCGTACCAGCACGTCATGATCTCTCAACTCCTGGTTCCCGTGCGGCAGATGACGTCCGGTCGACGTGTTGTCCCTGCCCCAAGCGGTGATACCCGCGCTGTTTGCGTCGTACGCCGAGCGGTGACAACACAGGTACGAGTCATGGCAGTTCAGCGGGGTGCCATCGGCGTGAACCCGCTTTCCCGGAAGGTCAGTCGGCCCATGGCGCTCGCGCGGCCCGAACGAGGCGGGCTGCTGCCCGAGCGGATCCCACCGCCGCGCGGCACACTCGCCACCACCGCCTGCATGGAGACCTTGCAGGTGGGCTATCTGCATGCCGTGGCCGCTGCCGCGGGGTGCTCGCTCTCGCAGCCCTTTCCGGACAACGGCATCGACTGGCACGTCAGTCACACCTCGCCCGGACACGTGGTCGACGACGAGGTCACCATCAAGGTGCAGCTCAAGGCGACGTACCAGGTCGCGCCCGACCCGCCGGGTCCGACCTTCGCCTTCACGCTCGACAACGCGCACCTGGAGAAGCTCGCCCGCACCCCGGTCTCGGTGCACAAGATCCTCGTCGTGATGCTCGTACCGCGCTCCCAGGACGACTGGCTGCGGGCCGCCCACGACCGGCTCGACCTGCGGCACTGCTGCTACTGGATGAACCTCGCGGGACACCCGGTCACCGGCCGCCGCAGGACCACTGTGCGCGTCCCGACGGCGCGGATCTTCGACGACCGCGCGCTCTGCGAGATCATGGCCAGGGTGGGCGCGGGTGGACGGCCCTGACGGTTCAACTCGGCCTGGGCCGAAGGGAGTTGTGTGATGCAGCATCGCCCGATCGAGGAACCCCTGCGTCCGCTCGGCGCGGGGCGCGGCCACCCCGTCGACCTCGTCGGCCCCGAGCCGGGGCAGGTCGACCCCGCGGTGCTCGGCGCCCTGCTCGACCGGCACGGCTGGCGGCGGCGCGGCGGGGCCACCGGTCGGTACGCGCGCTGGACGCTGCCGGGGGCCGGGGGCCGTACGAGCCTGCTCGTGCCGGAGAGCCGGGCCTTTCCGGACAGCGAGGAACTGCTCGGCGAGGCGCTCATCGCCCTCGAACGGAGCGGTACGCCGTCCGCGCGCGAGGTGCTGGTCTCGCTCGCCGTGCCCAGCGACGAGATCCGCTGGACGCGCGATGTCCCGGCGGGGCCCGCGGGCGTCTCGTCCTGGCCCGCCGAGGAGCAACTGCGGGGCGCCGCACGGCAGATGCTCCTCGCGGGAGCCCTCGCCGCGCGCGGCCGCGCCGGGTACTACGGGGCCAGGCACCGGCGGCCCGCGGCCGCGGTCCTGGAGAACGTCCTGGTGCAGACGGCGTCCGGCGGGCGCCGTCTCACCGCGTTCGTGCCCGTGGCCACGGGGCGGGCGCTCGCCGTCCGGCTGCACCAGGCGCTGTACGCGGTGCGCGAGGCCATCGACTACCGGCGGGCCACCGGCGGCATGGACGCGTTCGACAGCGCGATCGAGGCGGGCGTCAGCCATGAACTGACCGAGGCGCTCGTCGCGCTGGTCCGCGGCACCGAGGGCGCGCGCGTCGGCGTGTCCTGGGCGCCCGCCGCCGGGGTGCCGCAGGAGTGCACGGACGGCGACGCCCCCGTCGAGTTCTCACCCGGCGACCTCGACGTGCTGCGCGAGGCCGGCGCCCGCTTCCTGTACGCCGAACCCGCCGTCTCCGTCCGCGTCACCGGCACCGTCGTCCGCATGCGCAGGACGGGGCCGCGCGGCGCGGGCACGGTGCGGCTGCGGGTGCTCGCGGGCGTCGAGGTGCCGCACGTGCGGATGACGCTGGACGAGGAGGCGTACCGGATCGCGGGGCACGCGCACCTGGTGGGCCTGCCGATCCGCGTGCACGGGCGGCTGGAGAGCCGGGGCGGATTCCGCCGCCTCACCGGGGCGACCGGCGTCGTACCCGTACAGGTGGAGGAGGCCGAGCGGGACCGGATGATGAAGTCGCTCCAGGAGAACCTGGACTTCTTCGAGGAGGCGTGCGCGGGGGAGGACTAGCGGGCCGGACTAGCGGGGCGGACTAGCCGGTGGCCCGGTGCGCGTACAGGTCTCTGAGCAGGGCGATCTCCGCCGTGTGGTGCAGCATCTCGCGGTTGATGTGCAGCACGAGCGTCGCCATCGGCTCCTTCTCGAACTCGCCCTCGGCCGATCCGCACGGGCGGGCCAGCGCCGCCTCGTCCAGTCCGCGCACGCCCGCGATCCACTGCGCGTACGCGGCGTCGAGACGGTCCAGGGCCCCGGCGGCCGTGCCCGGATAGTCGTACGACATGTAGTCCACCGGCTCCGCCCCGAAGTGCGACGCGTTCCGGGCCCCGAGCACGCCGACCAGAATGTGGCCGAGGCGCCACGCGATCGTCGTCACCGGGGCGGGGACCGGCTCCGGGTATTCGAAGTCGATCGTGAGGTCTCCGGAGCCGCCCTGGATGGCGGCCGTGCCGGTGCCGCGCGGGTGCAGCGTCCAGCAGTCCGGCACGGGCTCCCAGAAGTACTCGTCGTCGGTGAGCCCCGCCAGGCGGTCGCGGAGCTGGTGGCGCCAGTGCCAGTCGAGCTGGTCGGCGAGGAGCGTGTTCCAGTCGAGTGTCATACGTCTCACGCTAGAGCCCGGCACTGACAGTCGCCCGGCCGCCGGACCGCCCGCTGCTTAACCGTTTCGCGAGCGGCCCTGGTGACTCGGTACGATCGTGGCTGCGCGCGTCACTGGTAATGGCGCGGCGTTCCATCTTCAGGTAGGAGAAGTACGGTGTCTGACGTCCGTGTGGCCATCCAACGCGATTCCGAGCGGGAAGAGCGCGTGGTGACGACGGGCACTACGGCCGCCGAGCTCTTCGCCGGCGAGCGCAGCATCGTCGCGGCCCGCGTGGCCGGTGAGCTGAAGGACCTCGCGTACGAGGTCGCCGACGGCGAGACCGTCGAGCCCGTGGAGATCTCCTCCGAGGACGGCCTGAACATCCTGCGGCACTCGACCGCGCACGTCATGGCGCAGGCCGTGCAGGAGCTGTTCCCCGACGCCAAGCTCGGCATCGGCCCGCCCATCAAGGACGGCTTCTACTACGACTTCGACGTCAAGGAGCCGTTCACCCCCGAGGACATCAAGCGCATCGAGAAGAAGATGCAGGAGATCCAGAAGCGGGGGCAGCGCTTCTCGCGACGCGTCACCACCGACGCGGACGCCGCCGTCGAGCTCGCCGACGAGCCGTACAAGCTGGAGCTCATCGGCCTCAAGGGCAACGCGGCGCAGGCCGCCGACGGCGCGGACGCCGAGGTGGGCGGCGGCGAGCTGACCATCTACGACAACATCGACGCCAAGACCGGTGACCTGTGCTGGAAGGACCTCTGCCGAGGCCCGCACCTGCCGACCACCCGCGTCATCCCCGCGTTCAAGCTGATGCGCTCGGCCGCCGCCTACTGGCGGGGCAGCGAGAAGAACCCGCAGCTCCAGCGCATCTACGGCACCGCGTGGCCGTCGAAGGACGAGCTGAAGGCGTACCTGGAGTTCCTCGCCGAGGCCGAGAAGCGCGACCACCGCAAGCTGGGCGCCGAGCTGGACCTGTTCTCCTTCCCGGACGAGCTGGGCCCCGGCCTCGCGGTCTTCCACCCCAAGGGTGGCGTGATCCGCAAGGTCATGGAGGACTACTCGCGCCGCCGCCACGAGGCCTCCGGCTACGAGTTCGTGAACACCCCGCACATCTCGAAGGAAGCACTCTTCGAGACCTCGGGGCACCTGCCGCACTACGCGGAGGGCATGTTCCCGCCCATCCAGTTCGACGAGCAGAACTACCGCCTCAAGGCGATGAACTGCCCGATGCACAACCTGATCTTCAAGTCCCGCGGGCGTTCCTACCGTGAACTGCCGCTGCGGCTCTTCGAGTTCGGCACCGTGTACCGCTACGAGAAGTCGGGCGTCGTGCACGGCCTGACCCGGTCCAGGGGCTTCACGCAGGACGACTCGCACATCTACTGCACCAAGGAGCAGATGGCGGAGGAGCTCGACAAGCTCCTCACCTTCGTCCTGGACCTGCTGCGCGACTACGGCCTGACCGAGTTCGAGCTGGAGCTGTCCACCCGCGACGACTCCGACAAGTTCATCGGCACGGACGAGGACTGGGCGGAGGCCACCGAGGCGCTGCGCACCGCCGCCGAGAAGCAGGGCCTTCCGCTCGTGCCCGACCCGGGCGGCGCCGCGTACTACGGCCCGAAGATCTCCGTGCAGGCCAAGGACGCCATCGGCCGCTCCTGGCAGATGTCGACCCTCCAGGTCGACTTCAACCAGCCCAAGCGGTTCGGCCTGGAGTACACCGCGGCGGACGGCTCGCGCCAGCAGCCCGTCATGCTGCACCGCGCCCTGTTCGGCTCGATCGAGCGGTTCTTCGGCGTGCTCCTCGAGCACTACGCGGGTGCGTTCCCGGCGTGGCTCGCCCCCGTCCAGGCCGTCGGCATCCCGATCGGCGACGGCCACGTGACGTACCTGGAGGAGTTCGCCGAGAAGGCGCGCGCCCAGGGCCTGCGCGTCGAGGTCGACAAGTCCTCGGACCGCATGCAGAAGAAGATCCGCAACCAGCAGAAGGCCAAGGTGCCCTTCATGGTCATCGCGGGCGACGAGGACATGAACGCCGGTTCGGTGTCCTTCCGTTACCGCGACGGCTCGCAGGAGAACGGCATCCCGGTCGACGAGGCCATCGCGAAGATCGCGAAGGTCGTCGAGGAGCGGGCGCAGGTCTGACCACCTGGTCCGTCAGTCGGTATCGCGTCGAGAGGCCTCCGGAGCGTGCTCCGGGGGCCTCTCCCCTTCCCGCGCGAACACCTGCAACAGCCACGACGAGAACGAGCCGGTGACCGCGCCGAGCAGGGCCAGGCCGCAGGCCATCACACCCACCGCCACGAGCCGGCCGAGCGGAGTGACAGGCGCCAGGTCGCCGTAGCCCACGGTCGACAGCGTCGTGCACGTGAACCACACCGCGTCGCCGTACGTACGAATGTCCGCGCCGGGCGCCATGTGCTCCTGCTGGTACAGGGCCAGCGACCCCGCGAAGCCGAGCAGTGTCACCGAGAGGCCCGCGTACGCGATCACGCGCGCGTGCAGCGACAGTCGCGGCTCGTTCTGTCGGCGCTGCACCGCCTCGTAGGCCTGCACGATCCGTACGGGCCGCAGCAGCGGAAGCAGCAGGACGAGCGTGTCCAGCCAGTGCGTGCGGATGAAGCGCGGCCAGCGCCGCCCGCTCAGGTGCCGGCGCACCACGTAGTCCACGATGAACACCGCCCACGCGGCGAGCGTGAGGGCGAGGCACAGGGCCCGAAGGGCTTCGGGCAGTGCCTGGCCGAGGACCCGGACCGCGTACCCGGCGAGGTAGACGAGCGAGGCCACCGCCAGGACGACGCCGTTGTGCCGCTCCCAGCGGGCGAGTGGGGTGTCGGTCATCCCGACAGCATCGCCCGCGCCGACCTGGGGTGGTACCCGCCGACACGCCTCTGTGAGGTGACGCAATATGCTGCATTGCATGACGAGTGAGCCGGAGCAGCAGGTCGGTCCAGTGGGTGAGCCGGACGGATTCGGGCGTCTGTGGACCCCGCACCGCATCGCGTACATCCAGGGCGAGGGCAAACCGAGCGGCCCCGGGGCCGACGACGGCTGTCCCTTCTGCACGGCTCCCGGCAAGTCCGACGAGGACGCGCTGATCGTGGCCCGCGGCAGCCACGTCTTCGCGATCCTCAACCTGTACCCGTACAACGGCGGGCACATGATGGTGCTGCCCTACCGGCACGTCGCCGACTACACCGACCTCGACCCGAACGAGACGGCGGAACTCGCCGACTTCACCAAGCGCGCCATGTCCGCGCTGCGCTCGGCCTCGGGCGCGCACGGCTTCAACATCGGCATGAACCAGGGCGCGGTCGCGGGGGCCGGCATCGCGGCCCATCTGCACCAGCACATCGTTCCGCGCTGGGGCGGCGACACCAACTTCATGCCGGTCGTCGGCCACACCAAGGTGCTGCCGCAGATGCTCGCCGACACGCGCACGGCGCTGGCGAAGGCCTGGCCGGGCGAGTGAGCACGCGCCCTACGCGTTGTACGTGTCCGCCTTCCCCGGTGTCGGGTCCTGGACCGCGCCGCTGAGGAAGCCCGAGCGATTGCCGAACTTCTCGGTGTCCACGCCGTTCTCGTCGAGCACCCTGATGGCCGCCGCGTGCACCACGCGCAGCACGGGCGTGGCCGTGCGCAGTGCGTCGTCCGCCATGAAGCGGTGCCGCCACGGCTGATCGGCCCAGGCGTGCCGCAGGCCGAACGGCTCGGGCAGCACCAGCTTGCCGCCGAGGTGGTCCAGGAGTGGCGGATACCAGGTGAAGGGGGCGCGGACCGCGATCCGGACCGCCTCGTCCGAGGTGATCAGCGGGAGCGTCTTCTCCGTGGTCTCCCAGAACCGTATGGGCTTGGAGATCTCCTTCTTCTTCGGCTCGGGCTTCGACGTGAACAGGGAGTGCACCGGACCGAGCGCGTGCCCGGTCACTTCTATCCGCAGTGTCTGGTGCAGCACCGTCACCGTGATCAGCATCGTGATCACCAACTGGCCGTCCCAGAGCGTGAACTGGACGCCCAGGTAGTGGCGGCTGCCGCCGCCGAACTGCTGCTCGTTGCAGATCCGCTCTATCTCGTGCGTCCTGGTCTCGAACGCATCGACGTTCACGCCGGAGGGGCGGGTCACGCTCTTCGCGTTCTCACCGATCGGCGAGACGATCCAGTGCTTGACCGAAGGCGTGGGAAAGCCGCCCGTGTGGATGGGCTTGCGCTCCAGGAGGCGGAGCTGGTCGTGGATCGCGCGGATCACGTCCCAGCTGCGGAACGGGTGGATGTCCTTGCCGGGCTCCTTGGACACCAGGTCCTCGGCCAGCTGCCAGCCGCCCCAGCGCGTGCCCATGCCCAGGATGCCCTTGGGGCCGGCGTAGAACACGGAGTTCGACTGCTGCTCGGCCGACAACTTGGCGAGATTCTGCCGCAGTTGCTCCGCGGCGGTCTCACCCGGGCTGCCGGGCACCGCCTCCGGGATCTTCGCACCGATCCCGCCGCCCGACAGCAGCCCGCCCCAGCGGTCCCGCAGGTCCCGCGCGGTGCGCTCACAGATCCGCCGCGCCCAGATGCCGCCGATCACGGGCGCCACGAAACAGGCGCGCAGATACCAGGTCCAGCCGCTGTCGGACGGAAGCTTGACGAGCACGATCACGACGGCGACGAACACGACGGCCAGCACCGCCATGGTGAGGGCGGCCCGGCCGCGCGCCGCACGCTCGTGCTTCTTGGCCTCGCGCTTCTCCTTGGCGCCCTTGCCCTCGGCCTCCTGGACCTCCTTCTCGGCCAGAGCCACCCGGATGTTGTCCCTGCGGCGGATCTCGAACGCGGTCACCCAGAGCAGGAAACCGGGCAGGAAGAGGAAGCCGAACACCACCGTCACCAGCGTGAGCAGGCTGTCGCGCTGGCGCCGGATCCGATTGGCCGCGAGGCAGTGCTCCACGACGACCTGCGGTTCGGTGCCGAACGACTGGATGAGCGGCTTGCGCGCGCCGCCCAGCATCCGCACCTGCACCGCCCGCGCGAAGGCCTCACCGAGGTTCGGCGCGAACAGTGACCACATCCCCTTCTTCACCTGGGACTTGTGCCACTCGTTGTTGGTGTCCTCGATCTTCACCGCCGGGTCGTCCCGGTACGCGGCCGAGGCGATGGCGAACGTCGCGGCGGTCTGGCCCGCGGAACCCTGCAGCGGGATCTGCGCGCCCGGTCGGAAGTCGAAAATTCCGTCGGCCGAAGCCGGCTTCATCGTGTCCGCCACTGCCACCCCCATCACCGCGAGCCGTCGCTGCGGCTTTTCCCGACTTGCCCGCCCCGCACACCTGTTGGGCGCGCCGTCGGCCGGATCCGGCTGATCTTCGACCAGCGTAGCGGCCGCCACCGACACCGGCCCCGAGGAACGGGAAGCCGGGGCCGGTGTGCGGCCCTGGGGTCGACTACGGGACGTCCTGGGCCTGTTCGCGGATCCGCTCGCTCAACTGGGCAGGCATCGGCTCGTGCCGGGCGTACTCGCGGCTGAAACGCGCGGTGCCGTGCGACAGGGAGCGCAGGTCCACGGCGTACCGGCCGATCTCGATCTCCGGCACCTCGGCCCGGATCAACGTCCGCCCGCCCGATGCCTGTTCGGTGCCGACGACGCGGCCGCGCCGCCCGGACAGATCGCTCATCACGGTTCCCACATAGTCGTCGCCGACGAGGACCTCGACCTCGGCCACCGGCTCCAGGAGATGGATCCGCACATCGGCCGCGGCCTCGCGCAGCGCGAGCGCCCCAGCCGTCTGGAATGCCGCGTCGGACGAGTCCACCGAGTGCGCCTTGCCGTCGAGCAGGGTCACCCGCACGTCGATGAGCGGATATCCCGCCGCGACGCCCTTCGTCGCCTGCGCCCGCACGCCCTTCTCCACGGACGGGATGAACTGCCGGGGGACCGCGCCGCCGACGACCTTGTCCACGAACTCGATGCCCGAGCCGCCGGGCAGCGGCTCCACCTCGATCTCGCAGATCGCGTACTGGCCGTGGCCACCGGACTGCTTCACGTGCCGGCCGCGCCCCGCCGACCTGCCCGCGAACGTCTCCCGAAGGGAGACCTTGTGCGGGATGACGTCGACCTGCACCCCGTACCGGCTGCGCAGCCGTTCGAGGGCGACGTCCGCGTGCGCCTCGCCGAGGCACCACAGCACCACCTGGTGCGTGTCCTGGTTCTGTTCCAGGCGCATCGTCGGGTCCTCGGCGACCAGGCGTGAAAGACCCTGCGAGAGCTTGTCCTCGTCGGCCTTGCTGTGCGCCTGGATGGCCAGCGGAAGCAGCGGGTCGGGCATCTCCCACGGCGACATGAGCAGCGGCGCCTCCTTCGCCGACAGCGTGTCCCCGGTCTCCGCCCGGCTCAGCTTCGCGACGCACGCCAGATCGCCTGCGATGCAGTGGGTCAACGTGCGCTGCTGCTTCCCGAAGGGGGCCGAGAGCGCCCCGATCCGTTCGTCCGCCTCGTGCAGGGCGCGGGTCTCGTGCCCGTGGTCGGAAAGCCCGTGGCCCGAGACGTGCACCGTCTCGTCGGGACGCAGGGTGCCGGAGAAGACGCGGACGAGCGAGACCCGCCCCACGTACGGGTCGGACGCGGTCTTCACGACCTCCGCCACCAGCGGCCCTTCCGGGTCGCAGGCGTGGATGTCGAGCTCCTTCCCGTCGCGCCCGCGCACGTCGGGAGCGGCCCGCTCCAAGGGCGTCGGGAAGCCGCCGGTGATCAGTTCGAGGAGTTCGACGGTGCCGATGCCCTGCCGTGCGTCCTCCGGCGCCGGGGCCGCCGCGAGGACCGGGTGGAAGACGCCGCGCGCGACGGCCCGCTCCAGGTCGTCGATGAGCGTCTTGACGTCGATCTCCTCGCCGCCCAGATAGCGGTCCATGAGGGTCTCGTCCTCGCTCTCCGAGATGATCCCCTCGATGAGCCGGTTGCGGGCCTCCTCGATCAACGAGGCCTGGTCGGCGTCCGGTTCCGACTCCTTGCGTTCGCCCGACGCGTAGTCGAAGAGGCGCTGCGAGAGCAGCCCGATCAGGCCCGTCACGGGCGCGTGCCCGTCCGGCGCCCGTTCGCCGCGCAGCGGGAGGTACAGCGGAAGCACGGCGTCCGGGTCGTCGCCACCGAAGACCTCGGCGCAGGTCCGCGTCATGTCCTCGAAGTCGGCGCGCGCCGCCTCCAGGTGCGTGATCACGATGGCCCGCGGCATGCCGACCGCCGCGCACTCCTCCCACACCATGCGCGTCGCGCCGGCCATCGTCTCGGGCCCGTCGGCCGCGGAGACGATGAAAAGGGCCGCGTCCGCAGCCCGCAGACCGGCCCTCAGCTCCCCGACGAAATCCGCGTAGCCGGGGGTGTCCAGTAGATTGATCTTGAACCCGTCCCACTCCAGAGGGACGAGCGAGAGCTGGACCGAGCGCTGCTGGCGATGCTCGATCTCGTCGTAGTCGGAGACGGATGTGCCGTCCTCGACACGGCCCGCCCTGTTCACCGCCCCCGCGGTCAGCGCGAGGGCCTCCACCAAGGTCGTCTTGCCCGATCCGCTGTGGCCGACCAGCACCACATTCCGTACGGACGCGGGATGGTCGGCCGTCGCTGCCCTGCCGGCGGCTCCGGGGTGTCCGTTGCTCTTGTCGCCCATGCCTTGCCTCCCGGTTGCTTGCTCGGTGAGGTCGTGAGGGCGCGGACACGCGAATCCGCGTGCGGAGGCGGCTTCGGCGACGCCCGCGGTGTCTTCGAGCTTTCCACTCGGGTCACTGTGCGTCCATACGTCGTACCGGATCGCACGCGCGCGGGGCGGCCCGTCGGCGGTTCGTACGTGTGCGTGGCTACGATGGGCCAGCCGGTGGCCAGAGGGGCCGCGCGGCCACCGACCCTCGGGAAGGCCATGCTGAACAAGTACGCGCGTGCATTCTTCACGCGTGTCCTCACACCGTTCGCCGCGTTTCTCATCCGCCGCGGAGTCAGCCCCGACGCGGTCACGCTCCTGGGCACCGCCGGAGTCGTGGCCGGTGCGCTGGTCTTCTATCCGCGCGGTGAGTTCTTCTGGGGAACCGTCGTCATCACGCTGTTCGTGTTCTCGGACCTCGTGGACGGCAATATGGCGCGCCAGCTGGGCCGCTCCAGCCGCTGGGGCGCCTTCTTGGACTCCACGCTCGACCGGGTCGCCGACAGCGCCATCTTCGGCGGCCTGGCGCTCTGGTACGCCGGTGGCGGCAACGACAGCGTCCTGTGCGCCGTGTCGATCTTCTGCCTCGCCAGCGGCCAGGTCGTGTCCTACACGAAGGCACGTGGAGAATCGATCGGCCTGCCCGTCGCCGTGAACGGGCTCATCGAGCGGGCCGAGCGGCTCGTCATCTCGCTCGTCGCCGCGGGCTTCGCCGGGCTGCACAAGTTCGGCGTGCCCGGCATCCAGTACCTGCTGCCGGTCGCCCTGTGGATCGTCGCCGTGGGCAGCCTGGTCACGCTGATCCAGCGCGTGGTCACGGTGCGCCGCGAGTCCGCCGAGGCCGACGCGGCGGCCGCCGAGGAGGGGGCCACCTCGTGAGCGGGACGCAGGAGCGGATCACCGACACGCTGTACGGGCTCGGCTGGGCGACCGTCAAGAAGCTGCCCGAGCCGGTCGCGCAGCGCCTCGGCCGCACGATCGCCGACGCCGCCTGGAAGAAGCGCGGCAAGGGTGTGCAGCGCCTGGAGGCCAACCTCGCGCGCGTGGTGCCCGATGCCACTCCACAGCGTCTGCGACAGCTCTCCAAGAAGGGCATGCGCTCCTACTTGCGCTACTGGATGGAGTCCTTCCGGCTCCCCGCGTGGAGCAAGGAGCGCATCCAGGAGGGCTTCTCGGTCAAGGACGTCCACTACCTCACCGAGGGCCTGGACGCCGGCAAGGGTGTCGTCCTCGCGCTGCCCCACATGGGCAATTACGACCTGGCGGGCGCCTGGGTCACCACCGAGCTGGACATCCCGTTCACGACCGTCGCCGAGCGGCTCAAGCCGGAGACCCTGTACGACCGTTTCGTCGCCTACCGGGAGGGCCTCGGTATGGAGGTGCTGCCGCACACGGGCGGCGCCGCCTTCGGGACGCTCGCCCGGCGGCTGCGTGCGGGCGGCCTGGTCTGCCTGGTCGCGGACCGGGACCTGTCGTCCTCCGGTGTGGAGGTCAAGTTCTTCGGTGAGTCGACGCGGATGCCCGCCGGGCCCGCGATGCTCGCCCAGCAGACCGGCGCGCCGCTGCTCCCGGTCACCCTCTGGTACGACGGCTCGCCCATAATGCGGGGTCGCATCCATCCACCCGTCGACGTGCCGGAGACAGGTACGCGGGCCGAGAAGACGTCTGTGATGACGCAGGCGCTGGCCGATGCCTTCGCCACAGGGATCGCGGACCATCCGGAGGACTGGCACATGCTCCAGCGCTTGTGGCTCGCCGACCTCGACCATTTCGAAGAGAGGCCGGCGTGAGGATCGGAATCGTCTGCCCGTACTCCTGGGACGTGCCGGGCGGCGTCCAGTTCCACATCCGCGATCTGGCGGAGCACCTCATCGCCCTGGGGCACGAGGTGTCCGTCCTCGCCCCCGCGGACGACGAGACCCCGCTGCAGCCGTACGTCGTGTCGGCGGGCCGCGCGGTTCCCGTGCCGTACAACGGCTCGGTGGCGCGCCTGAACTTCGGTTTCCTGAGCGCCGCGCGCGTACGCAGGTGGCTGCACGACGGCACGTTCGACGTGATCCACATCCACGAACCGGCGTCCCCGTCGCTGGGCCTCCTGACCTGCTGGGCCGCGCAGGGCCCGATCGTCGCGACCTTCCACACGTCCAACCCGCGCTCGCGCGCCATGATCGCCGCGTATCCGATCCTGCAGCCCGCCCTGGAGAAGATCAGCGCGCGCATCGCGGTGAGCGAGTACGCGCGCCGTACGTTGGTCGAGCACCTGGGCGGCGACGCGGTCACCATCCCGAACGGCGTCGACGTCGACTTCTTCGCGCGGGCCGAACCCAAGCCCGAGTGGCAGGGTGACACGATCGGCTTCGTCGGCCGCATCGACGAGCCCCGCAAGGGCCTGCCGGTGCTCATGAAGGCGCTGCCGAAGATCCTCGCGGAGCGCCCGCAGACCCGGCTCCTGGTCGCGGGGCGGGGCGACGAGGACGAGGCGGTGGCCTCGCTGCCCAAGGAGATGCGCGACCGCGTCGAGTTCCTCGGCATGGTCAGCGACGAGGACAAGGCGCGCCTGCTGGCGAGCGTCGACGTGTACGTCGCGCCCAACACCGGAGGCGAGAGCTTCGGCATCATCCTCGTCGAGGCGATGTCGGCGGGCGCACCCGTACTCGCCTCCGACCTGGACGCCTTCGCCCAGGTCCTCGACCAGGGCGCGGCAGGCGAACTCTTCACCAACGAGGACGCGGACGACCTCTCCGTCGCGGCCCTGCGCCTCTTGGGCGACCCGGACCGCCGTGCCGAACTACGCGCGCGTGGCAGCAAGCACGTCCGCCGCTTCGACTGGTCCACGGTCGCCGCTGACATCCTCTCGGTCTACGAGACGGTGACCCAGGGCGCGGCCGCTGTGGCGACGGACGAGCGGACGGGCCTCAGGGCGCGCTTCGGGCTGGCGCGGGACTGACGCCCGCCGCGACCCCGGTAGCCTTGCCGCCCGTGACCGTCACCCTCATCTGGATCGCCGTAGCCCTCTTCGCGATCGGGCTCTATCTGAGCTGGACCGCAGGAAGGCTCGACCGCCTGCACGCCCGAATCGACGCGGCCCGCGCCGCCCTCGACGCCCAACTCCTGCGCCGCGCCTCGGTCGCCCAGGAACTGGCCACGTCGGGCGTGCTCGACCCGGCCGCGTCGATCGTGCTGTACGAGGCGGCACACGCCGCGCGCCAGGCCGAGGAGGAGCAGCGCGAGGTCGCGGAGAGCGAGCTCAGCCAGGCGCTCAGGGCGATCTTCAGCGAGCCCGACCAGGTCGGGGTGGTCCGCGAGGCCCCCGGCGGTGACGAGGCCGCTGAGGAGCTCGCCCAGGCGGTCCGCCGCGTCCCCATGGCCCGCCGCTTCCACAACGACGCCGTGCGCGCGGCCCGCGCGCTGCGCCGCCACCGCACGGTCCGCTGGTTCCGGCTCGCCGGGCACGCCCCGTTCCCGCTGGCCTTCGAGATGGACGACGAGCCGCCGGCGGCGCTGGCCGACCGGGCCACCCACTAGTTCCCAGGCCAAAAGGAGCCACCGGCTACCCATTGGCCCTTGTAGTGGCCTGCTCCCCAGAGGTTTCCTCAGTGCTGAAAGAGCCTTCTTCACCGAGTGAGGTCACCCGTGTCCACTTCTGAAAACACCGCCACCGGCACCGCCCGCGTCAAGCGAGGCATGGCCGAGCAGCTCAAGGGTGGCGTCATCATGGACGTCGTCACGCCCGAGCAGGCGAAGATCGCCGAGGACGCCGGCGCCGTCGCCGTGATGGCCCTGGAGCGGGTTCCGGCCGACATCCGTAAGGACGGCGGCGTGGCCCGGATGTCCGACCCGGACATGATCGAGGGCATCATCGGCGCCGTCTCGATCCCGGTGATGGCCAAGTCCCGCATCGGTCACTTCGTAGAGGCCCAGGTGCTGCAGTCCCTCGGCGTCGACTACATCGACGAGTCCGAGGTGCTCACCCCGGCCGACGAGGTCAACCACAGCGACAAGTTCGCCTTCACGACCCCGTTCGTCTGTGGCGCCACCAACCTGGGCGAGGCCCTGCGCCGCATCGCCGAGGGCGCCGCGATGATCCGCTCCAAGGGTGAGGCCGGCACCGGCAACGTCGTCGAGGCCGTCCGCCACATGCGCCAGATCAAGCACGAGATCGCCAAGCTGCGCGGCTTCGACAACAACGAGCTGTACGCCGCCGCCAAGGACCTGCGCGCCCCGTACGAGCTGGTCAAGGAGGTCGCCGAGCTCGGCAAGCTGCCGGTCGTGCTGTTCTCCGCCGGTGGCGTCGCCACCCCCGCCGACGCGGCGCTGATGCGCCAGCTCGGCGCCGAGGGCGTCTTCGTCGGCTCGGGCATCTTCAAGTCCGGCGACCCGGCCAAGCGCGCCGCCGCCATCGTGAAGGCCACCACCTTCTTCGACGACCCGAAGATCATCGCGGAGGCGTCCCGCAACCTCGGCGAGGCCATGGTCGGCATCAACTGCGACACGCTGCCCGAAGGCGAGCGCTACGCGAACCGGGGCTGGTGATGACCACTCCCGTGGTCGGAGTGCTCGCGCTCCAGGGCGACGTGCGGGAGCACCTCGTCGCCCTGGCCGCGTCCGACGCCGTGGCCAGACCCGTGCGGCGCCCCGAAGAACTGGCCGAGATCGACGGCCTCGTGATCCCCGGCGGCGAGTCGACCACCATCTCGAAGCTGGCCCACCTCTTCGGCCTGATGGAGCCCCTTCGCGCGCGCGTGCGTGACGGTCTGCCCGTCTACGGGACGTGCGCCGGCCTGATCATGCTCGCCGACAAGATCCTCGACCCGCGCTCGGGCCAGGAGACCATCGGCGGCATCGACATGATCGTGCGGCGCAACGCCTTCGGGCGGCAGAACGAGTCCTTCGAAGCGGCGGTCGACGTCCGGGGCGTCGAGGGCGAGCCTGTCGAGGGCGTCTTCATCCGGGCTCCCTGGGTGGAGTCCGTGGGCGCCGAGGTGGAGGTGCTCGCCGAGTACGAGGGACACATCGTGGCCGTGCGCCAGGGCGACGCCCTCGCGACGTCCTTCCACCCGGAACTCACGGGGGACCACCGGATCCACGCCCTGTTCGTGGATATGGTGCGGGCGAGGGGCGCTTCGGGTTCCTTGTAGGATCTCTGGCGTTCGTAAAGTTGGTTACGCGAAGGAGACAGGCAGATGTCCGGCCACTCTAAATGGGCTACGACGAAGCACAAGAAGGCCGTGGTCGACGCCAAGCGCGGCAAGCTCTTCGCGAAGCTGATCAAGAACATCGAGGTTGCGGCGCGCTCCGGCGGCATCGACCCCGATGGAAACCCGACGCTCGTCGACGCCATCCAGAAGGCCAAGAAGAGCTCGGTCCCGAACAAGAACATCGACTCCGCGGTCAAGCGCGGCGGCGGCCTCGAGGCCGGCGGCGCCGACTACGAGACGATCATGTACGAGGGCTACGGCCCGAACGGTGTCGCGGTGCTCATCGAGTGCCTCACCGACAACCGCAACCGTGCCGCCTCCGACGTCCGTGTCGCCATGACCCGCAACGGCGGCAACATGGCCGACCCCGGTTCGGTCTCGTACCTCTTCAACCGCAAGGGCGTCGTGGTCGTCCCCAAGGGCGAGCTGTCCGAGGACGACGTCCTGGGTGCCGTGCTCGACGCGGGCGCCGAGGAGGTCAACGACCTGGGTGAGTCCTTCGAGGTGCTCTCCGAGGCCACCGACCTGGTCGCGGTCCGCACCGCGCTCCAGGAGGCCGGGATCGACTACGACTCGGCGGACGCCAACTTCGTCCCGACCATGCAGGTCGAGCTGGACGAGGAGGGCGCGCGCAAGATCTTCAAGCTCATCGACGCGCTCGAGGACAGCGACGACGTGCAGAACGTCTTCGCCAACTTCGACGTCTCCGACGAGGTCATGGAGAAGGTCGACGCCTGACGTGACATCAGCGGCGGGCCGATGGGACACACCCCGTCGGCCCGCCGCTTTGTCAGTGGCACCCGATAGCCTGCACAAACAGGCGATCGAAGGTTGGGGGCAGTCGTGCGCGTTCTCGGGGTGGACCCGGGTCTCACCCGGTGCGGTGTCGGCGTGGTCGAGGGGATCGCGGGACGGCCGCTGACGATGCGCGGCGTCGGGGTCGTCCGGACGCCCGCGGACGCCGAGTTGGGGCACCGCCTCGTCGCCATCGAGCAGGGCATCGAGCAGTGGCTCGACGAGCACAGGCCCGAAGTCCTCGCCGTGGAGCGGGTGTTCAGCCAGCACAACGTCAGTACGGTGATGGGCACCGCCCAGGCCAGCGCCGTCGCCATGCTGTGCGCCTCGCGCCGCGGCATCCCCGTGGCGCTGCACACGCCCAGCGAGGTCAAGGCCGCCGTCACCGGCACGGGCCGCGCGGACAAGGCGCAGGTGGGCGCCATGGTGACGCGCCTGCTGAGGCTCGACGCGCCGCCCAAGCCGGCCGACGCGGCCGATGCGCTCGCCCTCGCCATCTGCCACATCTGGCGCGCCCCCGCGCAGAACCGACTGCAGCAGGCCGTGGCACAGCACGCGGCCCAGGCGTCCAGGACCTCCCAAGCCACCCGCGCTTCCCACGCACCGAACGCATCGCACGCATCGAACGCACCGAAAGGCCGTACCGCATGATCGCCTTCGTCAGCGGCCCCGTCGCCGCCCTCGCCCCCGACGCCGCGGTGGTCGAGGTGGGCGGTGTCGGCATGGCCCTCCAGTGCACGCCGAACACGCTGTCCACGCTGCGTATCGGCCAGCAGGCCAAGCTCGCCACCTCCCTCGTCGTGCGCGAGGACTCGCTCACCCTGTACGGCTTCGTGGACGACGACGAGAAGCAGACGTTCGAGCTGCTGCAGACGGCGAGCGGCGTCGGCCCGCGCCTGGCGCAGGCGATGCTCGCCGTGCACAGCCCGGACGCGCTGCGCAGAGCGGTCTCCACGGGTGACGAGAAGTCGCTCACGGCCGTCCCCGGCATCGGTAAGAAAGGCGCCCAGAAGCTGCTCCTCGAACTGAAGGACCGGCTCGGCGAGCCGCTCGGCACGGGCGGCCCGGCCATCGGTACGGCCGTCACCAGCGGCTGGCGCGAGCAGTTGCACGCCGCACTGATCGGCCTCGGCTACGCCACCCGCGAGGCCGACGAGGCGGTCGACGCGGTCGCCCCGCAGGCCGAGGCCACGGACGGCACGCCGCAGGTGGGCCGGCTCCTGAAGGCGGCCCTGCAGACCCTCAACCGCACCCGCTAGCCGACCGCCCCACCACCCGCACCCACCCGTAACGCGAGGCACCACACATGAACTGGGACGAGACCACCGAAGACGCCGCGACGCCGCAGGCCGACCGGCTCGTTGGTGCGTCCGCCGACCATGAGGACCAGGCCGTAGAGGCGGCCCTGCGTCCCAAGGACCTGGGTGAGTTCATCGGTCAGGAGAGGGTCAGGGAGCAGCTCGACCTGGTCCTGCGCGCCGCCCGCGTGCGCGGGGCCACCGCCGACCACGTCCTGCTCTCCGGCGCCCCCGGCCTCGGCAAGACCACCCTCTCCATGATCATCGCGGCCGAGATGGGCGCCCCGATCCGGATCACCTCCGGCCCCGCGATCCAGCACGCGGGCGACCTCGCGGCGATCCTCTCCTCGCTCCAGGAGGGCGAGGTCCTCTTCCTCGACGAGATCCACCGGATGTCGCGGCCAGCCGAGGAGATGCTCTACATGGCGATGGAGGACTTCCGGGTCGACGTCATCGTCGGCAAGGGCCCCGGCGCCACCGCCATCCCGCTGGAGCTGCCGCCCTTCACCCTCGTCGGCGCGACCACGCGCGCGGGGCTGCTGCCGCCGCCGCTGCGCGACCGCTTCGGCTTCACCGCGCACATGGAGTTCTACGGGCCCCCCGAGCTCGAGCGGGTGATCCACCGCTCGGCGAGCCTCCTCGATGTGGAGATCGACACGGCGGGTGCCGCCGAGATCGCCGGGCGCGCCCGCGGCACCCCCCGCATCGCCAACCGCCTGCTGCGCCGCGTCCGTGACTATGCGCAGGTCAAGGCCGACGGACAGATCAACAGGGACATCGCGTCCGTCGCGCTCGGCGTCTACGAAGTGGACGGTCGCGGCCTCGACCGCCTGGACCGCGCCGTGCTCGAAGCCCTGCTCAAGCTGTTCAGCGGTGGGCCTGTGGGACTTTCGACACTGGCCGTCGCCGTGGGGGAGGAGCGTGAGACGGTGGAAGAGGTCGCCGAGCCCTTCCTCGTCAGGGAGGGACTCCTGGCGCGCACCCCCAGGGGACGTGTGGCGACTCCCGCCGCGTGGGCCCACCTGGGACTCACCGCACCCCAAGGGAGACCTGGGGCAGGCGGACAACCTGACCTCTTCGGGGCATGACGGCGCGCGTACTCGCGGGAGCTGGAACCCCGGTGCCACGCTGAGCGTTGTTCCCACAGTGCGGACTCGCTTAGACTCCGCCGACGTCGCCTTTACGACGGCGCAATACCCCATCATCGATACGGCTGCTCTTCGTCGCGGCCGAATGAAGGAAGTTCCTACCCGTGAGTCCTGTGACCCTCCTCCCGTTCATTGTGCTCATCGGGGCCATGTTCCTGATGACCCGGTCTGCCAAGAAGAAGCAGAAGCAAGCCGCGGACATGCGCAATGAGATGCAGCCCGGCTCCGGCGTCCGCACGATCGGGGGCATGTACGGCACGGTCAAGGAGGTCCACGACGACGCCGTGCTCCTCGACGCCGGCCCCGGGGTCCACCTCATGTTCGCGAAGAACGCCATCGGCGCCGTGCTCACCGATGACGAGTACAACCGCATCGTTCACGGCGAGGAAGTCGTTGATGATGACGAACTGACCAACGACGCCGTCGTGCCCGACGACGCCTCTTCCCTCACCGAGACCGACGAGACCGCCGCCGCTGACGACTCGCGCATCGACCTCGGCAAGAAGGACGAGCCTGCCGAGGACGCCGAGGCTGCCGAGGCCGAGAAGGCCGAGAAGGCTTCCAAGGCCGACGACGCCGAGGCGAAGAAGACCGACGGCGAGTCCGACGCGAAGTAGTACGGCCGGAACCGTGGGGCGTCCGCTCGATGTGCCCCGCGGTTCCTGTTCGTGCGTGACCCGCGCGGACTCTCGACCATTTCATGGCCGCCTGGGCACCCAACCCCGATGCCGGGCGGATGGAGAGGGAGTACGAGAAGGTGGCCACACCTAAGAACAGCCGAGGGGCAGGTGCCCAGTCGAAGCCCGGGCGCGCCCTGGGCCTGATCGTGATCATCATGGTCGCGCTCGTCGGGGGGATGTTCGCCTCCGGCACGTTCACCCCGCGCCTTGGTATCGACCTCGCGGGCGGCACCAGCATCACGCTGGAGGCCAAGAACGAGCCGGGCAAGCCCAACGCGATCAACAAGACCAACATGGACACGGCGGCGGACATCATCAACCGCCGTGTCAACGGCATGGGTGTCTCCGAGGCCGAGGTCCAGACGCAGGGCAAGAGCAACATCATCGTCAACATCCCGCGAGGGACGAACGAGAAGCAGGCTCGCGAGCAGGTCGGTACGACCGCGCAGCTCTACTTCCGTCCGGTGCTCACGATGACCTCCGGCCAGCCGGCCGGCAAGGGTGACAAGTCGGCCACCCCGTCCCCGAGCGCCTCGACCGGCGGCAAGGCGACCGACAAGACCACCGGCTCGGACAAGGCGACCGACACGTCGACGGCCAAGCCGTCCCCGAGCGCCACGACGCAGGGCCGCGCCGTCACCGACAGCCTCAAGGCCGACGCGACGCCGAGCGCCTCCGCGAAGACCGGCGACGACGCCCAGGCGACCCCGAGCGCCAGCACGGACCCGGCGACCGCCGCGCTGCAGAAGAAGTTCATGCAGCTCGACTGCACGGACAAGGCCGCCCGCACAAAGATCAACGAGGGCGCGAAGTCCTCCGACCCGATCATTGCCTGCGGGCAGAGCCAGGGCCAGTGGCAGAAGTACGTTCTCGGCCCGTCCGAGGTGGGCGGCAAGGACGTCAAGAAGTCCCAGGCGACCATCAACCAGCAGAACGGCCAGTGGGTCGTGAACATGGAGTTCACGGGCTTCCGGATCGAAGAAGTTCGCCGCGACGACCAGCAAGCTCAAGAGCCAGCAGTCGCCGATGAACCAGTTCGCCATCGTGCTCGACGGCGACGTGGTCTCCGCCCCCAGCGTCAGCTCCACCCTGAGCCAGAACGCCGAGATCTCCGGCTCCTTCACCCAGGAGTCCGCCCAGGACCTCGCGAACGTGCTGTCCTACGGCGCCCTGCCGCTGACCTTCCACGAGCAGAGCGTCACCTCGGTGACCGCCGCGCTCGGCGGTGAGCAGCTCAACGCCGGCCTGATCGCGGGCGCCATCGGCCTCGCGCTGGTCATCATCTACCTGGTGGTCTACTACCGGGGCCTGTCGATCGTCGCCCTCGCCTCGCTGCTCACCTCCGGCATCCTCACGTACACCCTGATGACGCTGCTCGGCCCGGCCATCGGCTTCGCGCTGAACCTGCCGGCCGTCTGTGGTGCCATCGTGGCGATCGGTATCACCGCGGACTCGTTCATCGTGTACTTCGAGCGAATCCGGGACGAGATCAGAGAGGGACGCACCGTGCGCCCCGCGGTGGAGCGCGCCTGGCCGCGGGCCCGACGCACCATCCTGGTCTCGGACTTCGTGTCGTTCCTCGCGGCCGCGGTGCTCTACATCGTGACCGTCGGCAAGGTGCAGGGCTTCGCGTTCACGCTCGGCCTGACCACCCTGCTCGACGTCGTCGTGGTCTTCCTCTTCACCAAGCCGCTGATGACGGCCCTGGCCCGCACCAAGTTCTTCACCGGCGGGCACAAGTGGTCCGGCCTCGACCCGAAGCGCCTCGGCGTGCAGCCTCCGCTGCGTCGCACCCGCCGCGCCACCCGCCCTGTCGACCCGAAGGAGGCGTGAGATGTCGAAGCTGGGCAATCTCGGCGCCAAGCTGTATCGCGGTGATGTCGGGTACGACTTCATCGGGAAGCGCAAGATCTGGTACGGCGTCTCGATCCTGATCACCATCGCGGCCATCCTCGGCCTGACGGTGCGCGGCCTGAACATGGGCATCGAGTTCGAGGGCGGCGCGATCTTCACGACGCCCAAGACCAGCGTCTCGGCCCAGAAGGCCGAGGAGTACGCGGCGGAGGCCTCGGGCCACCCGGCCGTGGTGCAGGAGCTCGGCTCGGGCGGTCTGCGCATCCAGGTCGCGGGCGTCGACACCGCCAAGTCGGACCAGATCAAGGCCGAGCTGTCCAAGGACATGGACATCAAGGCCGACGACATCAACGCCGACCTGGTGGGCCCCAGTTGGGGCGCCTCGATCGCCAACAAAGCATGGCAGGGCCTGGCCATCTTCATGGTCCTCGTCGTGATCTATCTGGCGATCGCCTTCGAGTGGCGGATGGCGCTCGCGGCACTCGTCGCGCTCATCCACGACATCACGATCACGGTCGGGATCTACGCGCTGGTGGGCTTCGAGGTCACCCAGGGCACGGTGATCGGTCTGTTGACGATCCTTGGTTATTCGCTCTACGACACGGTCGTCGTCTTCGACTCCCTCAAGGAACAGACGAAGGGCCTGGAGAAGCAGACCCGCTTCACGTACAGCGAGGTCGCCAACCGGTCGATCAACAGCACCCTGGTCCGCTCGATCAACACCACGATCGTGGCGCTCCTCCCGGTCGGCGGCCTGCTGTTCATCGGCGGCGGCTTCCTCGGCGCGGGCATGCTGAACGACATCTCGCTGTCGCTCTTCGTGGGCCTCGCCGCCGGTGCGTACTCGTCGATCTTCATCGCCACTCCGCTGGTCGCCGACCTCAAGGAGCGCGACCCGAAGATGAAGGCGCTCAAGAAGCGGGTGCTCGCCAAGCGGGCCGCCGCCTCGGCGAAGGCCGATGAGGCCGTCGTGGGCCACCAGGCCGACGGCTCGCCGGGCACGGAGGCCGAGCCGGAGGACGCCGCCCCCGCGGGCGCCGGTTCCGCTGCTTCGGGACCGCGCAACCAGCCGGCCCGTAACCGCGGCCGCGGCCGCCCCTCGGGCAAGCGCCGCTGAGCCAGTCCTTCACCGTCGCCACAAGGGCGCCAGGAGCCTTCGGGGCCCTGGCGCCCTTGGCGTTCGTCGACAGCGGCGACTGCTAGGGTTGGCGGTCGCCGCAAAGCGGTCGAATCTCCCGGAAAAACTCTTCATATACTCGCTGAGGTGCAGAAATGACCGACATCAAGGAGCTGCTCCTCAGCCGCATCCGCGATGTGCAGGACTATCCGGAGCCCGGCGTCCTTTTCAAGGACATCACCCCGCTGCTCGCGGACCCGGCGGCCTTCACGGCCCTCACCGACACGCTCGCGGAGCTCTGCGTCCGTAACGGCGCCACGAAGATCGTCGGCCTGGAGGCGCGCGGCTTCATCCTGGGCGCCCCCGTCGCGATCCGTGCGGGCCTCGGCTTCATCCCCGTACGCAAGGCGGGCAAGCTCCCCGGTGCGACGCTCACGCAGTCGTACGACCTGGAGTACGGCTCCGCCGAGATCGAGGTGCACGCCGAGGACCTCGGCGCCGACGACCGCGTCATGGTGATCGACGACGTGTTGGCCACCGGCGGCACCGCCGAGGCCGCGGTGCACCTGATCCGCCGTGCGGGCGCAGAGGTCGCGGGCTGCGCCGTCCTCATGGAGCTGGGTTTTCTGCCGGGCCGAGGACGACTGGAATCCGCCCTCCAGGGCGCGCCGCTCGACGCCCTGCTTGTGGTATAAAACCGCAGTTCACAGCCTCGGCGGCGGGCCCGGAGGAATCCGGTGCCCGCCTCTGGTGTTTCACCAGTACGAAGGCGTCCCAGCAGCCCAGGGCGAGCCGAGGACGCCGGATCGATACCATGGGCTCTCCGGGACCTGAACGGGGGACCCGTCGCGCACGAGGAGCGCCGTTGCCAGACGAGGCCAAGCCACTCTCCGCCGCCACGCATGACGAACAGGCCACTCGCGCCGCGGCTCCTTCCGGCACGCCCGAGAAGGACGCGAAGCCGGCGAGGCCTGCGCCGCCGAGCGGCACGGCGGCCGAGCAGCCGCGCACCAAGCCCCCGACCAACCAGCCGCGCCCCACACCCCCGCCGGCGATCCGCGCGGCCACGAACCAGCCGGCCTCGCGCTCCGGCTCCTCCAACCGCGTCCGAGCCCGCCTGGCCCGCCTCGGCGTGCAGCGCTCGAACCCGTACAACCCGGTCCTGGAGCCGCTGCTGCGGATAGTGCGCAGCAACGACCCGAAGATCGAGACGTCCACGCTGCGCCAGGTCGAGCGCGCCTACCAGGTCGCCGAGCGCTGGCACCGCGGTCAGAAGCGCAAGAGCGGCGACCCGTACATCACGCACCCGCTCGCGGTGACGACGATCCTCGCCGAGCTCGGCATGGACCCGGCGACGCTCATGGCCGGGCTCCTCCACGACACGGTCGAGGACACCGAGTACGGCCTGGACACCCTCAAGCGCGACTTCGGCGACCAGGTCGCCCTGCTCGTCGACGGCGTCACCAAGCTGGACAAGGTCAAGTTCGGCGAGGCCGCGCAGGCCGAGACCGTGCGCAAGATGGTCGTCGCCATGGCCAAGGACCCGCGCGTCCTGGTCATCAAGCTCGCCGACCGCCTGCACAACATGCGCACCATGCGCTACCTCAAGCGCGAGAAGCAGGAGAAGAAGGCCCGCGAGACGCTGGAGATCTACGCTCCGCTGGCGCACCGCCTGGGCATGAACACCATCAAGTGGGAGCTGGAGGACCTCGCGTTCGCGATCCTCTACCCCAAGATGTACGACGAGATCGTGCGGCTCGTGGCCGAGCGCGCGCCCAAGCGCGACGAGTACCTGGCCATAGTGACCGACGAGGTGCAGTCCGACCTGCGCGCGGCCCGCATCAAGGCGACCGTCACAGGCCGCCCGAAGCACTACTACAGCGTTTACCAGAAGATGATCGTCCGCGGCCGTGACTTCGCGGAGATCTACGACCTGGTGGGCATCCGCGTCCTCGTCGACACGGTCCGCGACTGCTACGCGGCACTGGGCACCGTCCACGCCCGCTGGAACCCGGTTCCGGGGCGGTTCAAGGACTACATCGCGATGCCCAAGTTCAACATGTACCAGTCGCTGCACACGACGGTGATCGGCCCCAGCGGCAAGCCCGTCGAGCTCCAGATCCGTACGTTCGACATGCACCGCCGCGCCGAGTACGGCATCGCCGCGCACTGGAAGTACAAGCAGGAGCCGTCCGCCGGCGCCTCCAAGGTGCGCACCGACGTGCCCAAGTCCTCCGGCAAGGGCGGCAAGGACGACCACCTCAACGACATGGCGTGGCTGCGCCAGCTGCTCGACTGGCAGAAGGAGACCGAGGACCCGGGCGAGTTCCTGGAGTCCCTGCGCTTCGACCTGTCGCGCAACGAGGTCTTCGTGTTCACGCCGAAGGGCGACGTCATAGCGCTCCCGGCCGGGGCGACACCGGTGGACTTCTCGTACGCGGTCCACACGGAGGTCGGCCACCGGACCATAGGAGCACGCGTCAACGGGCGGCTCGTACCGCTCGAATCGACGCTGGACAACGGCGACCTGGTGGAGGTCTTCACCTCCAAGGCGCAGGGCGCGGGCCCGTCCCGCGACTGGCTGGGCTTCGTGAAGTCGCCGCGTGCGCGGAACAAGATCCGGGCCTGGTTCTCCAAGGAGCGCCGCGAAGAGGCGATCGAGCAGGGCAAGGACGCCATCGCGCGCGCCATGCGCAAGCAGAACCTGCCGATCCAGCGGATCCTGACGGGCGACTCGCTCGTGACGCTCGCGCACGAGATGCGCTACCCGGACATCTCGTCCCTGTACGCCGCCATCGGCGAGGGCCATGTCACGGCGCAGTCCGTCGTGCAGAAGCTCGTGCAGGCGCTCGGCGGCGAGGAGGCCGCCAACGAGGACATCGCCGAGAGCGCACCGCCCTCGCGCGGCCGCTCCAAGCGCCGTTCGAACGCGGACCCGGGCGTGGTGGTCAAGGGCGTCGACGACGTCTGGGTGAAGCTGGCGCGCTGCTGCACGCCGGTGCCCGGCGACCCGATCATCGGCTTCGTCACGCGCGGCAGTGGCGTATCGGTTCACCGCAGCGACTGCGTCAACGTCGACTCGCTGTCCCGCGAGCCGGAGCGCATCCTCGAGGTCGAGTGGGCGCCCACCCAGTCGTCCGTCTTCCTGGTCGCCATACAGGTCGAGGCGCTGGACCGCTCGCGGCTCCTGTCCGACGTGACCCGGGTCCTGTCGGACCAGCACGTGAACATCCTGTCCGCGGCGGTACAGACGTCCCGCGACCGGGTGGCCACCTCCCGCTTCACGTTCGAGATGGGCGACCCGAAGCACCTGGGCCACGTCCTGAAGGCGGTACGCGGGGTCGAGGGCGTGTACGACGTGTACCGGGTGACGTCGGCGCGACGGCCATAGTCATCAACTACGTAGAGGGGCCCCGGCACCAAGTGCCGGGGCCCCTCTACGTAGGAGAGTCCGTCACCCTCCGAACTCGTGCAGCCCCTTCACCGCCTGGTCCAACAGCGCCTGACGGCCGTCCAGTTCCCTCTGGAGCTTGTCCGCCTTCGCGTTGTTGCCCTGCGTGCGCGCCTGCTCGACCTGACCGCTCAGCTTGTCGACCGCCGCCTGCAGCTGGCCGGTGAGGCCCTCCGCACGCGCGCGTGCCTCCGGGTTCGTGCGGCGCCACTCGGCTTCCTCGGACTCCTGGATGGCGCGCTCCACGGTGTGCATCCGGCCCTCGACCTTCGGGCGGGCGTCCCGCGGGACGTGACCGATGGCCTCCCACCGCTCGTTGATCGAACGGAACGCGGCGCGTGCCGACTTCAGGTCCCCGATCGGCAGCAGCTTCTCGGCCTCGTCGGCGAGCACCTCCTTGAGCTTGAGGTTCTCGCCCTGCTCGGCGTCGCGCTCGGCGAACACCGCGCTGCGGGCCGCGAAGAAGACGTCCTGGGCGCCGCGGAAGCGGTTCCACAGGTCGTCCTCGTGCTCGCGCTGCGCGCGGCCCGCGGCCTTCCAGTCCGTCATCAGGTCGCGGTAACGGGCCGCCGTGGCGCCCCAGTCCGTCGAGTTCGACAGCGACTCGGCCTCCGCGACCAGCTTCTCCTTGGTCTTGCGGGCCTCCTCGCGCTGCGCGTCCAGCGAGGCGAAGTGCGCCTTGCGGCGCTTGGAGAACGCCGAGCGGGCGTGCGAGAAGCGGTGCCACAGCTCGTCGTCCGACTTGCGGTCCAGGCGCGGCAGGCCCTTCCAGGTGTCCACCAGCGCGCGCAGCCGCTCGCCGGCCGCCCGCCACTGCTCGGACTGGGCCAGCTCCTCCGCCTCGACGACCAGCGCCTCCTTGGAGTGCCGCGCCTCGTCGGACTGCTTGGCCTTCTGGACCTTGCGCTCCTCGCGGCGCGCCTCGACGCTCTCCACCAGCTTGTCGAGCCGCTTGCCGAGCGCTTCCAGGTCGCCGATCGCGTGGGCGTCCGTGACCTGCTCACGCAGGTGCTCGATCGCCGTCATGGCGTCCTTGGCCGACAGGTCGGTCGTCTTCACCCGGCGTTCGAGGAGCCCGATCTCGACGACCAGGCCGTCGTACTTGCGCTTGAAGTAGGCCAGGGCCTCGTCAGGAGACCCCGCCTTCCACGAACCGACCTCTCGCTCGCTGCCGTCGGCCGAACGCACGTACACGGTCCCCGTCTCGTCGACGCGGCCCCACGGGTCGCTGCTCACAGCGCCTCCTCCACATGATGCCTGCGCGGGGTGTCTCGCCCCTGGGCATCGTCCACAGTTTCCCGGCGGGCCCGGCCCGCCCTCCACAACGCGGCTCGAATCCGCGCCGCACGAAGCCAATCTAGGCGACCGGCCACCCCACTGTCCGCACTCAGCGCGGCTCAATTCCGTGCCTACGCGCGCGTGGGGCGGCCCTGTGGCCTCACTTCTTGGTGACCGTCGCCTTGCTCACCTTGACGGCCTCCTTGGGCGCCCCGTCCTCCGAGCCGCCGGTGACGCCCTTCGCGGCGACATCCTTGACGACCTTGAGGCCCTTGGCGTCCATCGTGCCGACGGGCGTGTACGTAGGCGTCAGCTTGCTGTCCTTGTAGACAAGGAAGAACTGGCTGCCGCCGGAGTCCGGCTGCCCCGTGTTGGCCATCGCGACCGTGCCCGCCTTGTAGGTCACCGAGCCGTCCTTGGCCGGCTTGCCGAGCCCGTCCAGACCCTCGTCGGGGATCGTGTAGCCGGGGCCGCCCGCGCCGGTGCCCTCGGGGTCGCCGCACTGCAGGACGTAGATGCCCTTGGTGGTGAGGCGGTGGCACTTCGTCCCGTCGAAGAAGCCCTTGTCCGCGAGGTGCTTGAACGAGTTCACGGTGTGCGGGGTCTTCGCCGCGTCCATGGCGACCGTGATGTCACCGGCACTCGTCTTGAAGGCCATGTCGTACGTGGCCTTCTTGTCGATCGCCATCTTGGGCTCCGACGCCTTCTTGCTCGGCGAGGCGGACGGGCTCGCCGCCGCGTCGGAGGTGTCCTTCTTGCCGTCACCGCTGAAGGCCCCGGCGGCGTATGCGCCGCCCGTGCCGAGGACGGCCACCGCGAGCACGGATGCGATCACGGTGTTGCGGGTGCGCGCCTTGCGTCGAGCGGACTCGCGCCGCTGCTGCTGGCGCAGGAACTTCTCCCGGGCGAGCTGACGCTGCCGCTGATCCTTGCTGACCACCGGGTCTTCTCCTCGTACGTCTCGTGACCTTCTTCGGGCCCCTGATAGTGCCCCGTACCGTATATGGGTTCGCTGTGGAATCGGCCGCGCCGGTAGGCTCTGATCCGCCGCATTCCGTTTCGACGACATACGAAGGACGAACGTGCTGATTGCCGGGTTCCCCGCCGGAGCCTGGGGCACCAACTGTTATCTGGTTGCCCCTGCCGCGGGTGAGGAGTGCGTGATCATCGACCCCGGCCACCAGGCCGCTCAAGGAGTCGAGGAAGCGCTCAAGAAGCACCGCCTCAAGCCGGTGGCGGTCGTCCTCACGCACGGGCACATCGACCATGTCGCCTCGGTCGTCCCGGTCTGCGGGGCGCACGACGTCCCGGCCTGGATCCACCCCGACGACCGCTACATGATGAGCGATCCGGAGAAGGGCATCGGCCGCTCCATCGGCATGCCGTTGATGGGCGAGCTGTCCGTGGGGGAGCCGGACGACGTGCGGGAGCTGTCCGACGGCGCGCAGCTGAAGCTCGCCGGGCTCGACTTCGGCGTCGCGCACGCGCCGGGCCATACCAAGGGGTCGGTGACCTTCCAGATGCCCGAGGCGGCGGACATCCCGTCCGTCTTCTTCTCGGGCGATCTGCTCTTCGCCGGCTCCATCGGACGCACCGACCTTCCCGGTGGCTCCATGGACGACATGCTCGAATCGCTGGGCCGTGTGTGCCTGCCGCTCGACGACTCGACCGTGGTGCTGTCCGGACACGGCTCCCAGACGACCATCGGCCAGGAGCGCGCCACCAACCCGTATCTGCGGCAGGTGGCCGCCGGCCAGGGACCCTCCACCGAGGCTCCCCGACGAGGAATGTGACGAGAACCTCCCGTGAGTACCTTCCAGGCCCCCAAGGGCACCTACGACCTGCTTCCGCCGGACTCCGCGACGTATCTCGCGGTCCGTGAGGCGATCTCCGCCCCGCTGCGGAACTCCGGCTACGGCTACGTAGAGACGCCCGGCTTTGAGAACGTCGAGCTCTTCGCGCGCGGTGTCGGCGAGTCCACCGACATCGTCACCAAGGAGATGTACGCCTTCGAGACCAAGGGCGGCGACAGGCTCGCGCTGCGCCCCGAGGGCACCGCGTCCGTGCTGCGCGCCGCCCTGGAGGCCAACCTCCACAAGGCGGGCAACCTCCCGGTCAAGCTCTGGTACTCGGGCTCGTACTACCGCTACGAGCGCCCCCAGAAGGGCCGTTACCGGCACTTCTCCCAGGTGGGCGCCGAGGCGATCGGTGCCGAGGACCCGGCCCTGGACGCCGAGTTGATCATCCTGGCCGACCAGGCGTACCGCTCGCTCGGCCTGCGCGACTTCCGCATCCTGCTCAACTCGCTCGGTGACAAGGAGTGCCGTCCCGTCTACCGGGCCGCGCTCCAGGACTTCCTGCACGGCCTCGACCTCGACGAGGAGACGCTGCGCCGCGCCGACATCAACCCGCTGCGCGTCCTCGACGACAAGCGGCCCGACGTGCAGAAGCAGCTCACGGACGCGCCGATGCTGCGCGACTACCTGTGCGACGCCTGCAAGGCGTACCACGAGCAGGTGCGCGAGCTGCTGACCGCCGAGGGCGTCGCCTTCGAGGACGACGAGAAGCTGGTCCGCGGGCTGGACTACTACACCCGTACGACCTTCGAGTTCGTCCACGACGGTCTCGGCTCGCAGTCCGCGGTCGGCGGCGGCGGCCGCTACGACGGCCTGTCCGAGATGATCGGCGGCCCCTCGCTGCCGTCGGTCGGCTGGGCGCTCGGCGTGGACCGTACGGTCCTGGCCCTGGAGGCGGAGGGCGTCGCGCTCGAACTGCCCGCCACCACCAGCGTGTTCGCGGTGCCGCTCGGCGAAGAGGCGCGGCGCGTGCTGTTCGCCAAGGTGACCGAGCTGCGCAAGGCCGGGGTCTCGGCGGACTTCTCGTTCGGCGGCAAGGGCCTCAAGGGCGCCATGAAGAATGCCAACCGGTCGGGCGCGCGGTTCACGCTCGTCGCCGGTGAGCGGGATCTGGCCGAGGGTGTCGTGCAGCTCAAGGACATGGAGTCGGGCGAGCAGGACGCCGTCGCGGTCGACGAGATCGTGAACGTGCTCACCGCGAAGCTGAAGTAGGCGGATTTGCACACTTGATGTTCGAGGCTCCGGAACACGCTTCCGGAGCCTCGAACGTTTTCGCCCCCGAGGGCGTACATGCTTATGTCCAACGAACGGTGGACACAGGGGCCGGTGCGGCAGAATGAACGCGACCGCAGCACCCACTCGCGTACTCACCTACGGATCGGCGTGATGAGCAAGACGACGACAGTAAGCGACACCGGTTCCCGTGACGCCGGTGCCGAGCCCGCACCGCGATCCGTCGGTGGCAGCCGAGCCTTCGGGCTGCTTCTGGTGATCACAGGGGCGGCCGGGCTGCTCGCCTCGTGGATCATCACTCTCGACAAGCTCAAGCTGGCCGAGGATCCGAACTTCACGCCGGGCTGCTCCCTGAACCCGGTCATCTCCTGCGGCAACATCATGAAGAGCGACCAGGCGACGGCCTTCGGCTTCCCGAACCCGTGGCTCGGCCTCGTCACCTACGCCATCGTGATCGGCGTCGGCATGAGCCTGCTGGCCCGCGCGCGGTTCCCGCGCTGGTACTGGCTGACCTTCAACTTCGGCTGCCTCTTCGGCGTCTGCTTCGTGTCCTGGCTGCAGTTCCAGTCCCTGTACCGGATCAACGCGCTGTGCCTGTGGTGCTGCCTCGCCTGGGTCGCCACGATCATCATGTTCTGGTACGTCACGTCGTCCAACATCCGCAACGGCTTCCTGCCGGCGCCGCGCCCGGTCAAGACGTTCTTCGAGGACTTCACCTGGGCCCTGCCGGTGCTGCACATCGGCATCATCGCCGTGCTGATCTTCACGCGCTGGGGCTCCACGCTCTGGGCCTGAGCGGCCCGCGCCCGCGGCGTTGTCAGTGGCGTGACTTAGGGTTCTGATCGTGGAACCCGACCTGTTCACCGCCGCAGCCGAAGACCGCCAGGAGAAGGACCCGACCGCGAGCCCCCTGGCCGTCCGGATGCGCCCACGCGTCCTCGACGAGGTCGTCGGCCAGCAGCACCTGCTCAAGCGGGGCTCGCCGCTGCGCCGGCTCGTCGGCGAGGGCGGTTCCGGTCCCGCGGGCGCCTCGTCGGTGATCCTCTGGGGCCCGCCGGGCATCGGCAAGACGACGCTCGCGTACGTCGTGTCCAAGGCGACGAACAAGCGGTTCGTGGAGCTGTCCGCGATCACCTCGGGCGTCAAGGAAGTGCGCGCCGTCATCGAGGGTGCCCGGCGCGCGATGGGCGGGCACGGCAAGGAGACCGTCCTCTTCCTCGACGAGATCCACCGCTTCAGCAAGGCCCAGCAGGACTCGCTGCTGCCCGCCGTCGAGAACCGCTGGGTGACGCTGATCGCGGCGACCACGGAGAATCCGTACTTCTCGGTGATCTCCCCGCTCCTGTCCCGCTCCCTGCTGCTCACCCTCGAATCGCTCACCGACGACGACCTGCGCGGACTGCTCGCGCGTGCGCTCACCGAGGAGCGCGGCCTCGCCGGTGCGGTGACGCTCGCCGAGGACGCCGAGGGGCACATCCTGCGCGTGGCCGGCGGCGACGCCCGGCGCGCGCTCACCGCCCTGGAGGCGGCGGCCGGCGCGGCCATCGCCAAGGGCGAGGAGACCATCACCCTCGAAAGCGTCGAGGAGTCGGTGAACCGCGCGGCGGTGACGTACGACAGGGACGGGGACCAGCACTACGACGTGGCGAGCGCCCTCATCAAGTCCATCCGCGGCTCGGACGTGGACGCGGCGCTGCACTACCTGGCCCGCATGATCGAGGCCGGTGAGGACCCCCGCTTCATCGCCCGCCGCCTGATGATCTCCGCGAGCGAGGACATCGGCCTCGCGGATCCGACGGCCCTGCCGACCGCCGTCGCCGCCGCCCAGGCCGTCGCGATGATCGGCTTCCCGGAGGCGGCGCTCACCCTGAGCCACGCGACGATCGCCCTCGCCCTGGCCCCGAAGTCGAACGCGGCGACGACGGCGATCGGCGCCGCCATGGAGGACGTACGCAAGGGCCTGGCCGGAGCCGTGCCCGCGCACCTGCGCGACGGGCACTACAAGGGAGCCGCCAAGCTGGGCCACGCGCAGGGCTATGTGTATCCGCACGATGTGCCCGGCGGCATCGCCGCCCAGCAGTACGCGCCGGACGCGATAGCGGGCCGCCGCTACTACCAGCCGACGCGCTACGGGGCGGAGGCCCGGTACGCGGACGTGGTGGAGCGGGTCCGCGAGCGGCTGGGGGGCCCTGGCGGCGAGGGGTCCGACTGATCCGGTAGACTGCCCCGAAGTGCTGTGTCCCGTGCCCGGGATCCCGAAAGGGAGACCGGCACCACCAGAGCGGGACACCAAGCCGGATCCCCCGAACCGCGCGTTCTTCGCACGGCACAGGAGATCCAGGAGCGTCGCGCACCGTCGAAGGTGTCGCGGGCAGCCCACCACCAGCCCGGCCCGCAAGGGCCAGGAGTCCGGTCGGTGGGCCACTCGCGTGCTGCACGTATGTGCCCAGACCTGGGAACGGCTGCCCTGCCGTCCGCAAGGACAGCGGTGGGGTTTCCCGGGCTGCGGATGCGACCTCCCCGAACCCTGGTGAAGCCGTATTCACATCAGAAACACGAGGTGTTTGGTTCATGCCGAACCAGTCCCGTCCCAAGGTCAAGAAGTCGCGTGCCCTCGGCATTGCGCTGACCCCGAAGGCCGTCAAGTACTTCGAGGCCCGCCCCTACCCGCCGGGCGAGCACGGCCGTGGCCGTAAGCAGAACTCGGACTACAAGGTCCGTCTGCTCGAGAAGCAGCGTCTGCGCGCTCAGTACGACCTGAGCGAGAAGCAGATGGCCCGCGCCTACGACCGCGCGAAGAAGGCCGAAGGCAAGACCGGCGAGGCCCTGGTCATCGAGCTCGAGCGTCGTCTCGACGCCCTGGTTCTCCGTTCGGGCATCGCCCGCACGATCTACCAGGCCCGTCAGATGGTCGGCCACGGCCACATCGAGGTCAACGGTGGCAAGGTCGACAAGCCGTCGTTCCGTGTCCGTCCCGACGACGTCGTGATGGTTCGCGAGCGCAGCCGCAACAAGCCGCTGTTCCAGGTCGCGCGTGAGGGTGGCTTCGCCCCCGACGGCGAGACCCCGCGTTACCTCCAGGTGAACCTGAAGGCTCTGGCCTTCCGCCTGGACCGTGACCCGAACCGCAAGGAGATCCCCGTGATCTGCGACGAGCAGCTCGTCGTCGAGTACTACGCCCGCTGATCTCCCTTACCGGAGTCTCCCGCAAGGGAGAGCGGACGTAGTCTCACCTGCGTTTCAACCCGCCGTCTCCCCGCCCTTCCAGGTGCGGGAGGCGGCGGGTTCGCGTTTCTGACCGACCGGTTCCGCGAGGCGGGCCGGATGCGGGACCGCCGTGGTCGGGCGCTGCCGCCGGCCGCGGCTCAGCGCGCGGGCCACCGCCTCGTCGTGCTCCAACTGCTCGCCCGAGCGCGCGAGTTCCGCGAAGCGGGCGTCGCCGAGCGCCTGCCGTGCCTGTGTCTCGCACCGCTCGTGCGGCGTGTTGTAGTGGGCCGAGCCGAACAACGGCAACCCCACGGACGGCCACATCCGGGCCGCCGCCCCCTGCAGCACCGCGGCCTCGGCGGCGTCCCCCTCTTCAAGAGTGACCAGGGCGAGCAGCTCCATCGACAGCACCGTGCCCAGCAGGTCGTGGAACTCGTGGTCGATGGCCAGGCACTCGTCGAGCAGCCCGCGCGCCTGCGCGTAACCCCCCTCCATCCACTGCGCGTACGCCAGCACATAGAGCGCGTACGCGAGGGTCCAGCGCTCCCCGTGGTCCTCGCACACCTGTCGTACGTCCGCGCAGAGCGCCACGGCCTCCGCCAGATCGCCCTGGAAGGCGAGCGCCATCGCCAGCTCGACCTGGCCCATCAGCACGTTGCTGTTGAGCTCGCCGATCTCCCGGTAGCCGGCCAGCGCGGTGCGCAGCAGGTCCTCGGCGCGCGGCATGTCGTCCGTGACCAGGGCCAGGCACCCGGTGCGGTGCACCGCGTACGCGAGCGCCGTGGCGTCGCCGGTGCGCTCCGCCTCCTCGCGGCACTCCTGCAGCGCGGCGAGCGCGGGCACCGTGTCGCCCTGCAGGATCGCGACGTAGCCGAGCACCCACAGCGCCTTGAGGCGCGAGGCCCCGTACTCCGTGTCCTCGTCGACGAACCCGGGGCAGACGTCACCGTCGTCGAACTCGACGTCCAGGCCGACGCTGCGGTCCAGCCAGTGCCGCCCCTCGGACAGCCGCCCGCAGCCCGCCCAGTAGAACCAGAGCGTGCCCGCCAGGTACTGGCCCAGATGCGTCTCGCCCGGTTCCGTCAGACAGTGTTCGAGGGCCGCCCGCAGATTCGGCAGCTCCGTCTCGACCCGGGCCGCCACCTCGCCCTGCCGGGGCGAGAACCAGTCCAGCTCGCACCAGGTGGCCAGGCCCATGTACCAGTCGCGGTGCCTGCGCCGCATCCGGCGGCCGTCGCCCAGACTGTCCAGCCACTCGGCCCCGTACGCGCGCACCGTGTCGAGCATCCGGTAGCGCACCTCGCCCCGGGCCTCCTCGCGGACGACCACGGACTGCGCGAGCAGTTCGTCCAGGACGTCGACGACGTCGTCCGCGAGCAGGCTCTCGCCACCGCACACGTACTCCGCCGCCTCCAGGTCGAACGAGCCGGAGAACACCGAAAGGCGCGCCCACAGCAACCGCTCCTGGGGCGTGCACAGTTCATGGCTCCAGCCGATCGTGGTGCGCAGCGTCTGGTGGCGCGGCAGCGCATCCCTGCCGCCTCCACGCAGCAGCCGGAACCGGTCGTCGAGCCGCTCCATCAGCTGCGGAGGCGACAGCACCCGCAGCCGCCCGGCCGCGAGCTCCACCGCGAGCGGCAGACAGTCGAGGCGCCGGCACACCTCCAGTACGTCGATCAGTGTGCGCCCGTCCAACTGGAAGCCGGGCAGCAGCGCCGTGGCCCGGTCGGCGAACAGCTCCGCCGCGTCGGCCGGCGTCAGCGGCGCCAGCGGGAAGGCCTGCTCCCCGTCGACGGCGAGCGGCCTGCGACCCACCGCGATCACCCGGAGCCCCGGCGCCGCGCGCAGCAGGTCCCGTATGAGGGAGGCGCAGGCGTCGACGAGGTGTTCGAACCCGTCGAGCACGAGCACGAGCCGGCGCTCGGCGAGGTGGTCCACCAGCACCTGACGGGGCGCGCGGGTGGTGTGGTCGGTGAGGCCGAGGGCCTCGGCGAGCGTGTACTCGACGAGCTCCGGCAGCCGCACGGTCGCCAGCTCCACCCGCCACACCCCGTCGGGACACAGGGACCGCGGGAGCCGGGCGGCGGCGTGCGCGGCGAAACGGGACTTGCCGACGCCGCCGACTCCGGTGACCGTGACCAGGCGGCCCGACTCCAGGGCCGCTACCAGCGCCGCGAGTTCGGCGGCACGGCCGACGAAACGATTGAGTTCGTGGGAGAGGTTGCCGGGTTGTGGGGGACCGGCGGGGACATCTGTGGGGCGCGAAGTGCGTCGCATGGGGCACAGAGCGTACTCAGGCGTGCGCGCTCCGTACAATCACTCTGCCGAATGTCCACCGCTCGGGACGCGAATGCGGTACGGAGCGCGGGGTCGGGCGCGATAGGCTCGGGGGACGACTTTTTGATGTTCAGTAGCTGTGCGTTCGTACAGAGTCCTCGTACAGAGCTAGGGAGCGGTGCCACGTGTCCGGTGGAGAGGTTGCCGGGATTCTGGTGGCTGTCTTCTGGGCGATCCTGGTCTCCTTCCTCGCGGTGGCGCTCGTGAGGCTGACCCAGACGCTCAGGGCGACCACCAAGCTGGTCGCGGACGTGACCGAACAGGCCGTCCCGCTGCTCGCCGACGCCTCCGCCGCGGTGCGCTCCGCGCAGACCCAGATCGACCGTGTCGACTCGATCGCCTCGGACGTCCAGGAAGTCACGTCGAACGCGTCGGCGCTCTCCTCCACCGTGGCCTCCACCTTCGGCGGCCCGCTGGTCAAGGTGGCCGCGTTCGGCTACGGAGTGCGCCGGGCCATCGGCGGCCGGGGCAAGGACGCGCCCGCCAAGGAGCCGCGTCGTACCGTGATCGTGGGGCGCCCGCTCCCCGGGGCGCGCCGGGCCAAGCGGGCCAATCGGAACCAGAGGGACTGACCGAAGACATGTTCCGCCGTACGTTCTGGTTCACCGCGGGCGCAGCCGCCGGCGTATGGGCCACCACCAAGGTCAATCGCAAGATCAAGCAGCTGACGCCGGAGTCGCTCGCTGCCCAGGCCGCCAACAAGGCGGTCGAAGCGGGCCACAAGCTCAAGGACTTCGCCCTCGACGTCCGCGACAACATGGCCGAACGCGAGGCCGAACTGGGCGACGCCCTCGGCATCAACGAGGCGCCGGATCCCGAACTGGCGCCGCAGAGCCGCTTCGCGGTCCTCCAGAACACCTTCACCACGAAGCAGACCAAGCAACTCAAGCAACCCAAGTACCTCGAGAACACGCGGTACTCGATCAACAATCGGAATGAGGACCACTGATGGAGTCGGCTGAAATCCGTCGCCGCTGGCTGAGCTTCTTCGAGGAGCGTGGCCACAAGGTCGTGCCCTCGGCGTCGCTCATCGCGGACGACCCGACTCTGCTGCTCGTCCCCGCAGGCATGGTCCCGTTCAAGCCCTACTTCCTGGGTGAGGTCAAGCCGCCCGCGCCGCGCGCCACTTCGGTCCAGAAGTGCGTGCGCACGCCGGACATCGAAGAGGTCGGCAAGACCACGCGGCACGGCACGTTCTTCCAGATGTGCGGCAACTTCTCCTTCGGCGACTACTTCAAGGAAGGCGCCATCAAGTACGCCTGGGAGCTGCTCACCAGCTCCGTGGCGGACGGTGGCTACGGTCTGGAGCCCGAGAAGCTCTGGATCACCGTCTACCTCGACGACGACGAGGCCGAGCGGATCTGGCACGAGGTCGTCGGCGTGCCGAAGGAGCGCATCCAGCGCCTGGGCAAGAAGGACAACTTCTGGTCCATGGGCGTCCCGGGCCCCTGCGGCCCCTGCTCCGAGATCAACTACGACCGCGGCCCCGAGTTCGGCGAAGAGGGCGGCCCGATCGTCAACGACGAGCGCTACGTGGAGATCTGGAACCTGGTCTTCATGCAGTACGAGCGCGGCGCCGGCATCGGCAAGGAGGACTTCGAGATCCTCGGCGACCTGCCGTCGCAGAACATCGACACGGGTCTCGGCCTCGAGCGCCTCGCCATGATCCTGCAGGGCGTACAGAACATGTACGAGACGGACACCCTGCGCGTCATCATCGACAAGGCCACCGAGCTGACCGGCGTCGCCTACGGCGCCAAGCACGAGTCGGACGTCTCGCTGCGCGTCGTCGCCGACCACATGCGTACGTCGACGATGCTCATCGGTGACGGCGTCACGCCCGGCAACGAGGGCCGCGGCTATGTGCTGCGCCGCATCATGCGCCGCGCCATCCGCAACATGCGCCTCATGGGCGCCACCGGGCCGGTCGTGCAGGAGCTGCTCGACGTCGTGATCGACACGATGGGGCTGCAGTACCCGGAGCTGATCTCCGACCGCAAGCGCATCGAGACGGTCGCGCTCGCCGAGGAGGCCGCGTTCCTCAAGGCCCTCAAGGGCGGCACGAACATCCTGGACACCGCCGTCACCGAGACGAAGGCCGCGGGCAAGTCGGTCCTCGCCGGCGACAAGGCGTTCCTGCTCCACGACACGTGGGGCTTCCCGATCGACCTCACCCTGGAGATGGCCGCCGAGCAGGGCCTGTCCGTGGACGAGGACGGCTTCCGGCGCCTGATGAAGGAGCAGCGGGAGCGCGCCAAGGCGGACGCCCAGGCCAAGAAGACGGGCCACGTCAACGTCGGCGCGTACCGCGAGATCGCCGACGCCGCCGGTGCCACGGACTTCATCGGCTACGCGTCGACCGAGGGTGAGTCCCGCATCGTCGGCCTGCTGGTGGGTGGCGTCTCCTCGCCGGCCGCCACCGAGGGCGACGAGGTGGAGGTCGTGCTCGACCGCACCCCGTTCTACGCCGAGGGCGGTGGCCAGATCGGCGACACCGGCCGCATCAAGCTGGACAACGGCGCGGTCATCGAGGTCCGCGACTGCCAGAAGCCGGTCCCCGGCGTGTACGTCCACAAGGGCGTCGTGCAGGTCGGCGAGGTGACCGTCGGAGCCCCGGCCCAGGCGATCATCGACGTGACCCGCCGCCGCGCCATCGCCCGCGCCCACTCCGCCACGCACCTGACCCACCAGGCGCTGCGCGACGCGCTCGGCCCGACGGCCGCGCAGGCCGGTTCCGAGAACCAGCCGGGCCGCTTCCGCTTCGACTTCGGTTCGCCGTCCGCCGTGCCCACGGCCGTGATGACGGACGTCGAGCAGAAGATCAACGAGGTCCTGGCCCGCGAGCTCGACGTGCACGCCGAGGTCATGTCGATCGATGACGCCAAGAAGCAGGGCGCCATCGCCGAGTTCGGCGAGAAGTACGGTGAGCGCGTCCGCGTCGTCACGATGGGCGACTTCTCCAAGGAGCTGTGCGGCGGCACGCACGTGCACAACACCGCCCAGCTGGGTCTGGTGAAGCTGCTCGGCGAATCCTCCATCGGCTCCGGCGTGCGCCGCATCGAGGCCCTCGTCGGCGTGGACGCGTACAACTTCCTCGCCAAGGAGCACACGGTCGTCGCCCAGCTCCAGGAGCTGGTCAAGGGCCGCTCCGAGGAGCTGCCCGACAAGATCTCCGCGATGCTCGGCAAGCTCAAGGACGCCGAGAAGGAGATCGAGAAGTTCCGCGCGGAGAAGGTCCTCCAGGCCGCCGGCGGTCTCGCCGAGGGAGCCAAGGACGTGCGGGGCGTGGCCCTCGTCACCGGCCAGGTCCCGGACGGCACGTCCGCCGACGACCTGCGCAAGCTGGTCCTCGACGTGCGCGGCCGCATCCAGGGCGGCCGCCCCGCGGTCGTCGCCCTCTTCACCACGGTGAACGGCAAGCCGCTCACGGTCATCGCCACCAACGACGCCGCGCGCGACCGCGGCCTCAAGGCCGGCGACCTGGTCCGTACGGCCGCCAAGACCCTCGGCGGCGGTGGCGGTGGCAAGCCGGACGTCGCACAGGGCGGCGGCCAGAACCCGGCCGCGATCGGCGACGCCATCGACGCCGTCGAGCGCCTCGTCGCGGAGACCGCGAACTGATGCGCCGAGGCCGCCGTTTGGCGATCGACGTCGGGGACGCCCGGATCGGGGTCGCGTCCTGCGACCCCGACGGGATCCTCGCGACGCCGGTGGAGACCGTGCCGGGACGCGATGTCCCGGCCGCCCACCGGCGCCTGAAGCAGATCGTCGAGGAGTACGAGCCGATCGAGATCGTCGTCGGACTCCCTCGCTCCCTCAAGGGCGGCGAGGGTCCGGCGGCCGCCAAGGTCCGCGGCTTCGCCCAGGAACTCGCCCGAGGCGTGGCACCCGTTCCGGTGAGACTCCTCGACGAGAGGATGACCACAGTGACGGCCAGTCAGGGCCTGCGGGCCAGCGGTGTTAAGTCCAAAAAGGGCCGCTCTGTCATCGACCAGGCGGCCGCCGTCATCATCCTTCAGCAGGCCCTGGAGTCCGAACGGGCGTCAGGAACTGCTCCGGGCGAGGGCGTCGAAGTGGTTGTCTGATCGCGATACGGTAACGTTCCGCGCGACCGGCGGTGTTCGAATAGCCGCCGCACAGCATCAAGAGGCGGAACGGTTGCCCTTCCTGATCGGGCCTTCCTGATCGGACAGCGGCCCACACCTGCCTCGCGGCTTGTAGGGGACCGATGACTGAGTATGGCCGGGGCCAAGGCTCCGAACCGTGGCATCCCACGGACCCGCTGTACGGGGACCAGGGGTGGGGGCAGCAGGCCGGACACGGCCAAGCTGCCTACGGCGGCCAGGGGAGTTACGACCCTCAGCAGGCCTACGACGGCGACTGGGACACCAACGGTCAGCAGGGCTATGGCTACGGCCAGGACCCCAGCTATGGTCAGGATCCCGGCTATGGCCAGGACCCCCACTACGGTCAGGACTCCGGCTACGGCCAGCAGTCGTACGGCGGACAGCAGGGCCAGGGCGGCTGGGACAACAGCGGCCCGCATGCCCAGCCCCCCTACGGCGTGGACCCCGCGGACCCGTACGGCACCGGTCAGCACGCCGCGTACAACGGCGAGGAGCCGGACTACTACAACACCCCCGGCGCCTACCCGCCGCCGGAGCCGCCCGGCCACCGCCGCCCGCAGGACCCGGGGACCGGCTGGGACGCCGGCCCCGACCAGGGCGAGGAAGCGTTCTTCAACGGCGGTGGCGACGACGAGGACGACTACGACGAGGGGCGCGGCGGGCGCCGGGGCCGCGGCGGCAAGAAGCCGAAGAAGCGGCGCAGCGGCTGCGCCTGCCTGGTCCTGACCGTGATCTTCGCGGCCGGTGTCGGCGGCGTCGGCTACTTCGGCTACCAGTTCTACCAGGACCGTTTCGGCACGGCGCCGGACTACGCGGGCGAGGGCAACGGCGAGCAGGTCACCGTCGTCATCCCGAAGGGCTCCGGCGGCTACACCATCGGGCAGAAGCTGAAGGATGCCGGCGTCGTGCAGAGCGTCGACGCGTTCGTCGCCGCCCAGTCGGCCGACCCGAAGGGCAAGTCGATCCAGGACGGCGCGTACGTCATGGAGAAGCAGATGTCCGCGTCGAGCGCCGTCGAGCTGCTGCTCAGCCCGGAGAGCCACGCCAACCTCACGATCCCCGAGGGCTGGCGCAACGCCAAGGTCTACGAGCTGATCGACAAGAAGCTGAAGGTCGACAAGGGCACCACGGCCAAGGTCGCGAAGAAGGACTACAAGGACCTCGGGCTGCCCGACTGGGCGCTGAACCGCCGCGGCGTGAAGGACCCGCTGGAGGGCTTCCTCTACCCGTCGAGCTACGCGGCCGCCAAGGGCATGAAGCCCGATGAGGTCCTGAAGGACATGGTGGCGCGGGCCGACGACAAGTACCAGCGGCTCGACCTCGAGGGCGAGGCCAAGAAGCTCCGCCTCGAAAACCCGTGGCAGGTGCTCACCGTCGCGAGCCTCGTGCAGGCCGAGGGCAAGACGCACGACGACTTCCGGAAGATGGCCGAGGTCGTCTACAACCGCCTCAAGACGTCGAACACGGAGACCAACCAGCTCCTGCAGTTCGACTCGACCTTCAATTACCTCAAGGGTCAGAGCAACATCAACATCGGCGAGTCCGAGATCAACAGCAATAAGGACCCGTACAACACCTACACGCGCAAGGGGCTGCCGCCGGGCCCGATCGGCAACCCCGGTGACGTGGCCCTCGCCGCGACGCTCAACCCGACGGACAACGGCTGGATCTACTTCGTGGCCACGGACGGCATGCACAAGACCGAGTTCGCGAAGACCAACGCCGAGTTCGAGAAGCTGAAGGAAAAGTTCAATGCCAGCCAGTCCAACTGACGTGCGCAGGGCGGCAGTTCTCGGCTCGCCCATCGTCCACTCCCTCTCGCCGCAGCTGCACAACGCGGCGTACGCGGAGCTGGGTCTGGACGAGTGGCGGTACGACCGGTTCGAGACCGACGAGGTGGCGCTGCCCGGCTTCCTCGCCGGGCTCGGTCCCGAGTGGGCCGGTCTCTCGCTGACGATGCCGCTGAAGCGCGCCGTGATCCCGCTGCTCGACGAGGTCACCGAGACCGCGCGCTCCGTGGAGGCCGTGAACACGGTGGTGCTGCGCGCCGACGGGCGGAAGGTCGGCGACAACACCGACATCCCGGGGCTGATAGCGGCGCTGCACGAGCGCGGCGTGGAGAAGGTCGAGTCGGCGGCGATCCTCGGCGCGGGCGCCACCGCGTCCTCCGCGCTCGCCGCGCTCTCCCGGATCTGCACCGGCGAGGTCGTCACCTACGTACGCAGCGAGCAGCGCGCCGACGAGATGCGCGGCTGGGGCGAGCGCCTCGGGGTCCGGGTGCGCACGGCCGACTGGGCCGACGCCGCGCAGGCCTTCGAGGCCCCGCTGGTGATCGCCACGACGCCGAAGGGCGGCACGGACCACCTGGTCGAGGCGGTGCCCGAGAGCGTCGGCACGCTCTTCGACGTCCTCTACGACCCCTGGCCCACGCCGCTGGCAGCCGCCTGGGAGCGGCGCGGCGGGGCGGTGCTCAGCGGGCTCGACCTGCTCGTGCACCAGGCCGTCTTCCAGTTCGAGCAGTTCACCGGGGACACCCGTCCGGTGCTCGCCGCCATGCGCGCGGCGGGCGTGAAGGCGCTCGGCTGACCCCTGCGTGTGTGGCTCGCGTCTCATGTGGCGTCCGCACCCCGGACACCGGAAACGTCGGGCTCTGCGGGCATGGGAGGATCGTTCCCATACACAGAGCGCGAGCATGAGGAGCACCGTTGAGCAGGTTGCGCTGGCTGACCGCGGGGGAGTCGCACGGCCCCGCACTCGTCGCGACGCTGGAGGGGCTTCCCGCCGGCGTTCCGATCACCACGGAGATGGTGGCGGACCACCTGGCACGGCGCCGCCTCGGCTATGGCCGCGGCGCGCGGATGAAATTCGAGCGTGACGAGGTCACGTTCCTCGGCGGTGTCCGGCACGGGCTCACCATGGGTTCCCCGGTCGCGATCATGGTCGGCAACACCGAGTGGCCCAAGTGGGAACAGGTCATGTCCGGTGACCCGGTCGACCCGGAGATCCTCAAGGACCTGGCGCGCAACGCGCCGCTGACCCGCCCGCGCCCCGGCCACGCCGACCTCGCGGGCATGCAGAAGTACGGCTTCGACGAGGCCCGCCCGATCCTGGAGCGTGCCTCCGCCCGCGAGACGGCCGCCCGGGTCGCGCTCGGCGCGGTCGCCCGGTCGTACCTCAAGGAGACGGCCGGCATCGAGATCGTCAGCCACGTCGTCGAGCTGTGTTCGGTGAAGGCGCCGCAGGGCGTCTACCCGACGCCGGCCGACGTCGAGAAGCTGGACGCCGACCCGCTGCGCTGCCTGGACGCGGACGCGTCGAAGCAGATGGTGGCCGAGGTCGACCAGGCCCACAAGGACGGCGACACGCTCGGCGGCGTCGTCGAGGTCCTCGCCTACGACGTGCCGGTGGGTCTCGGCTCGCACGTGCACTGGGACCGCAAGCTCGATGCCCGTCTGGCCGGTGCGCTCATGGGTATCCAGGCCATCAAGGGCGTCGAGATCGGCGACGGCTTCGACCTCGCGCGGGTGCCCGGTTCGCAGGCGCACGACGAGATCGTGAAGACGGACGACGGCATCCGCCGCGTCTCCGGCCACGCGGGCGGCACCGAGGGCGGCCTGAGCACGGGTGAGCTGCTGCGCGTGCGCGCCGCGATGAAGCCGATCGCGACCGTGCCGCGCGCCCTGAAGACCGTGGACGTCGCCACCGGTGAGGCCACGCAGGCCCACCACCAGCGTTCCGACGTCTCCGCCGTGCCGGCCGCCGGCATCGTCGCCGAGGCGATGGTCGCGCTCGTCCTCGCGGACGCGGTCGCGGAGAAGTTCGGCGGCGACAGCGTGCCCGAGACCCGGCGCAACGTCACCTCGTACCTCGACAACCTCCAGATCCGGTGAGCGGCCCGCAGATCGTCCTCGTCGGACCGATGGGGGTCGGCAAGTCGACGGTGGGCGCGCTGCTCGCCGAGCGGCTCGGCTGCGCCTACCGGGACACCGACGACGACATCGTCACCGCGCAGGGCCGCGCCATCGCGGAGATCTTCGTCGACGAGGGCGAGGCGCACTTCCGTGCCCTGGAGAAGGCCTCCGTGGCGGCCGCGCTGGCCGGCCACGAGGGCGTGCTCTCGCTGGGTGGCGGCGCGATCCTCGACGCCGACACCCGCGCCCTGCTGGACGCCCACCCGACCGTCGTCTATCTCTCGATGGATGTCGAGGAGGCGGCTCGGCGGACCGGACTGAACACGGCCCGGCCGCTGCTCGCCGTCAACCCCCGCAAGCAGTGGCGGGAGTTGATGGAGGCGCGCAGGCATCTGTACACCGAGGTCGCCCGAGTGGTCGTGGCCACCGACGGCCGCACCCCCGAAGAGGTCGCCGAAGCGGTCCTCGACGCACTGGAGTTGAAGCAGGCATGAGCGAGGAAGCCACCCGAATCCACGTCGGCGGCACCGCCGGAACGGACCCGTACGAGGTCCTGGTGGGGCGTCAACTCCTGGGTGAACTGGGCTCGTTGATCGGCGACAAGGTCAAGCGCGTCGCCATCGTGCACCCGGAGGCGCTCGCCGAGACCGGTGAGGCGCTCCGCGGCGACCTGGCCGACCAGGGCTTCGAGGCGATCGCCATCCAGGTGCCGAACGCCGAGGAGGCCAAGACCGCCGAGGTCGCCGCGTACTGCTGGAAGGCCCTCGGGCAGTCCAACTTCACGCGCTCCGACGTCGTCGTCGGCGTCGGCGGCGGCGCGACCACGGACCTCGCCGGGTTCGTGGCCGCGACCTGGCTGCGCGGCGTGCGCTGGATCGCCATCCCGACGACCGTGCTCGCCATGGTGGACGCGGCGGTCGGCGGCAAGACCGGCATCAACACCGCCGAGGGCAAGAACCTGGTGGGCGCCTTCCACCCGCCGGCCGGAGTCCTCTGCGACCTGGCGGCTCTGGACTCCCTCCCGGTGCACGACTTCGTGTCCGGTCTCGCCGAGGTCATCAAGGCCGGTTTCATCGCCGACGAGAAGATCCTCGAACTCATCGAGGAGGACCCGGAGTCGGCCCGCACACCGACCGGCAAGCACACCGCCGAGCTCATCGAGCGCGCCATCAGGGTCAAGGCCGAGGTCGTCTCGTCCGACCTGAAGGAGGCGGGCCTGCGCGAGATCCTCAACTACGGGCACACGCTCGCGCACGCCATCGAGAAGAACGAGCGCTACAAATGGCGGCACGGCGCGGCCGTCTCCGTCGGCATGCTCTTCGCCGCCGAACTCGGCCGCCTGGCCGGGCGGTTGGACGAGGCGACCGCCGACCGCCACCGCACGGTCCTGGAGTCGGTGGGTCTCCCACTGACCTACCGCTACGACCAGTGGCCCAAGCTCCTCGAAACGATGAAGGTCGACAAGAAGTCCCGCGGCGATCTGCTGCGCTTCATCGTCCTCGACGGCCTCGGCCGGCCGACCGTCCTGGAGGGGCCCGACCCCGCCGTGCTGCTCGCCGCGTACGGCGAAGTGGCGGAATAGGGCGGTCCGTTCACGTTCGGGCACGTCGTGACCTCCCCGGCCGTTCACACAACGGCGGCCGGGGACGGTACCGTTCAGTAGCGCCCCGTTCGCCGGCGCCCAAGTGACCGTCGTACGAGATGGAGTGGCACCGGATGCAGCACGCAGGGGGGTCTCCGCTGCCGCCGCCCCATCGGCCGGGGCACATGTCGGCAGGCCCCTTGCCGCAGGCGAGTCACGCACAGCAGCCGCCACCGCCCGGCGTGCCGGGCTTCAGCGGAGCGCCGCCGCACCACCCGCCCGCCCAGCCGCCGCACATCCAGGCGCCGCAGGCCCCGGCCCCGCCACCGCCGCAGGTCGCGCATCCGCAGCAGCAGCCGCCGCGTGAGACCACCGGCCATGTGCAGCTCCCGACCGGGGCTCCCGTCGCCGTGCCGAGTCCGCCGCCCGCGCAGGCGCCCGCCGACTCGACCTCGACCACGCTCGCCGTACTGCTCATCGGTCCCGCGGGCGCGGGCAAGACGAGCGTCGCCAAGTACTGGGCGGAGAGCCGTCGGGTCCCGACGGCCCACATCAGCCTCGACGACGTACGGGAATGGGTGCGCTCGGGCTTCGCCGACCCGCAGAGCGGCTGGAACGACAACAGCGAGGCGCAGTACCGGCTGGCCCGCCGCACCTGCGGTTTCGCCGCGCGCAACTTCTTGGCGAATGGAATCTCCTGCATCCTCGACGATGCGGTGTTCCCGGACCGGCCGGTGGTCGGCCTGGGCGGCTGGAAGCGGCACGTGGGCCCCGGCCTGCTGCCCGTGGTCCTCCTCCCCGGCCTGGAGATCGTCCTGGACCGCAACTCCCGGCGCAGCGGCAACCGTCGCCTCACCGACGAGGAGGTCGCCCGTATCCACGGGCGCATGGCGGGCTGGTACGGCTCGGGCCTCCCGATCATCGACAACTCCCAGCTGGACGTCCCCGGCACGGCCCAGGTCCTGGACGAGGTCCTGGCCCGAGCGATCACGAGCCCACCGAAATGGTGACGACGCCGTAGGCAGGCGGGGTGGGCCGGGGTTCCCCCGCCACCCCCAGGGACCCGTCCGGACGCGCTGAGACGGCCGCGTCGCCCACCCGCTCGTACGCTCGGCGACATGGCAGAGGTGCACGCGGCCCGACGGGACCGGCTCAGAGAGCGCGCGACGGCTGGTGGCAGCGCGGCCGCCCTCGTCTCGCGGCCCGCTAACGTCCGCTACCTGGCGGGAACGGCACCGAACGGCGCCGTCCTCCTGCTGGGCCGGGACCTCGGCGGCGGTGACGACCTCCTGCTGTGTGCGCAGGCGCCCAGCGACGAACCCGTCGAAGGACGGCTCGACGAGGCGCTGCGGGTCCAGGTCCTGGACGTACCCGCAGGCGACCCGGCCGTCGCCGCCGCGGACGTGGCAGCGTCCCGCGGAGCCGACTCGCTCGCCGTCGAGGAGCACCACCTGACGGTGGCCCGGCACCGCGCGGTCGGCTCTGTGGCCCCCCGGCTCCGTCTGCTGGACCTCAACAGCGGGGTCGAACAGCTGCGTCTCGTCAAGGACGAGGAGGAGATCTCCTGTCTGCGGATCGCGGCCGAGATCGCCGACCAGGCTCTCGGTGAGCTGCTCGAGTCCATCCTCGTCGGCCGCACGGAGCGTCACCTCGCCCTCGAACTGGAGCGTCGACTTGTCGACCACGGCGCCGACGGTGCCGCCTTCCCCACCTCCGTGGGCACGGGTCCGAACTCGGGGCGGGTGATCCACCGGCCCACCGACCGCCGGGTCGAGGAGGGTGATTTCCTCTCCGTGTGCCTGGGAGCGACGTACCGCGGCTACCGCTGTGAGATCGGCCGTACGTTCGTCATCGGAACCTCGCCCGCGGACTGGCAGATCGAGCTGTACGACCTCGTCTTCGCCGCTCAGCGGGCCGGACGCGAGAGTCTGGCGCCCGGCGTCGAGTGCCGCGAAGTGGACCGGGCCGCCCGTCACGTCCTGGACGCGGCAGGGTATGGTGACGGGCTCGCGCCGCTGACCGGACACGGGGTGGGACTCGAAATCGACGAGGACCCGCAGTTGGCCCCCGCGGCCATGGGTAAACTGGAGACTTGTGTGCCGGTCACCGTCGAGCCGGGGGTCCACCTCCCGGGTCGGGGCGGCGTCCGGATCGATGACACGCTCGTCGTCCGCCCCGAGGCGGACGGCGGACCCGAGCTACTCACCATCACGACCAAGGAGCTGCTCGCGCTCTAGCCCGCAAAGGCTGTTCGCGTGCCCCTGGGTCGTCCACGTCAGTCCAGGAGATTCCGCAACCGTGGCTTCCACGAACGACCTCAAGAACGGCCTGGTGCTCAAGCTCGACGGGGGCCAGCTCTGGTCCGTCGTCGAGTTCCAGCACGTCAAGCCCGGCAAGGGCCCTGCCTTCGTGCGCACCAAGCTCAAGAACGTGCTCTCCGGCAAGGTCGTCGACAAGACGTTCAACGCCGGCGTCAAGGTCGAGACGGCCACCATTGACAAGCGCGACATGCAGTTCTCGTACATGGACGGGGACTACTTCGTGTTCATGGACATGGAGACGTACGACCAGCTGCACGTCGACCGCAAGGCCGTCGGCGACGCCGCCAACTTCCTGATCGAGGGCTTCACCGCCTCCGTCGCGCAGCACGAGGGCGAGGTGCTCTTCGTCGAGCTGCCGGCCGCCGTCGAGCTCGTGATCAAGGAGACCGAGCCGGGCGTCCAGGGCGACCGCTCCACCGGCGGCACCAAGCCCGCCATCCTGGAGACCGGCCACCAGATCGGCGTCCCGCTCTTCATCACGCAGGGCGAGAAGATCAAGGTCGACACCCGCACGAGCGACTACCTCGGCCGGGTGAACAGCTAACCGTGGCTGCCCGTAATACGGCCCGCAAGCGCGCCTTTCAGATCCTCTTCGAGGCAGACCAGCGCGGCGCCGACCCCCTGACGGTCCTCGCGGACTGGATCCGGCACTCCCGCAGCGACACGCGGCAGCCGCCCGTCAGCGAGTACACGATGGAGCTGGTCGAGGGGTACGCCAAGCAGGCGTCCCGGATCGACGAGCTCATCTCGCAGTACGCCGTCGGGTGGACCCTTGACCGGATGCCGGTCGTCGACCGCAACATCGTGCGGCTCGGCGCCTATGAGCTGGTCTGGGTCGACGGGACCCCGGATGCCGTGGTGCTCGACGAGGCCGTTTCGCTGGCCAAGGAGTTCTCCACCGACGAGTCCCCGGCGTTCATCAACGGACTGTTGGGTCGCTTCAAGGACCTGAAGCCGACCCTGCGCCGCGACGAGGCCTGAGCCCCGCCGCCGCACGCAGCATCGTTTCGCGGGCCCGGAGCAGAACATGAACAATGTTCTGCTCCGGGCCTGGTGCGTTTCCAGGGATCTTCATTAAGTTCTGGTCATGTCACCGACAGGCCTCCCCGCGCGCGTGCGCATCGGCTACGGGCTCGGCTCCTTCGCCACCGGCACCTTCGGCACGGTCCCGGGCCTGTTGCTGCTGTACTACCTGACCGACGTGCTCGGCATCGGGGCAGGCCTGGCCGGGCTGCTCGTCTTCCTGCCCAAGGCGTGGGACGTGCTGTTCAACCCGTGGGTCGGCGCACGCTCCGACCGCAGCACCCGATCACGCCTGGGCCCGCGCCGCTCCTGGATGCTGCTCGGCGCGCTCACCCTGCCGGTCTGCTTCGCGGGCATGTTCGCGGCGCCCGCGGGCCTCGAAGGCGGGCCCGCCGCCACGTACGTGGCCGCCCTGTTCCTGCTCAGCGCCTCCGCGTACGCCTGCTTCCAGGTCCCGTACGTCGCGCTGCCCGCGGAACTCACGGCGGACCCGGACGAACGGGCCCGCGTCATGGCCTGGCGCGTCGCCTTCCTCGCCGTGGCCATCCTGCTGTCCGGATCCGTCGCCCCGGTGCTCGCCGACGCGGGCGGCTACCGGCTGATGGGTGTGGTGATCGGTGCGCTGCTCGCCGCCGGGATGCTGGCCGCCGTGTGCGCGACGGCCGGAACGCGCAGCGTCGTCCGGACAACGAGCGAGGCCGGCCTGCGCGCGCAGCTGCGCGCCGCCCGGGGCAACGCACCCTTCGGATGGCTGTTCGGCGCGTACGTCGTGCAGGCCGCCGCGTCCGGCCTGATGCTCGCCGGCACCCAGTACTTCGCGACGTACATCCTCGGCCGGCCGGGCGCCACCACCGTGCTGTTCGCCTGCCTCATCGTGCCGTCCCTCCTCGCGATGCCCCTGTGGCTGGCCATGGGCCGGCGAACGGGAAAGCGGAACGCGGCACTCGGGGCCTCCGTGTGCTTTCTGCTGGGGGCGCTCGGCGCCGCCGCGGGACGTGAACTGCCGACGGCGCTGATCTACGCGGCCGTGGCCGTGGCCGGCATCGGGTACGCGGGCATGCAGATGCTGCCGCTCGCGATGCTCGGCGACGCGATCGCCGCCGACGCCTACACCAGCGGGCGGCGCAGAGCCGGCGTCCTCACCGGCCTGTGGACCGCCGGCGAGACACTCGGACTCGCCCTGGGCCCCGGCCTGTTCGGCCTCGTCCTCGCGCTCGGCGGGTTCGTCTCGTCCGACGCCACCGACCGGGTCACGCAGCCCGGCTCGGCGCTGACCGCGATCATCATCGGCTTCGGCGCGCTGCCCGCCCTGCTGCTCGCCCTGAGCCTTCCGCTGTTGGCGAGGTACCGCCTCACCGAGTCCGAACTGATCCGCCTGCGCGCCGACTTCGACGCGTCCTTCGCGCCAGGCGAGCACCAAGAGCCCACCCAGCGAGACGAGGAGTCCGCATGACGACCGACGACCCGATACTGGCGCGGCTGACCGCACTGCGCGCGGGTGACCTGCCGGTACACGGCGGGCGCACCATGGCGTACGTCTACGACTCCGGCCTCGAAGGGCTCGACGAACTCGCGAACGCCGCGCAGGCCGCCTTCGCCGGGGTCAACGGGCTCGACATGACAGCGTTCCCGAGCGTCGTGGAGCTGGAGAACGACCTGGTGCGGCGCGCCACCGCGCTGCTCGGCGGCGGTGCGGGCACGTTCACCAGCGGCGGCACCGAGAGCTGTCTGCTCGCCGTCCTGACCGCGCGTCAGTACGCCCGCAAGGAGCGCGGGGTGACCGAGCCCGAACTCGTGCTGCCGGAGACGGCGCACGCCGCTTTCCACAAGGCCGCCGAGCTCTTCGGGCTGCGCGTGGTGAACGTCCCCGTCGACCCGGACACCTTCAAGGTGCGCCCGGCCGACATGGCCGCGGCGATCTCCGACCGCACCGCCCTGGTCGTCGTCTCCGCCCCCTCGTACGCGCACGGAGTCATCGACCCGGTCGTCGAGGTGGCACGGGAGGCGGAGCGGCGTGGGGTGCTGTGCCACGTCGATGCGTGCATCGGCGGGTGGTACCTCGGGCATCTGCGGCACGCCGCGCGGCAGGGGCAGGACGTACCGGGCGTCCCGGAGTTCGACCTGTCTGTCCCCGGCGTGACGTCGCTCTCCGTCGACCTGCACAAATACGCGTACACGGCGAAGGGTGCCTCGCTGCTGCTGTTCCGCGACGCGGGGCTGCGCCGGCACGGCTGGTTCGCGCACGCCGCCTGGCCCGGCTACCCCGTGGTCAACTCCACGCTCCAGGGCACCAAGTCGGCCGGGCCCCTCGCGGCGGCCTGGGCGGTGACGGAGCGCGTCGGCGCCGGAGGTTACGCGGTGCTGTCGACGCGCGTACACCGGACGACCCGCGTGCTCGCTGACGGTGTCGAACGGATCGAAGGTCTGCGGCTCGCCGCGCGGCCCGAGGCTTCCCTGATCGCTGTCGCCTCCGACGACCCGGACATCGATGTCTTCGTGGTGGCGGACGAGCTGCGGGGGAGCGGCTGGTATCTGCAGCCGCAGCCGGCCTTCGGGGCCTCACCGGCCACGCTGCATCTGACAGTGACCGCGGCGGTGGCGCAACCGGAGACGGCACGGCTGCTCCTCACCGAACTGGAGAAAGCGGTGGAACGGGCTCGTGAGCTGGGGCCCGTTCGGGTGGATCCCGAGGTCGTCGAGGCCGCGGCCACACTGGATCCGGACGCGCTGACCCCGCAGGAGGTCGAGATCGCGCTCGCGCTCGCCGGGGTGGGGGAGGGCGGTCGGCTGCCGGAGCGGATGGCGCCCGTGCTCGCGGTGCTCCAAGAGCTCCCGCCGAGGCTGAGCGCCCGCCTGCTGCCCGAGGTCATCGGGCGGCTCTTCCGGACCTGAGGGACAGCAACGAGGCCCGGGGACACCTGAGGGGGCGGAGCCCAATCGCTCCGCCCCCTCAGGGCTGTGACGTTTCTGCTGGGTGTGGCGGGATCAGACGTCGTCGTGCGCCACCGCGCGACGTGCGTCCGCGTCGAGCACGCCCCAGCTGATCAGCTGCTCGGTCAGGACCGAGGGCGACTGGTCGTAGATGACGGCGAGGGTGCGCAGGTCGTCCTGGCGGATCGACAGCACCTTGCCGTTGTAGTCACCGCGCTGCGACTGGATCGTGGCGGCGTAACGCTGCAGCGGGCCCGCCTTCTCCGGCGGCACGTGGGCCAGCCGCTCCAGGTCGAGGCGCAGCTTCGGCGGCGGCTCGGCGGCGCCACCCGGGGTGGTGCCCGGCAGCAACTCCTGCACCGGCACGCCGTAGAAGTCCGCCAGTTCGGCGAGGCGCTGCACGGTCACGGCACGGTCGCCGCGCTCGTACGACCCCACCACGACCGCCTTCCAGCGTCCCTGGGACTTTTCCTCGACACCGTGGAGGGAAAGGCCCTGCTGGGTACGGATCGCGCGGAGCTTGGCCCCGAGCTGTTTGGCGTATTCGCTGGACATATAGCTCCCCGGACACTGCATCACTAAGCGGCTGCGCCGCGTGGCTGTAACTCACTGTGAGGTTACGCAGCGTTACTTGGCCGCGTCAAGCCGAATGGTCCGTACCGACCTTCTCGTGAATTCGTCGCTCTCGCACCTCCAGGCGGGTGATCAGCGATGTTGTGGAGGCTGGTAGTGTTGACGACGCAAATCCGACGTCCTTTAAGGTCCGTCCCGTGAGGCGGAGAAGGGGGTCCGTTTCGTATGGACACACAGCATTCCGATGCCCGGCCGGTACTCGAAGGCCCTGACATCGCGCGGGTACTGACCCGCATCGCCCACGAGATCGTCGAGCGCGCCAAGGGTGCCGAGGACGTGGTTCTCCTGGGCATTCCCACGCGAGGCGTCTTCCTCGCCCGCCGACTGGCCGAGAAGCTCGAAGAGGTCACCGGCCGCGCCATCCCCGTCGGCTCGCTCGACATCACGATGTACCGCGACGACCTGCGCATGCACCCGCCGCGCGCGCTCGCCCGCACCGAGATCCCGGGTGACGGCATCGACGGCCGCCTCGTCGTCCTCGTCGACGACGTGCTCTTCTCCGGCCGTACCATCCGCGCCGCCCTCGACGCCCTGAACGACATCGGGCGCCCGCGTGCCGTGCAGCTCGCGGTCCTCGTCGACCGCGGCCACCGCGAACTTCCCATCCGTGCCGACTACGTCGGCAAGAACCTCCCCACGTCGCTGCGGGAGACGGTCAAGGTCCAGCTCGCCGAGGAGGACGGCCGCGACGCCGTGCTGCTCGGTGCCAAGCCGGACGCCCAGGCGGCCGAGCAGTAGCACCCCTTCACTGTCGTGCGCGCGCCCGCGCACGGCCCGACAGGTGTGCCCTCGCGCGCCCGTATGTCCTGAATCTCCTGAACTGCCTTACGGAGCACCCCAGATGATGCGACACCTCATCTCGGCCGCCGACCTCTCCCGCGACGATGCCGTACTCATCCTCGACACCGCCGAGGAGATGGCCCGCGTCGCCGACCGGCCCATCAAGAAGCTGCCCGCGCTGCGCGGCCGGACCATCTGCAACCTGTTCTTCGAGGACTCGACGCGTACGCGGATCTCGTTCGAGGCCGCCGAGAAGCGCCTGTCCGCCGACGTCATCAACTTCGCCGCCAAGGGGTCGAGCGTCTCCAAGGGCGAGTCCCTCAAGGACACCGCCCAGACCCTTGAGGCCATGGGCGTCGACGCCGTCGTCATCCGGCACGGCGCGTCCGGCGCCCCGTACCGGCTCGCCACCTCCGGCTGGATCGACGCGCCGGTCATCAACGCCGGCGACGGCACCCATCAGCACCCCACGCAGGCGCTGCTCGACGCCTTCACGATGCGCCGCCGGCTCGTCGGCAAGGACGCCGGGATCGGCCGGGGCCTCGACGGCAAGCGCGTCACGATCGTCGGCGACGTGCTGCACAGCCGCGTCGCCCGCTCGAACGTCGACCTGCTGCACACGCTCGGCGCCGAGGTCACCGTCGTCGCGCCGCCCACCCTGGTGCCGGTCGGCGTCGAGAGCTGGCCGTGCGAGGTGTCGTACGACCTGGACTCCACGCTCACCAAGTCCGACGCCGTGATGATGCTGCGCGTGCAGCGGGAGCGGATGAACGCCGCGTTCTTCCCGACCGAGCGCGAGTACTCGCGCCGCTACGGGCTCGACGGCGACCGCATGGCGAGGATGCCGGAGCACTCCATCGTGATGCACCCGGGGCCGATGGTCCGCGGCATGGAGATCACCGCCGAGGTCGCGGACTCCGACCGCTGCACGGTCATCGAGCAGGTCGCCAACGGCGTGCACACGCGGATGGCCGTCCTGTACCTGCTTCTCGGCGGCAACGAGCCCGCCGTCAGCCACACCCGCCCCACCACTGGTTCCGAGGAGAGCAAGTAATCATGAGCAAGACCCTGATCCGTGGTGCGAAGGTGCTCGGCGGCGAGCCGCAGGACGTCCTGATCGACGGCGGCGTGATCGCCGAGGTCGGGACCGGGCTGAGCGCCGAGGGCGTCGAGACCGTCGTCGAGGCCGAGGGCAAGGTCCTTCTGCCGGGCCTCGTCGACCTCCACACCCACCTGCGCGAGCCCGGCCGCGAGGACTCCGAGACCGTCCTCACCGGCACCCGCGCCGCCGCCTCCGGTGGCTACACGAACGTGTTCGCCATGGCCAACACCTTCCCGGTCGCCGACACCGCCGGTGTCGTCGAGCAGGTCTACCGGCTCGGCCAGGAGCACGGCTACTGCGACGTGCAGCCCATCGGCGCCGTCACCGTCGGCCTGGAGGGCGTCAAGCTCGCCGAGCTGGGCGCCATGCACGAGTCCGCCGCCGGCGTCACCGTCTTCTCCGACGACGGCAAGTGCGTCCACGACGCCGTGATCATGCGCCGCGCCCTGGAGTACGTGAAGGCCTTCGGCGGCGTCGTCGCGCAGCACGCGCAGGAGCCCCGCCTCACCGAGGGCGCCCAGATGAACGAGGGCACCGTCTCCGCCGAGCTGGGCCTCGGCGGCTGGCCCGCCGTCGCCGAGGAGTCGGTCATCGCCCGCGACGTGCTGCTCGCCGAGCACGTCGGCTCCCGCGTGCACATCTGCCACCTGTCGACCGCCGGTTCCGTCGAGATCATCCGCTGGGCCAAGTCCCGCGGCATCGACGTCACCGCCGAGGTCACCCCGCACCACCTGCTCCTCACCGACGAGATGGTGCGCTCGTACAACCCGGTCTACAAGGTCAACCCCCCGCTGCGCACCGAGAAGGACGTCATGGCGCTGCGCGAGGCGCTGGCCGACGGCACGATCGACATCGTCGCCACCGACCACGCCCCGCACCCGGAGGAGGACAAGGACTGCGAGTGGGCCGCCGCCGCCATGGGCATGGTGGGCCTGGAGACCGCGCTGAGCGTGGTGCAGCAGACCATGGTCGAGACGGGCCTGCTGAGCTGGGCCGGGGTCGCCGACCGGATGTCCGTGAAGCCCGCCGAGATCGGGCAGGCCCACGGCCATGGACGTCCCGTCTCGGCAGGTGAGCCCGCGAACCTGGTTCTGGTCGACGCCGACTACCGTGGTGACGTGGACCCCGCGGGCTTCGCCTCCCGCAGCCGCAACACCCCGTACGAGGGCCGTGAGCTGCCGGGGCGCGTCACCCACACCTGGCTGCGGGGCAAGGCCACCCTCGCCGACGGGAAGCTCGCGTGACACCTCTGCAACCACTCGCTGTCCTCGCCGCCGAACAGAAGTCGGCGGACGTGACGGACTGGCCGAACAGGATCGGCTGGATCGTCGGTCTGCTGCTGTTCATCGCGCTCGTCTACTGGCTGATGCGTCAGGGCTGGAAGTGGCGCGGCACCCTGCAGGGTGACCTGCCGCCGCTGCCCGACGCGCCGACCGAGCAGGGCCCGGTGAAACTGGAGCTGAGCGGCCGGTACCACGGCTCCACCAGCGCCGGGCAGTGGCTCGACCGCATCGTGGCGCACGGCCTCGGCACCCGCAGCCGCGTCGAGCTGACGCTCACCGACGCGGGTCTGACCGCCGTACGCCCCGGAGCGAACGACTTCTTCGTCCCGGCGGAGGCGCTGCGCGAGGCCCGGCTCGACAAGGGAATCGCCGGCAAGGTCCTCACGGAGGGCGGCCTGCTCATCGTCACCTGGGCGCACGGCGACAAGCTGATCGACTCCGGATTCCGCTCCGACCACGCCGCCGAGCAGGCGGAGTGGGTCACCACCCTGAACGACATGATCAACACGACGGAAGGCACCGCACGATGACCACCTCCACCAGGGGAACTGAGAAGGTTCCCGCCGTGCTCGTCCTGGAGGACGGCCGGGTGTTCCGCGGCCGCGCCTACGGGGCCGTGGGGGAGACCTTCGGCGAGGCCGTGTTCTCCACCGGCATGACCGGCTACCAGGAGACCCTCACCGACCCGTCGTACGACCGCCAGATCGTGGTCGCGACCGCCCCGCAGATCGGCAACACGGGCTGGAACGACGAGGACGACGAGTCGAAGCGCATCTGGGTCTCCGGCTACGTCGTGCGCGACCCCGCGCGCGTGCCGTCCAACTGGCGCGCCACGCGCAGCCTGGACGACGAGCTGGTCGCGCAGGGCATCGTCGGCATCTCCGGCATCGACACCCGTGCCCTCACCCGCCACCTGCGCGAGAGCGGCTCCATGCGCTCCGGGATCTTCTCCGGCGAGACGCTCCCGGCCGACGCCGAGCTCGTCTCCCGCGTGCAGGCGCAGCCCGCGATGAAGGGCCTGAGCCTGTACGAGGAGGTCGCCACCAAGGAGGCCTACGTCGTCCCGGCGATCGGTGAGAAGAAGTTCACCGTCGCCGCCATCGACCTCGGCATCAAGGGCATGACCCCGCACCGGATGGCCGAGCGCGGCATCGAGGTGCACGTACTGCCGGCCACCGCGTCCGTCGACGACGTGTACGCCGTCAACCCCGACGGTGTGTTCTTCTCCAACGGCCCGGGCGACCCGGCCACCGCCGAGGGCCCGGTCGCGCTGATGACCGCCGTCCTGGAGCGGAAGACGCCGCTGTTCGGCATCTGCTTCGGCAACCAGATCCTCGGCCGCGCGCTCGGCTTCGGCACGTTCAAGCTGAAGTACGGCCACCGCGGCATCAACCAGCCGGTGCAGGACCGCACCACCGGCAAGGTCGAGGTCACCGCCCACAACCACGGCTTCGCCGTGGACGCGCCGCTGGACAAGGTGAGCGACACCAGGTTCGGCCGCGTCGAGGTCTCCCACGTGTGCCTCAACGACGACGTCGTGGAGGGGCTCCAGCTGCTCGACCAGCCGGGCTTCTCCGTCCAGTACCACCCCGAAGCGGCGGCCGGTCCGCACGACGCCGCGTACCTGTTCGACCGCTTCACCTCTTTGATGAGCACAGTTCTGATGGAGTCCGCCCGTGCCTAAGCGCAATGACCTGAATTCCGTACTCGTCATCGGCTCGGGCCCGATCGTCATCGGCCAGGCCGCGGAGTTCGACTACTCCGGCACCCAGGCCTGCCGGGTGCTGAAGCAGGAGGGCCTGCGGGTCATCCTGGTCAACTCCAACCCGGCGACGATCATGACCGACCCGGAGATCGCCGACGCCACGTACGTCGAGCCGATCACCCCCGAGTTCGTCGAGAAGATCATCGCCAAGGAGCGCCCCGACGCGCTCCTGCCGACCCTCGGCGGCCAGACCGCGCTCAACACCGCGATCTCGATGCACGACCAGGGCGTCCTCGAGAAGTACGGCGTCGAGCTGATCGGCGCCAACGTCGAGGCGATCAACAAGGGCGAGGACCGCGACCTCTTCAAGGGCGTCGTCGAGGAAGTCAACAAGAAGATCGGGCACGGCGAGTCCGCGCGCTCGTACATCTGCCACACCATGGACGACGTGCTCAAGGGCGTCGACGAGCTGGGCGGCTACCCCGTGGTCGTCCGCCCCTCCTTCACCATGGGCGGCGCGGGCTCCGGCTTCGCGCACGACGAGGAGGAGCTGCGCCGCATCGCGGGTCAGGGCCTCACGCTCTCGCCGACCACCGAGGTGCTCCTGGAGGAGTCCATCCTCGGCTGGAAGGAGTACGAGCTGGAGCTGATGCGCGACAAGAACGACAACGTCGTGGTCGTCTGCTCCATCGAGAACTTCGACCCGATGGGCGTGCACACCGGTGACTCGATCACCGTCGCCCCGTCGATGACCCTCACCGACCGCGAGTACCAGCGGCTGCGCGACATCGGCATCGCGATCATCCGCGAGGTCGGCGTCGACACCGGCGGCTGCAACATCCAGTTCGCGATCAACCCCGAAGACGGCCGCGTCATCGTCATCGAGATGAACCCGCGCGTCTCGCGCTCGTCCGCCCTCGCCTCCAAGGCCACCGGCTTCCCGATCGCGAAGATCGCCGCCAAGCTGGCCGTCGGCTACACGCTGGACGAGATCCCGAACGACATCACCGAGAAGACGCCGGCCTCCTTCGAGCCGACGCTCGACTACGTGGTCGTGAAGGCCCCGCGCTTCGCCTTCGAGAAGTTCCCGAGCGCCGACTCCACGCTGACCACGACCATGAAGTCGGTCGGCGAGGCCATGGCCATCGGTCGCAACTTCACGGAGGCGTTCCAGAAGGCGCTGCGCTCCCTGGAGAAGGCGGGCTCGCAGTTCACCTTCGTCGGCGAGACCGGCGACAAGACCGCCCTCCTCGAAGAGGCCGTGCGCCCCACCGACGGCCGCATCAACACCGTCATGGAGGCGATCCGCGCCGGTGCCACGCCCGAGGAGATCTTCGACTACACGAAGATCGACCCGTGGTTCGTGGACCAGCTCTTCCTCATCAAGGAGGTCGCCGACGAGCTCGCCGCCGCCCCCGAGCTGACGCGTGAGCTGATCGCCGAGGCCAAGCGGCACGGCTTCTCGGACCACCAGATCGCCGAGATCCGCGGCCTGCGCCAGGACGTCGTCCGCGAGGTCAGGCACGCCCTCGGCGTCCGCCCGGTCTACAAGACGGTCGACACCTGCGCCGCCGAGTTCGCCGCCAAGACGCCGTACTTCTACTCCTCGTACGACGAGGAGAGCGAGGTCGCGCCGCGCGAGAAGCCCGCCGTGATCATCCTCGGCTCCGGCCCGAACCGCATCGGCCAGGGCATCGAGTTCGACTACTCCTGCGTCCACGCCTCCTTCGCGCTCAGCGACGCGGGCTACGAGACCGTGATGGTCAACTGCAACCCGGAGACGGTCTCCACGGACTACGACACGTCCGACCGCCTCTACTTCGAGCCGCTGACCCTCGAGGACGTCCTGGAGATCGTCCACGCGGAGTCGCTCGCGGGCCCGATCGCGGGCGTCATCGTGCAGCTCGGCGGCCAGACCCCGCTGGGCCTCGCGCAGGCGCTCAAGGACAACGGCGTGCCCGTCGTCGGCACACCCCCGGAGGCGATCCACGCCGCCGAGGACCGCGGCGCGTTCGGCCGCGTGCTCGCCGAAGCGGGCCTCCCGGCCCCGAAGCACGGCACCGCCACGACGTTCGCGGAAGCGAAGGCAATCGCCGACGAGATCGGCTACCCGGTCCTCGTCCGCCCGTCGTACGTGCTCGGCGGCCGCGGCATGGAGATCGTCTACGACGAGACCCGCCTGTCCTCGTACATCGAGGAGTCCACCGAGATCAGCCCGTCGCGCCCGGTCCTGGTCGACCGCTTCCTCGACGACGCCATCGAGATCGACGTCGACGCCCTGTACGACGGCGAGGAGCTCTACCTCGGCGGCGTCATGGAGCACATCGAGGAGGCCGGCATCCACTCCGGCGACTCGGCGTGCGCCCTGCCCCCGATCACGCTCGGCGGCTACGACATCAAGCGCCTGCGCGCCTCTACGGAGGGCATCGCCAAGGGCGTCGGCGTGCGCGGACTCATCAACATCCAGTTCGCCATGGCGGGTGACATCCTCTACGTCCTGGAGGCCAACCCGCGCGCCTCCCGCACGGTCCCCTTCACCTCGAAGGCGACCGCGGTGCCGCTCGCGAAGGCCGCCGCCCGCATCTCGCTGGGCGCCACCGTCGCCGAGCTGCGCGCCGAGGGCCTGCTCCCGAAGACCGGCGACGGCGGCACGCTGCCGATGGACGCGCCGATCTCCGTCAAGGAGGCCGTCATGCCGTGGTCGCGCTTCCGCGACATCCACGGCCGCGGCGTCGACACGGTCCTCGGCCCGGAGATGCGCTCCACCGGCGAGGTCATGGGCATCGACTCCGTCTTCGGCACGGCGTACGCCAAGTCGCAGGCGGGCGCCTACGGTCCGCTGCCGACGAAGGGCCGGGCGTTCATCTCCGTCGCCAACCGCGACAAGCGCTCGATGATCTTCCCGGCGCGCGAGCTGGTGGCCCACGGCTTCGAGCTGCTCGCCACCTCCGGCACCGCCGAGGTCCTCAAGCGCAACGGCATCAACGCCACGGTCGTGCGCAAGCAGTCCGAGGGCGAGGGCCCGAACGGCGAGAAGACGATCGTCCAGCTGATCCACGACGGCGACGTCGACCTGATCGTCAACACCCCGTACGGCACCGGCGGCCGCCTCGACGGCTACGACATCCGGACGGCGGCGGTCTCCCGCTCCGTGCCGTGCCTGACCACGGTCCAGGCGCTCGCCGCGGCCGTCCAGGGCATCGAGGCGCTGGGCCACGGCGACGTGGGCGTGCGCTCACTGCAGGAACACGCGGAGCACCTGACGGCGGCCCGCGACTAAGGATCCAGCAGCCCAAGAGGGGGACACCACAAGGTGTCCCCCTCTTCATGAGGCCACCGCCTCATGAAGACCTATAGGACTTCAGGCATGTACAAGCTGTTCTTCAACCTCGTCTTCAAGCGCATGGACCCCGAGAAGGCCCACTACCTGGCCTTCCGCTGGATCCGCCTCGCGGCCCGCACACCTGTTCTGCGCACCTTCGTAGCCGCGTACTTCGCGCCGCGCCACAAGGAGCTGCGTACGGAGGCGCTGGGTCTGCGCATGCACGGCCCCTTCGGGCTCGCCGCCGGCTTCGACAAGAACGCCGTCGCGATCGACGGCATGTCGATGCTCGGCTTCGACCATGTCGAGATCGGCACCGTGACGGGCGAGGCCCAGCCGGGCAACCCCAAGAAGCGGCTGTTCCGCCTCGTGCAGGACCGCGCGCTCATCAACCGCATGGGCTTCAACAACGAGGGCTCGCTGGCCGTGGCGGCCCGTCTGGCCTCCCGCAACCCGGTCTTCAGGACCACGGTCGGCGTGAACATCGGCAAGACCAAGGTGGTGCCGGAGGACGAGGCCGCCGGCGACTACGTGAAGTCCACCGAGCGGCTCGCCGCGTTCGCCGACTACCTCGTCGTGAACGTGTCCTCGCCGAACACGCCGGGGCTGCGCAACCTCCAGGCCACGGAGGCGCTGCGGCCGCTCCTGAGCGCCGTGCGCGAGGCGGCCGACCGCACGGTCACGTCGCGCCGTGTCCCGCTCCTCGTGAAGATCGCGCCCGACCTCGCCGACGCGGACATCGACGCGGTCGCCGACCTGGCCGTGGAGCTCGGCCTCGACGGCATCATCGCCACGAACACGACGATCACCCGCGAGGGCCTCGCCACCAAGGGCGACGTCGTGAACGAGACCGGCGGGCTGTCCGGCGCGCCCCTCAAGGACCGCTCCCTGGAGGTCCTGAGGCGTCTGTACGCGCGCGTGGGCGACCGGATCACACTCGTGGGCGTCGGCGGCATCGAGAACGCCGAGGACGCCTGGCGGCGCATCCTCGCCGGTGCCACGCTCATCCAGGGCTACTCGGCCTTCATCTACGAAGGCCCCTGTTACGCCCGCGCGATCCACAAGGGCCTCGCCGCCCGCCTGCGCGACTCCCCGTACGCCACGCTCGCCGACGCGATCGGCGCCGATGCGAAGAAGGTTTCCGCATGACAGTCATGGAGCCCTTCGGCGCCCGCCTGCGCCGTGTCATGGACGAGCGGGGCCCGCTCTGCGTCGGCATCGACCCGCACGCGGCCCTGCTGTCCTCCTGGGGCCTGAACGACGACATCAAGGGCCTGGAGACCTTCACGCGCGCGTGCGTCGACGCGCTGGCCGACACGGTCGCCGTGGTCAAGCCGCAGATGGCGTTCTTCGAGCGGTTCGGCTCGCGGGGCGTCGCCGTCCTGGAGCGGGCCGTGGCGGACCTGCGCGCCGCCGGGACCCTCGTCGTCATGGACGCCAAGCGCGGCGACATCGGCTCCACCATGGCCGCGTACGCGGAGACCTTCCTGCACAAGGACTCCCCGCTGTTCTCGGACGCCCTGACCGTCTCGCCGTACCTGGGCTACGGGTCCCTGAAGCCCGCCGTGGACCTGGCCCGCGAGTCCGGAGCCGGCCTCTTCGTGCTCGCGCTCACCTCGAACCCCGAGGGCGGCGAGGTCCAGCACGCGGTCCGCGCCGACGGCCGCAACGTAGGAGCGACGATGCTCGCGCACCTCGCGCAGGAGAACGCGGGGGAGCACCCCATGGGCTCCTTCGGAGCCGTGGTCGGCGCGACGCTCGGCGATCTGTCCTCCTACGAGCTCGACATCAACGGTCCGCTCCTCGCCCCCGGCATCGGGGCGCAGGGTGCCACGGCGGCCGATCTCCCGTCGGTGTTCGGCTCCGCCGTGCGCAATGTCGTACCGAATGTGAGCCGTGGAGTTCTCAAGGCGGGACCCTCGGTCGCCGCCCTTCGGGACGCCTCCGTGCGGTTCGCGGACGAGGTGCGCGAGGCCGTCGCGGGGGCCTGACGCGAGAGGTTTAGGGGTGGCACTCCGTGCCGACCTTGGGTTTTGCGTCCGAATCCTGTCCTGTTTACCGGTCGATTTGTCCAGAATGTACGGCTCGGCAGAGGCTGACCAGGACTTTTCGTCTGTTCTCGCTGACTCTGGCGGCCATGCCCGCTAGTCTCCGTCGAGAGTCAACGGCCAACTGCACGCCAGCGGGTTGTTCGTTGCTCCCCAGGTGTGGGGCGACTAGGTTCCTCACCGGTCCGTATCCGACAGTTCGACATCCGAGGTGACGTAGGCGTGGCTCTTCCGCCCCTTACCCCTGAACAGCGCGCAGCCGCGCTCGAAAAGGCCGCCGCGGCTCGCCGGGAGCGGGCCGAGGTCAAGAATCGACTCAAGCACTCCGGCGCCTCCCTCCACGAGGTCATCAAGCAGGGCCAGGAGAACGACGTCATCGGCAAGATGAAGGTCTCCGCCCTCCTGGAGTCCCTGCCGGGCGTGGGCAAGGTCCGCGCCAAGCAGATCATGGAGCGGCTCGGGATCTCCGAATCCCGCCGGGTGCGCGGTCTCGGTTCCAATCAGATCGCCTCCCTGGAGCGCGAGTTCGGCAGCACCGGAGCCTGAGTGACCGCGGCCACCCCGGGTTGGTTCCCGGGGCTGGTCCGGGCACTCCGGAACAACTGGAATAATCGCTGCATGAGTGAACGTCCGCGGCTGACCGTGCTCTCCGGCCCCTCGGGGGTCGGCAAGAGCACGGTTGTCGCCCATATGCGCAAGGAACACCCCGAGGTCTGGCTCTCGGTGTCGGCCACGACCCGCAAGCCGCGCCCCGGCGAGCAGCACGGTGTCCAGTACTTCTTCGTCACCGACGAGGAAATGGACAAGCTGATCGCCAACGGTGAGCTCCTCGAGTGGGCAGAGTTCGCGGGGAACCGCTACGGCACCCCGCGCCGGGCCGTGCTCGACCGCCTTGAGGCGGGGGAGCCGGTGCTGCTCGAGATCGACCTCCAGGGTGCACGCCTGGTCCGGGAGTCGATGCCCGAGGCGCAGCTGGTCTTTCTGGCCCCGCCGAGCTGGGAGGAGCTGGTCCGCCGGCTCACCGGGCGCGGCACGGAGGCACCGGAGGTCGTCGAGCGCCGTCTCGAGGCCGCCAAGGTGGAGCTCGCCGCCGAGTCGGAGTTCGACACCACGCTTGTCAACACCTCCGTCGAGGGTGTGGCCCGTGAGCTGCTAGCCTTGATGAAAGTTCTTTGATCTTTAACCCCATCGGAAGGCAGAGAGTGTCCTCTACCATCACCGCGCCCGAGGGCATCATCAACCCTCCGATTGATGAGCTCCTCGAGGCTACCGACTCGAAGTACAGCCTGGTCATCTACGCCGCCAAGCGCGCGCGTCAGATCAACGCGTACTACTCGCAGCTCGGTGAGGGCCTGCTCGAGTACGTCGGCCCGCTGGTGGACACGCACGTCCACGAGAAGCCGCTCTCGATCGCTCTTCGTGAGATCAACGCGGGTCTGCTGACGTCCGAGGCCATCGAGGGCCCGGCACAGTAACGCTCGTAGTTTCGGTACTTCAGGCCCGGCAGCGCAGCTGTCGGGCCTGTGGTGTGTCATGGAGTCGTACGTTTCCGAAGTCAGGGGAGAACCGGTGTCGTCGAAGCCGAAGGTCGTACTGGGGGTCAGCGGTGGAATCGCCGCCTACAAGGCGTGTGAGCTGCTGCGTCGACTGACGGAGTCGGGCCACGACGTGCGCGTCGTGCCGACGGACTCGGCGCTGCACTTCGTCGGCGCCGCGACCTGGTCGGCGCTCTCCGGCAACCCGGTCTCCACGGAGGTCTGGGACTCGGTCCACGAGGTGCCGCACGTGCGCATCGGCCAGCACGCGGATCTGGTGATCGTCGCGCCGGCCACCGCCGACATGCTCGCCAAGGCGGCCCACGGCCTCGCCGACGACCTTCTGACGAACACGCTCCTCACCGCCCGATGTCCGGTGGTCTTCGCCCCCGCGATGCACACCGAGATGTGGGAGCACCCGGCCACCCAGGAGAACGTCGCCACGCTGCGCCGCCGCGGCGCCCTCGTCATCGAGCCGGCGGTCGGCCGCCTCACGGGCGTCGACACCGGCAAGGGCCGCTTCCCCGACCCGGCGGAGATCTTCGAGTACGCACGCCGGGTCCTTGGGCGCGGCGACGCCCCGCGGGACCTCGTCGGCCGCCACGTGGTCGTCAGCGCCGGCGGCACCCGTGAGCCCCTCGACCCGGTCCGCTTCCTCGGCAACCGCTCCTCCGGGAAGCAGGGCTACGCCCTCGCCCGCACGGCGGCGGCGCGCGGCGCCCGCGTCACGCTGCTCTCCGCGAACGCGGACCTGCCGGATCCGGCGGGCGTCGACGTCGTCCACGTAGGGACGGCCGTTCAGCTGCGCGAAGCGGCCCTCAAGGCGGCCGCCGACGCCGACGCGGTCGTCATGGCCGCGGCCGTCGCCGACTTCCGCCCCGAGGCCTACGCCACCGGGAAGATCAAGAAGAAGGACGGTGAGGAGCCCGCGCCGATCGTCCTCGTCCGCAACCCGGACATCCTCGCCGAGCTGTCCGCCGACCGCGCCCGTCCGGGGCAGGTCGTCGTCGGCTTCGCCGCGGAGACCGACGACGTCCTCGCCAACGGCCGTGCCAAACTCGCCCGAAAGGGCTGTGACCTGCTCGTCGTCAACGAGGTGGGGGAGCGCAAGACCTTCGGCTCCGAGGAGAACGAGGCCGTGATCCTGGGCGCCGACGGGCACGAGACGCCGGTCCCCTACGGCCCGAAGGAAGCGCTCGCCGACCGTATCTGGGACGAGGCGGCGCGGCGCCTCGCGCCCGCGACGGCCGACTGAACCTTTGTCGAACACGCGCGAAACCGGATCGGTGCGTGAAATTCACATTCGTCGCGTCTGACGCAGGGAAACCCCGAAAACACGCCAATTTCGGGCGAGCAGTACCCTTCCGAAGACCGATCGTCGTATCGCACAATGCGGTGTCGCAGGTCACAGCACTCCCAGTAGGCGAGACACGTGACCCGGCGGCCGAGTACGACCGATAAACTGTTCCCGGACGGTGCCGGGCGCAGCCCCCCGCACCAACCGTCAAATGATCAGCCAGCAGCCGCTGCAACCACAGGGAGCGTTGTGTCCCGTCGCCTGTTCACCTCGGAGTCCGTTACCGAGGGTCACCCCGACAAGATCGCTGACCAGATCAGCGACACCATTCTCGACGCGCTGCTCCGCGAGGACCCCTCGTCCCGCGTCGCCGTCGAGACGCTGATCACCACCGGCCTGGTGCACGTGGCCGGCGAGGTCACCACCAAGGCGTACGCCCCGATCGCGCAGCTCGTGCGCGACAAGATCCTCGAGATCGGCTACGACTCGTCGAAGAAGGGCTTCGACGGCGCGTCCTGCGGCGTCTCGGTCTCCATCGGCTCGCAGTCGCCCGACATCGCGCAGGGCGTCGACACGGCGTACGAGAAGCGCGTCGAGGGCGATGAGGACGAGCTCGACAAGCAGGGCGCGGGCGACCAGGGCCTGATGTTCGGCTACGCGTGCGACGAGACGCCGGAGCTCATGCCGCTCCCGATCCACCTCGCGCACCGCCTCTCGCGCCGCCTCTCCGAGGTGCGCAAGAACGGGACGATCCCCTACCTGCGCCCCGACGGCAAGACCCAGGTCACCATCGAGTACGACGGCGACAAGGCGGTCCGTCTGGACACGGTCGTGGTCTCCTCGCAGCACGCGAGCGACATCGACCTGGACTCCCTGCTCGCCCCCGACATCCGCGAGTTCGTGGTGGAGCCGGAGCTGAAGGCGCTGCTCGAGGACGGCATCAAGCTGGAGACCGAGAACTACCGCCTGCTGGTCAACCCGACCGGCCGCTTCGAGATCGGCGGCCCGATGGGCGACGCCGGCCTGACCGGCCGCAAGATCATCATCGACACGTACGGCGGCTACGCCCGCCACGGCGGCGGCGCCTTCTCCGGCAAGGACCCGTCCAAGGTCGACCGCTCGGCCGCGTACGCGATGCGCTGGGTCGCCAAGAACATCGTGGCCGCGGGTCTCGCCGCGCGCTGCGAGGTCCAGGTCGCGTACGCGATCGGCAAGGCCGAGCCGGTGGGTCTGTTCGTGGAGACCTTCGGTACGGCGACGGTCGACACGGACAAGATCGAGGCCGCGATCTCGGAGGTCTTCGACCTCCGCCCGGCCGCGATCATCCGCGACCTCGACCTGCTGCGCCCGATCTACTCCCAGACGGCCGCGTACGGCCACTTCGGTCGCGCGCTGCCCGACTTCACGTGGGAGCGGACGGACCGCGTGGACGCGCTCCGCAAGGCCGCGGGGCTCTAGGCCTTGCGTCATTGATCGGCCCGTAGGGCCCGGTTCTCCTCTGGGAGGGCCGGGCCCTACGGCGTTTCCGGGCCGCTTCGGGGCGGGCCCGGTGTCAGTCCCCTCTGGTAGGAATGCACGTGTGAGCAGCGAGAACGACAGGGGCGACGAGGGCGGGGAGCCGGAGCAGCTTGCGTTGATCCGGGAGAGCGTGCGGGCCGCCAAAGTGCCGAAGGCGAAGCCGCGGACGTGGCGGGGGGCGCCGTTGGCCGGGGAACTGCCGGTGGCGCGGGTGCTCGTGGACAAGGGGGTGCTGCATCTCGACCGGTACTTCGAGTACGCGGTGCCGAAGGAGCTGGACGCCGCCGCGCAGCCGGGCGTGCGGGTGCGGGTCCGGTTCGGTGCGGGGAACCGGAACGTGCGGGACGGGCGGCGTGAAGGGGGTGGGTTGATTGACGGGTTTCTTGTCGAGCGGGTGGCCGAGGCCGAATATCAGGGCCCGCTCGCCGCGATCGCACAGGTAGTGTCGCCGGAACCCGTGCTCGATGCGGAGTTGCTCGGGCTGACCCGGGCCGTTGCCGATCGGTATGCGGGGAGCCTCGCCGATGTGCTGCAGCTCGCGATTCCGCCGCGGCACGCCAAGGCCGAGGCCCGGGAGTTCGCGGCTCCTCCCGCCCTGCCGGGGGCACCGGAGACCGGTTCCTGGGCGCGGTACGAGCGGGGGGCCGATTTCCTGGCCTCGCTGACGGCGGGCGGCGCGCCTCGGGCCGTGTGGACCGCGCTGCCCGGGCCCGAGTGGGCCGACGAGATCGCTCGGGCCGTGCGGGCGACGCTCGCCTCGGGGCGGGGGGCCCTGGTCGTCGTGCCGACCGTGCGGCTCGCGGCGCGCGTCGATGCCGCGCTGCGGGAGGAGTTGGGAGACGGGCAGCACGCGTTGCTGACCGCTGACGCCGGGCAGCAGCGGCGGTATTCCGAGTGGCTTGCCGTGCGGCGGGGGACCGTACGGGCCGTCGTGGGGACGCGTGCGGCCATGTTCGCTCCCGTACGGGACCTGGGACTCGTCGTGGTGTGGGAGGACGGGGACCAGCACCACAGCGATGATCACGCGCCCTTCCCGCATGTGCGGGAGGTTCTGGAGCTGCGGGCCACGCGCGACAAGTGTGCGTTCCTGCTGGGGAGTTGGAGCTGCACCGTCGAGGCCGCCCAGCTGGTGCGCAGCGGGTGGGCCGCTGCCATGAGCGCGCCGCGGGACGTCGTACGACGGGTCGCTCCGCTCGTCCGCACCGTGGGGGACCGGGACGTGGCGCGCGACGAGGCGGCGCGGGCCGCCCGGTTGCCGAGTCTCGCGTGGGAGGTGGCGCGGACCGCGCTGCGCGAGGGCCCGGTGCTGGTGCAGGTGCCGAGGCGGGGATACGTTCCGCGGCTCGCGTGTCAGCGGTGCCGTGAGCCCGCCCGGTGCCGGCAGTGCGCGGGGCCGCTGGAGGCACGGGAGGCGACCGGCGCGCTCGCGTGCGGGTGGTGCGGGCGCGAGGAAGGGCGCTGGCAGTGCGCCGAGTGCGGGGGGACCCGGTTGCGGGCGCAGGTCGTCGGGGCGCGACGCACCGCCGAGGAGTTGGGGCGGGCGTTCTCCGCTGTACCGGTGCGGACGTCGGGGCGGGAGCAGGTGCTCGACACGGTTCCGGGGACACCCGCGCTCGTCGTGAGCACGCCGGGGGCCGAGCCGGTCGCCGAGGGCGGGTACGCGGCGGCGCTGCTGCTCGACGGGTGGGCGATGCTGGGGCGGGCCGATCTGCGGGCGGGCGAGGAGGCGCTGCGACGGTGGATCGCGGCGGCCGCGCTGGTGCGGCCGCAGGAGGTGGGGGGCGCGGTGGTCGTGGTCGCCGAGCCAACGCTCCGGCCCGTGCAGGCGCTGGTGCGGTGGGATCCCGTGGGGCACGCGGTGCGGGAGCTCGCGGACCGGGCCGAGCTCGGGTTTCCGCCCGTGTCGCGGATGGCGGCGGTCACGGGGACGGCGGAGGCGGTCGCCGGATTCATGGGGGCGGTGGAACTTCCGGGGGACGCGGAGGTGTTGGGACCCGTACCGGTGCCCGAGGCGATACCCGGTGCGGCTCGGCGGGGCGGGGGGCCTCCGGCCGGGGAGCAGTGGGAGCGGGTGCTGGTGCGGGTGCCGCCGGGGAGCGGCTCCGTGCTCGCGCGCGCCCTGAAGCAGGCGCAGGCGGCGCGGATGGCGCGGGGTGCGGGCGAGCCCGTACGGGTGCGGGTGGATCCGCTCGATATCGGGTGAGCGGGGGCTTCTGGTCGGCCGTGGTTGGCGCCGTCCGGCACCGTGGTTGACGCCGTTTGTGGGTGTGCGCGGCACCGGGGTGCCGCCTTGCCCACCCTGCCGCCCAAGGCGGCAGATTGCCCAAGGCGGGGCGGGGCGGGGCGGGGTGGAAGTACTGCTGCCTCCCCGTGCGCGACCGGGCGTACGGGGAGGCAGTGGTATGCGTGGCGTGGTGGCTCAGCCGTGGCTCAGCCGTGGCTCAGCCGTGGCGCGGGCCGGGGAAGGCGCTGGGGCGCGCGTCGTCGCGCAGGCCCGTGGTGACCGCGGACGGCTGGGTGGGCAGCGCGCGGGCGGCCGGGACCGATGACAGCGGGCCCGCTCCCATCGGCATGGGGGGACGCGGGGCTCCCGCCGGAGACGGCACGGCGGATGCCGGCGACGCCGGGAGCTCCGCCCCGCGCTCGGCCTCGGCCGCCGCCTGGGTGACCGCCCTGCGCGCCCCGTACCTGCGGTGGACCGCCTGCTTGGTGACGCCGAGCGCGGAGCCCACCGCGTCCCATGAGAAGCCCAGCGAACGGTCGAAGTCCACGGCTGCGGTGACCAACGTCTCGACGCTGTCGCGCAGTTCCTGGGCGAGACGGACGGTGGGGGCGGGCGCCCTCCCGTAGACGACGAACCCCGCGGAGGGGCCCGAGCGGCGCGGGCGGTAGACGTTGCCCAGCTGTGCGGTGAGGGTGCGCAGCGCGTCCACCTGACGGCGGACCCGCTCGATGTCCCGCACAAGAAGATGCAGGCTGGCCCGTGCCTGGGCGTCGTGGGTTGCGTGGTCGGCCATGAACAAGCCTCTCGAACCGGCGATGAAAAAGGATCGGGCCACGCTCGCGTCAAGCGACACCGACGAAGGCGAGTGAACGATGACGGATGACTGATTGCGGCCCATTGACTGGTCAACTCTTTCTTGACCAACGCGCCATTCGGTGAGTGGTCACGCTGTTCGGGCGCATCCGCATATGCGAGGGGCGCACGTCATGACGTGCGCCCCCTGCGCGCCCGCCGCACGGCGCCCATAGACTGGTGCGCTGCCCTTGACCCTGCCCCGAGAGGCTGTAAGCCACCGATGAAGCTCGTCTTCGCAGGCACCCCCGAGGTCGCCGTTCCCGCCCTGGACGCCCTGATCGCCTCCGGCCGGCACGAGGTGGCCGCGGTCGTCACCCGGCCCGACGCACCGGCGGGGCGCGGCCGTCGTCTGGTCGCGAGCCCGGTCGCCCAGCGGGCCGAGGAGGCCGGCATCGAGGTGCTCAAGCCGGCCAAGCCGCGCGACGAGGAGTTCCTGGCGAGGCTGCGGGAGATCGCTCCCGACTGCTGCCCGGTCGTCGCGTACGGGGCGCTGCTCCCGAAGGTCGCGCTCGACGTGCCCGCCCACGGCTGGGTCAATCTGCACTTCTCGCTGCTGCCCGCGTGGCGGGGCGCCGCGCCCGTGCAGCACGCGGTGATGGCGGGTGACGAGATCACCGGCGCGTCCACGTTCCTCATCGAGGAGGGGCTCGACTCCGGGCCCGTGTACGGGACGGTGACCGAGACGGTCCGTGCCACCGACACCAGCGGTGACCTGCTGACCCGGCTCGCGTTCGCGGGCTCCGGGCTGCTCTGCGCGACGATGGACGGGATCGAGGACGGCACGATCGAGGCCGTGCCGCAGCCCGCCGACGGCGTCACCCTCGCGCCGAAGATCACCGTGGAGGACGCCCGTATCGACTGGCACGCGCCGGCTCTGCGGGTCGACCGGGTCGTGCGGGGCTGCACGCCCGCGCCGGGTGCCTGGACCGAGTTCCGCGGCGAGCGGCTCAAGGTGCGCACGGCCGTCCTCGCGCCCGACAGGACCGACCTGGCGCCGGGTGAGATCGGCGCGGGCAAGAAGAACCTGTACGTGGGCACCGGTTCGCACGCCGTCGAGCTGCTCTGGGTGCAGGCGCAGGGCAAGAAGCCGATGGCCGCGGCGGACTGGGCGCGGGGCACCCGGATCGCCGAGGGGGAGACCCTGGGCTGACGAGCCCACGAGGACCGCTGTCGGGCCGGGACGTACCCTGGGAGGGTTCATCCCGGCGTACGACCCGTGCGTAGCGCCCGTACGATCCCAGCAGCGGAGCACCTTTGAGCGACCAGCCCGGCCGGCCCCCTCGTAAGCCCGGCAAGCCCCACCGTCGTCCCAAGAAGGACGCCGTGCGCATCCTCGCCTTCGAGGCGTTGCGCGCGGTGGACGAGCGGGACGCGTACGCGAACCTCGTGCTGCCGCCGCTGCTGCGCAAGGCCCGCGAGAAGGGCGACTTCGACGCACGCGACGCGGCGCTCGCGACCGAGCTCGTGTACGGGACGCTGCGCAGGCAGGGGACGTACGACGCGATCGTGTCGGCCTGTATCGACCGGCCGCTGCGGGAGGTCGATCCGCCGGTTCTCGATGTGCTCAACCTCGGCGTGCATCAGCTGCTCGGCACGCGGATCCCGACGCACGCCGCCGTGTCCGCGTCGGTCGAGCTGGCGCGCGTCGTGCTCGGTGACGGGCGGGCCAAGTTCGTCAACGCCGTGCTGCGGAAGGTCTCGCAGCACGACCTCGACGCGTGGGTCGAGCGGGTCGCGCCGCCCTACGACGACGATCCCGACGACCATCTGTCCGTGGTGCATTCGCACCCGCGATGGGTTGTCTCTGCCTTGTGGGACTCGCTGGGCGGTGGACGTGCCGGGATCGAGGATCTGCTCGAAGCCGACAATGAGCGGCCCGAGGTGACGCTCGTGGCGCGGCCCGGACGGGCCACGGCCGAGGACGTACTTGCCGAGGTGGGCGAGGACTCGGGGCTTCCGGGGCGCTGGTCCCCGTACGCGGTTCGGCTTGCCGAGGGCGGTGAGCCGGGCTCGTTCGACATCGTGCGGTCGGGGCGGGCCGGTGTGCAGGACGAGGGCAGCCAGCTGGTGGCCATCGCACTCGCGAACGCTCCGGTCGAGGGCCGCGACGAGAAGTGGCTCGACGGCTGCGCGGGTCCCGGCGGCAAGGCGGCCATGCTCGCCGGGCTCGCCGCCGAGCGCGGGGCGACGTTGCTCGCGTCGGAGAAGCAGCCGCACCGGGCCGGGCTCGTCGCGAAGGCGCTGGCAGGCAACCCGGGTCCCTACCAGGTGATCGCCGCGGACGGGACGCGGCCGCCGTGGGGTCCCGAGACCTTCGACCGGATCCTGATGGACGTGCCCTGTACGGGACTTGGTGCGCTGCGGCGGCGCCCGGAGGCGCGGTGGCGGCGGCGTTCCGAGGACCTGGAGGGGTTCGCCCCGCTGCAGCGGGACCTGCTGCGCAAGGCGCTGGAGTCCGTGCGGGTGGGGGGCGTCGTGGGGTACGCGACGTGCTCGCCGCATCTCGCGGAGACGCGGGCGGTCGTCGGGGACGTGCTGAAGCAGTTCGCCGGGGCGGAGCTTGTCGACGCGAGGCCGTTGATGGAGGGGGTGCCGGCGTTGGGGGAGGGGCCGGATGTGCAGTTGTGGCCGCATCTGCATGGGACCGATGCGATGTATTTGGCGCTGATTCGGCGTACGGCGTGAGTCGTGTTGCGGTGGTCCGGGGTTGACGACTCGGGGCGCTGCCCCGGACCCCGCGCCTCAATCGCCGGCGGGGCTTGAGCGGCTCGGCCACCAGACCTTGTCGCCCACATCCAGGAACAGGGACGTCACCAGGATCGACCTGACGATGAACGTGTCCAGGAGTACGCCCACCGCCACCGCGAAGCCGAGTTCCGCGAAGGCGACCATCGGGAGGGTGCCCAGGGCGGCGAAGGTGCCCGCCAGGACCAGGCCCGCCGAGGTGATCACCGCGCCGGTCGCGGCCAGGCCGGTGAGGGCACCGGTCCTGGTGCCCTGGCGCGCGGCCTCCTCACGGATGCGGGTCGTGAGGAAGATGTTGTAGTCGATGCCGAGTGCCACCAGGAACACGAAGACGAACAGCGGGAAGTCCGTCGACTCGCCCGCGTAGTCGAAGAGGTGGCGGAAGGCCAGCGCGCTGATGCCGAGGGCCGCGGCGAAGGACAGCACGACCGTCGCGATCAGCAACAGGGGTGCCACCAGGGCCCGCAGCAGCAGGCAGAGGATCAGCAGGACGACGACCAGGACCAGCGGGATCACCAGCTTGTTGTCGTGCGTGGTCGCCCGTTCCATGTCGAGCAGCGCCGCCGAGCCGCCGCCCACCTTGGCGTCAGCGCTGTCCACCTTGTGCACCGCGGCCCGCACCCGGTCCACCGTGTCCTTGGCGGCCTGGCTGTCGGACGGCGCGGTCGTCGTCGCCTCGAAGAGGACCCGGCCGTCCGCCGCGGGCCTGGTGTTCGGTGGCACGCCGATACTGCCGCGGACGACGCCCTTCGTCGTGGCGACCGCACGCCTGACCTGCTCGCCCTGGGCCTGGTTCGCGACGATGACCAGGGGGTCGCCGGTGCCCGCGGGGAAGTACTCCGCCGAGATCTCCTGTCCCACGATCGAGTCGGGTTTGTCGGTGAACGAGTCGGCGTTGCCGATGCCCTCCGCCTTCAGCTGGATCAGGCCGAGGGAGAGCAGCGCGAGTGCCGCCGCCGTCGCGATCCAGACCAGGCGCGGGCGGCGCGCGATCCTTCGTCCGGTGCGCGCCCACACGCCCCGCTCGGTGGGTTCCGGCGAGCCGACGTGCGGGACCACCGGCCAGAAGAGCCAGCGGCCGAAGATCACCAGGAGGGCGGGGAACAGCGTCAGCATCGCGAGCAGGGCGACGGCGACGCCGATCGCGGCGACCGGCCCGAGGCCTCGCGTCGAGTTCATGTCGGCCGTCAGCAGGACCAGCATGCTCAGGACGACCGTCGCGCCCGAGGCGAGCACCGCGGGGCCCGCCCGGTGCAGGGCGAGCGCCATCGCCTCGTGGCGGTCCTCGTGCCGGCGCAGCTCCTCGCGGTAGCGGGCGACGAGCAGCAGCGCGTAGTCCGTCCCCGCGCCGAACACGAGGACGGTGAGGATGCCCGCGCTCTGCCCGTTCACGGTGAGCCCCGCGTGCTGGGCGAGGAGGTAGATCAGCGCCTGCGCCGTGAACAGGGCCGCCACCACGCTCAGTACCGGTACGAGCAGCAGGGACGGGCTGCGGTACGTGCACAGCAGGATCACGACCACGATGCCGAGCGCCGAGAACAGCAGCGTCGAGTCGATGCCGTCGAAGGCCTCGGAGAAGTCCGCGGAGGTGCCGCCGGGACCGGTGATGTGGATCCGCAGGCCGTCCGCCGACGTGCCGCTGCGGTCACGGATGGAGTCCACGGCGGGCGCGATCCGCTCCCAGCCCTTCTCGTCCATCGTGATCGGGACGTAGACCTGGGCCGCCGAAGGGCCCGGCCGCTTGTCGAAGACCGGGCCGCGGGTCTCCGTGCCCCGCACGCCGTGGGCGCTCAGCTGCTTGATCTGGGCGACGTCCTTGGCGATCCGGGCCCGGTCCGCGACCGTGAGCCCGCCCTCGCGCGCGTAGATCACCACGGCCGGGATGGTCTCCGGCCTGAAGTCCTTGGACAGGTCGAGGACTTGGGTGGACTCCGCGGAGCCGGGCAGCCAGGACTGCGCGTCGTTGTCCTGCGCGTCGGTGAGCTTCTGGGCGAGCGGCGCCGTGCCGACGATGACCACCAGCCACAGCAGCAGCACCAGCCACTTGCTGCGCCGCCCGCACACCAGCCACGCGACACCGCGGCGTCCGGGCGCCGTGCTCACCGTGCTCTGCTCGTCCGCCATGGCGTCCCCCGCTGCGTCGTGCGCGGTGCTCCCCAGGGACCGGAGGCCGGCCCCTCCTGCGAGCCGCCAAGAATGGCACGGGCGGGCACGGCTCGGTATCGGTCTCAGGTATGGACCGGACCGAGGCGGAGCGGGGGCCCCGGGCATGGCACGCTTGGGGCATGGCCGTGCAGATCAACCCCAGCATCCTGTCCGCGGACTTCGCCCGCCTTGCCGACGAGGCAAAGGCCGCCGAAGGCGCCGATTGGCTCCATGTCGACGTCATGGACAACCACTTCGTCCCGAACCTGACCCTCGGGGTTCCGGTCGTAGAGTCGCTGGCGCGCGCGACGGACACGCCGCTGGACTGCCATCTGATGATCGAGGACCCCGATCGCTGGGCCCCGCAGTACGTCGAAGCGGGTGCCGGGTCCGTCACCTTCCACGCGGAGGCGGCCGCCGCCCCCGTCCGCCTCGCGCGCGAGATCCGCGCCAAGGGCGCCCGCGCCTCGATGGCCCTGAAGCCCGGGACGCCGATCGAGCCGTACGAGGATCTGCTCCCCGAGCTCGACATGCTGCTGATCATGACGGTTGAGCCGGGATTCGGGGGGCAGGCGTTCTTGGACATCATGCTGCCCAAGATCCGCCGCACCCGTGAGCTGATCGGAAAGCACGGTCTGGAGCTGTGGCTGCAGGTCGACGGCGGAGTGTCCGCCGCGACGATCGAGCGGTGCGCCGAGGCGGGCGCCGACGTCTTCGTAGCCGGTTCGGCCGTCTACGGGGCGAAGGATCCGGCGGAGGCGGTACGTGCACTGCGCACCCAGGCGGAAGGCGCTACAGCGTCCGCGGCCTGGGCGTGCGACCACTGAGCCACGGGTTCGTGAACGGCGCCCATCGGGGCTGATCAACCGCGTCGGATCTGCAAGGATGACGGCGTATCCAGGTTGTGGACAGCAGTCGATTAGTGAGCCGTAGTCGATTTCATGACTTAAGAGAAGTTTCGTGACTTAAGAGAAGTGAGGAGAACGCCGTGTCCGCATCATCGGCGGGACGGGCGGCCCTGCGGATGGGACCCGCGGAGCTGGTGCAGGCGGCGGCCATGGCCCGTCGCTTCTACCTCGAGAACAAGTCCAAGATCCAGATCGCCGAGGAGTTCGGCGTGAGCCGCTTCAAGGTGGCGCGGGTCCTCGAGACCGCCCTCGAGCGGGATCTCGTCCGCATCGAGATCCGAGTCCCTGCCGAGCTGGACGCCGAGCGTTCCGACGCGCTGCGGGCCCGCTACGGACTGCGCCACGCGGTCGTCGTCGAGTCGCCCCCCGACGTGGACGAGTCGCCCGACCCGGAGAACCTCGGCGAGGTCGCCGCCGATCTGCTCGGCGAGCTGGTCACCGAGGGCGATGTGCTCGGCCTCGCGTGGGGCCGCTCCACCATCCACATGGCGGCCGCCCTCGACCGGCTTCCGCCGTGCACCGTGGTGCAGTTGACCGGCGTGTACGACGCGGGGACCGCGGAGCGCGGATCCGTGGAGGCCGTGCGGCGTGCCGCGCAGGTCTCCGGCGGTGACGCCCACCCGATCTACGCGCCGATGCTGCTGCCGGACGCCGCGACGGCGTCGGCGCTGCGCAACCAGACGGGGATCGCCCGCGCCTTCGAGTACTTCGACAAGGTCACCGTCGCGTGCGTGTCCATCGGTTCCTGGGAGCCCGGTATCTCGACCGTGCACGACATGCTGAGCGACGAGGAGCGCGCGCACTACGCGTCCCTGGGCGTCGCCGCCGAGATGTCCGCGCACCTCTTCGACGCGCAGGGGCGTCGGGTCGGCCGGGACCTGGGGGAGCGGTGCATCACCGTCGAGGCGGATCGCCTCCGGCGGATACCGGAAGTCGTCGCGATCGCGGGTGGGCAGCGGAAGGCTGCCGCCATTGACGCGGTGCTGCGGTCCGGGCTTGTGACCAGTCTGGTCACGGACACGGCTGCGGCCGATTACCTGTTGGCGGCAGGGTCCGCGCCGAAGCCGGCGCTGCAGCGGGCGGATCCCGACGGGGTGTGAGGCCGGCAGAGGGGGTGCGGTCTCGGGGCGCTGCCCCGGACCCCGCGCCTCAATCGCCGGCGGGGCTTGATGCGGAGTCGTTCAAGGTGGTGCTTCGATGAGCGGGCTGCCCGCTTCGCCGGCCCGGTGGACCGTCCGCGGGCTCGACCTCGACGGGATCACCGACAAGGCCGGGTTCATGGACCGGTGCGCCAGTGCGCTGGAGCTGCCCGAGTGGTTCGGGCGGAACTGGGACGCGCTCGCCGATGCGCTGAGTGACCCCGGACAGCTTCCCGAGACGGATCCTGACGGGGCGCTCGTGCTCGTCGTGTCCGGGTGGCAGGAGTTCAAGGAGCGCGGGCCGGGGCAGTGGGAGATCGCCTGTGAGGTGTTCGCACAGGCCTCCGCGGCGAAGGTGCTGCTCGCGCTCGGATGATCATCCAAGGCGGGGTGCCCCCCCTTGGGAGGTTCGCCCCGGAGACGTGATCCTTGTCGACGTGGGAAAATGAAGTACGTGCTTTGTGCCCCGGGAGCAGACTTCTGGAGCCCCCTTCTACCGACTGGGATGTCCGCACGTGCGTTTCCTCAATGACATCAAGCCCGCGTACGACCTGACGTACGACGACGTCTTCATGGTGCCGAGCCGGAGCGCCGTCGGCTCCCGGCAGGCCGTGGATCTGTCCTCGCCGGACGGCACGGGCACCACGATCCCGCTGGTCGTCGCCAATATGACCGCGATCGCCGGGCGTCGTATGGCCGAGACCGTCGCCCGCCGCGGTGGCCTCGTCGTCATTCCGCAGGACATTCCGATCGAGGTCGTCACCGAGGTCATCTCCTGGGTCAAGACGCGCCACCTGGTGCTCGACACCCCGATCGTCCTCGCGCCGACGCAGACCGTCGCGGACGCCCTGGCGCTGCTCAACAAGCGTGCGCACAACGCCGGTGTCGTCGTCGACGACGAGCAGCGGCCCGTCGGCGTCGTCACCGACCAGGACCTGACCGGCGTCGACCGCTTCACGCAGCTCTCCGAGGTCATGGCCAAGGACCTGCTGCTGCTCGACGCGGACATCGATCCGCGCGACGCCTTCAACAAGCTGGACGGCGCCAACCGCCGCTACGCCCCGGCCGTGGACAAGGACGGCAGGCTCGCCGGCATCCTGACGCGCACCGGCGCCCTGCGCGCGACCCTCTACACCCCGGCCACCGACGCCGACGGCAAGCTGCGCATCGCCGCCGCCGTCGGCATCAACGGCGACGTGGCGGGCAAGGCCAAGCAGCTGCTCGACGCCGGCGCGGACACGCTCGTCATCGACACGGCTCACGGCCACCAGGAGTCGATGATCGAGGCGATCAAGAAGGTCCGCGCGCTCGACCCGCAGGTGCCGATCGTCGCGGGCAACATCGTGGCCGCCGACGGCGTCAAGGACCTGATCGAGGCCGGCGCCGACATCATCAAGGTCGGTGTCGGACCCGGCGCCATGTGCACCACGCGCATGATGACCGGCGTCGGCCGGCCGCAGTTCTCCGCCGTCCTGGAGTGCGCCGCCGAGGCCAGGAAGCACGGCAAGCACGTGTGGGCCGACGGCGGCGTTCGGCACCCGCGCGACGTCGCCATGGCGCTCGCCGCCGGTGCCTCCAACGTCATGGTCGGCTCGTGGTTCGCGGGGACGTACGAGTCGCCCGGCGACCTCCAGCACGACGCCAAGGGCCGCGCCTACAAGGAGTCCTTCGGCATGGCCTCCGCGCGCGCCGTGAAGAACCGGACCTCCGACGAGTCCGCCTACGACCGCGCCCGCAAGGCGCTCTTCGAGGAGGGCATCTCCACCTCGCGGATGTTCCTCGACCCGGAGCGTCCGGGCGTCGAGGACCTGATCGACTCGGTCATCGCGGGTGTCCGTTCCTCCTGCACGTACGCCGGTGCCAACTCGCTCGCCGAGTTCGAGGAGCGGGCCACCGTCGGCATCCAGTCCGCCGCCGGATACGCCGAGGGCAAGCCGCTGCACGCCAGCTGGAGCTGACCCCTCCCGCACCCCGCCGCGAACCCCGCGCCCCTCTCCCGAGGGGCGCGGGGTTTTGTCGTATCCGGTCAATCCGTACGCAACGGACGAAAGGTCGTACGCAACGATCGTCCGACTCTCGGAACGTAGCGCAACGATCATGCGCGACTGCGCAAGGTTGCTGCATTACACCTGAGAAGAGAACTCCTCTAGAGTCATCCGCTGTACGTTGCGTGGCGGGGGTTCGGCCTGCTCGGCGGGACCCGTTTTCCGGGTGTGCTCCGCCGCGTCCCCTCGCTGCGGTCAACCCCACCCGGCAGCGATCAAGGAGCCAGTCCGTGCTCGATCACGGCGCACCCCCGCGCACCCCGCAAACCGCCCCCGCCGCCGCGGGGATCGGTGCTCGCCTCATGCGGCGCAAACCGGTGGATCTCCTGGTCGCGGAGGGCGGCCAGGGCGAAGGTGGATCGCTGCGGCGCTCCCTGGGGCTCTGGCAGCTGACCATGATCAGCATCGGGGCCACGCTCGGCACCGGCATCTTCGTGGTGCTCGGCGAGGCCGTGCCGAAGGCCGGTCCCGCCGTCACGCTGTCCTTCGTGATCGCCGGTCTCACCGCGCTCTTCTCGGCGCTCTCGTACGCCGAACTGGCCGGCACCATCCCGGTCGCCGGATCCTCCTACTCGTATGCGTACGCAACGATGGGCGAACTGCTCGCCTGGGTGTGCGGCTGGTGTCTGGTCCTGGAGTACGGGGTCTCGGTCGCCGCGGTCGCCGTCGGCTGGGGCGAGTACCTCAACGAGCTGCTCGACGGGACGATAGGCGTCACCATCCCGGCCGCGCTGTCCGCGCCGCCCGGTGACGGCGGGATCTTCAACCTGCCCGCGCTCATCGTGGTGCTGCTCGCCATGGTGTTCCTGCTGGGCGGCGCCAAGGAGTCGGCGCGGGCCAACACGATCATGGTCGCCGTGAAGATCGCGGCCCTGATCCTCTTCTGCGTCATCGGCTTCATGGGCTTCAAGTCCGGCAACTACGAGGACTTCATGCCGCTCGGCATGGCGGGCGTGAGCGCCGCCGGTGCCACGCTCTTCTTCTCGTACATCGGCTTCGACGCCGCCTCCACCGCCGGTGAGGAGGCGAAGAACCCGCAGCGCGACCTGCCGCGCGCCATCATGCTGTCGCTGATCATCGTCACCGCGCTGTACGTCCTCGTGGCCGCCGTCGCCGTGGGCGCCCGCCGTTGGACGGACTTCAGCGACTCCGAGGCGACGCTCGCCGCGATCATGAAGGATGTCACCGGCCAGCCGTTCTGGGGCACGGTGCTCGCCGCCGGTGCCGTCATCGCCATCGCGTCCGTCGTGCTCACCGTGCTCTACGGGCAGACCCGTGTGCTGTTCGCGATGTCCCGCGACGGCCTCGTGCCCAAGATCTTCGCCAAGGTGCACCCGAAGACCGGGGCGCCGCGCGCCAACACGGTCATCGTGTCCCTGTTCTGTGGTGTCCTCGCGGCGGCCGTCCCGCTCGGCCAGCTCGCCGATGCCACCAGCATCGGCACGCTCTTCGCGTTCGCCCTGGTCAACATCGCCGTGATCATCCTGCGCCGGACCCGCCCCGACATGAAGCGCACCTTCCGCGTGCCGCTGTCGCCGGTCCTGCCGGTCATCGGTTTCGCGCTCTGCGTGTGGATGATGGGCAGCCTGTCCGCTATCACCTGGATCGTCTTCGGTGTCTGGATGGCCGTCGGTCTCGTGTTCTACTTCAGTTACGGGATGCGCCGCTCCCGCCTGGCCGCCCCGGAATCCGGCCCCGTAGACGCAGAAAAGTGAACCTCCTGCCTTGCTGAACGATCTCGACGAACGCATCGTGCACGCCCTCGCCGAGGACGCCCGCCGCTCCTACGCCGACATCGGCCAGCAGATCGGCCTGTCCGCGCCCGCCGTGAAGCGCCGCGTGGACCGGCTGCGGGCCACCGGCGCGATCACCGGGTTCACGGTGCGGGTCGACCCGGCCGCGCTCGGCTGGGAGACCGAGGGGTTCATCGAGATGTACTGCCGCTCCAACACCTCGCCGGAGGCGATCCGGCGGGGCCTGGAGCGTTACCCCGAGGTCGTGTCCGCCTCCACCGTCACCGGTGAGGCGGACGCGATCGTCCAGGTCTTCGCCTCCGACATGCGGCACTTCGAGCGGGTCCTGGAGCGGATCGCGGGGGAGCCGTTCGTCGAGCGGACGAAATCCGTGCTCGTCCTGTCGCCGTTGATGCGCCGCTTCACGTCGGGTTCGCCCGCGTAACGAGGCCGGAGCGAGGCCCGAGCGGGGCCCGAGCGAGCCCCACGGGCCCCGCGCAACGAATCGCCGTTCGGCGCGAAAATCACGCAACGAACAGCTCAGCAGCGTGCAACAGGTGCTCCTTGTCCACGGTGGCGGGCCCCCGTAGCTTTTTGGTGACCCCGAACCCCGCCCCGTACCGGTTGAGGACACCCATGCGCACCGCCCTGCTCCAGAGCTCAGGACACCCCGGCTCGACCGCCGCGAACCTCAAGGTTCTCGACGCGGCCGCGGGGCGGGCCGCCGCGGCGGGCGCCGAGATCCTCGTGACCTCGGAGATGTTCCTGACCGGGTACGCGATCGGTGACGACGTGGCCCGGCTCGCCGAGCCCGCCGACGGGGACGCGGCCGACGCGATCGCCGAGATCGCGCACCGGCACGGCCTCGCCGTCGCCTACGGATACCCGGAGCGCGCGGGCGGCCCCGACGGCCCGGTCTTCAACTCCGTACAGCTGATCTCCGCCGACGGCACCCGCCTCGCGAACTACCGCAAGACGCACCTCTTCGGCTGCTTCGAGCGCGAGCAGTTCACGCCCGGCGAGCAGCCGGTCGTGCAGGCCGAGCTGAACGGTCTGCGGGTCGGCCTGATGATCTGCTACGACGTCGAGTTCCCGGAGAACGTCCGGGCCCACGCCCTCGCGGGCACCGACCTGCTGCTCGTGCCGACGGCGCAGATGCACCCCTTCCAGTTCGTCGCCGAATCGGTCGTGCCGGTGCGCGCCTTCGAGAACCAGATGTACGTCGCGTACGTCAACCGGGTCGGCGCGGAAGGGGAGTTCGAGTTCGTCGGGCTCTCCACGCTCGCGGGCCCCGACGGCGTGGCCCGCGCCCGCGCGGGCCGCGGCGAAGAGCTGGTGTTCGCCGATGCCGACCCCGACCTCCTCGCCGCCTCCCGCGCGGCCAACCCGTATCTGAGCGACCGCCGCCCTGCCCTCTACGGCCCGCTCACCTCCTGAGTCCCGGCCGCCCCGGCCGCCTCAACTCCCGCTTCCTGCCCCGCACTTCAGTACCCGCAAGGAGTCCGTACCCCATGACGTCCACGGTGCCCACCGCCGCCCAGCACACCGAGGGCCAGCCGCCCATCACGATGTTCGGGCCGGACTTCCCGTACGCGTACGACGACTTCCTCGCCCACCCGGCGGGCCTCGGCCAGATACCCGCGACCGAGCACGGCACCGAGGTCGCGGTCATCGGCGGCGGCCTGTCCGGCATCGTCGCCGCGTACGAACTGATGAAGATGGGCCTCAAGCCCGTCGTGTACGAGGCCGACCAGATCGGCGGCCGGCTGCGTACGGTCGGCTTCGAGGGCACCCCGGCGCAGGCCTCGGGACTGACCGCCGAGATGGGCGCGATGCGCTTCCCGCCGTCGTCCACGGCGTTGCAGCACTACATCGACATGGTGGACCTGAAGACGCGGGCGTTCCCCAACCCCCTCTCGGAGGCCACGCCCTCGACCGTCGTCGACCTCAAGGGCGAGTCGCACTACGCCGAGACGCTCGCCGACCTGCCGCAGGTGTACCGGGACGTCGCCGAGGCCTGGAACAAGTGCCTCGACGAGGGCGCCGACTTCTCCGACATGAACCAGGCGATGCGCGAGCGCGACGTGCCGCGGATCCGCGAGATCTGGGGCAAGCTCGTCGAGAAGCTCGACAACCAGACCTTCTACGGGTTCCTCTGCGAGTCGGAGGCGTTCAAGTCCTTCCGGCACCGGGAGATCTTCGGCCAGGTCGGCTTCGGCACCGGCGGCTGGGACACCGACTTCCCGAACTCCATCCTGGAGATCCTGCGCGTCGTCTACACCGAGGCCGACGACCACCACCGCGGCATCGAGGGCGGCTCGCAGCAGCTGCCGCTGCGCCTGTGGGAGCGCGCGCCGGAGAAGATCGTGCACTGGGCGCCCGGGACCTCGCTGTCCACCGTGCACGTGGACGGCAAGCCGCGCCCGGCCGTGACCCGGCTGTCCCGCACCGCCGGCAACCACATCACCGTCACGGACGCCGACGGCGACATCCGCACGTACAAGACGGCGATCTTCACCGCGCAGTCGTGGATGCTGCTGTCCAAGGTGGACTGCGACGACTCGCTGTTCCCGATCGACCACTGGACGGCGATCGAGCGCACGCACTACATGGAGTCCAGCAAGCTGTTCGTGCCGGTCGACAGGCCGTTCTGGCTCGACAAGGACGAGGTCACAGGCCGTGACGTCATGTCGATGACGCTGACGGACCGGATGACGCGCGGGACGTACCTGCTCGACGACGGGCCCGACAAGCCCGCCACGATCTGCCTCTCCTACACGTGGTGCGACGACAGCCTGAAGTGGCTGCCGCTGTCGGCGAACGAGCGGCTCGAAGTGATGCTGAAGTCGCTCGGCGAGATCTATCCGAAGGTCGACATCCGCAAGCACATCATCGGCAACCCGGTGACCGTGTCCTGGGAGAACGAGCCGTACTTCATGGGCGCGTTCAAGGCGAACCTGCCCGGCCACTACCGCTACCAGCGCCGCCTGTTCACGCACTTCATGCAGGAGACCCTGCCCGAGGACCGGCGGGGCATCTTCCTCGCCGGTGACGACATCTCGTGGACGGCCGGGTGGGCCGAGGGCGCCGTGCAGACCGCTCTGAACGCGGTGTGGGGCGTCATGCACCACCTGGGCGGCAGCACGGACGCGTCGAACCCCGGTCCGGGCGATGTGTTCGACGAGATCGCGCCGGTGGAGCTCCCGGAGGACTAGGACCTGTTGTCCTAGACCCCGGCCGCCCGCGCCTTCCCGTACAGCTCCGCCGCGACGTCCTTGAGCTCCTCGGCGTCGCGGGCCTGGCCCTGAAGTTCGATCAGGATCTCCTCCAGGCCCACCTCGTCGTGCGCGACCAGGTCCTCCACGATCTGGTCGACGCTGCCCTGGAACGGCTTGCGGTCCTCGCCGGTGTACGGCTCGCGGGTGTGGACCGTGTTGACGCGCAGCACCGTTTGCAGGGGAGCGGTGCGGCCGCGCTCCTCGGCGAGCGCCTGGAGCCGGTCCCACTGCTGCTTGAGGCCCTCGGCCCCCATTGCCGCGGGCATCCAGCCGTCTCCCCGGTCGACCAGGCGGCGGGCGGACTTCGGGCTGTTCGCCGGGAGCAGGATCGGCAGCGGTCCGGCCGGCTTGGGGCCGACCACGGACGGCGCGATCGTCGTCAGCTCGCCCTCGTACGACACCGGGTCCGGGCCCCACACCGCGCGGCACACGTCGATCAGTTCGTCGAGCACCTTGCCGCGCCGCTCGAAGGGGGCCACGCCGGCCGCCGCGTACTCGTCGTGCGACCAGCCCGTGCCGAGCCCCGCGACGACGCGGCCCCCGCTCGCCGCGTCCAACGAGGCGAGTGAGCGGGCGAGTTGGAAGGGGAGGTGCAGCGGCGCCACGAGGACGCTGGTGCCGAGCCGCGCGCGGGACGTCGCCGACGCCGCCAGGGTGAGCGCGACGAGCGGGTCGGCGACCGAGCGATACTGATCGGGCCAGGGCAGGCCCGGGATCCCGTACAGGCCCTGGGTGGCGGGCTCGGGGTACAGGATCCGCTCGAACACCCACAGGCTGTCGTAGCCGACCGCCTCCGCGGCGCGTGCCACGTCCGGCACGTCCCTGCCGATGTCGTACTGCTTCATCTGGGGCAGTCCGAGGCCGAGTCGGGTCGTCGTCGCCATGCTCGTGCTCCTTTGCTCGACAGTGCGGGTCCTTGTGCCAACGCGCCTGTGCTGTACGGATGTTCCCGGGGCGTCGGCCGGGTCAGTCGGGCAGCGGGGTGAGCAGCATCCGGCCGACCAGGCCCACCGAAGTGTCGAGCCGGTGGGCGAACTCGGCCTCCACGGACGGCAGGCCGCGCAGCGCCCACAGGGCGCGGGCCGCACCCCACGCGCCGTCACGGGCACGCTCCAGGCTCCACGCGCCGAGCAGGTGGGTCAGCGGATCGGCGACCTGGAGCAGATCGGGGCCCGGCATCAGCTCTTCGCGGATGCGCTCCTCCAGCGAGACGAGGAGGTCGCCCACGCGCTCGAACTCGTCCTCCAGTGCGTCCGGTTCGCAGCCCAGCGTGCGACACGCGTCCACGACGGCGAGCGCCAGATCGTGCCCGATGTGCGCATTGATGCCCGCGAGCGCGAACTGCAACGGGCGTACGCCGGGATGCCGGCGGAACTGGAACAGGGGCCGCCAGCAGGCGGGCGGGCGCGCGCCGTGCACCGCCGCGTCGACCGCCACGAGATAGCGCTCGGCGAACCGGACGTCCAGCGTGACCGCCGCTCCCCGGTCCGGGAAGCCGCCCGCGAGGCCCCCGTCGATCGCCCGGCCGATCTCCTCCGTGACGGAGAGGTAGACCCGGTTGAAGACGGCCACGCCGTCGCGCGGTGGCAGATCCGCGCCGAGCGCGCGCATTCGTGCGATCACGATGTCGACCCCGAGAGCCGGGATCCGGGCCTGTGCGAACCGCTCCAACTGCGCCATGCACGCAGCGTCGCAGCCGTAGCCTTACGCGGACGTCGGCTGGCCGGGGGCTTCCCCAGAACGAGGGAACGGCGGACCTGGAAGGGGAGGGTGCGGTGTCGGGCTTACGCGCGCGTCGGCTGGCCGAACGGCGGGCGGAGCGGCGCCGCAGGACCGTGCGCGGGACGCTCGCCGCGGCGGCCTCGGTCGTGGTGGCCGTCGGCACCGTCGCGGGCCTCGTGTCCGCCCTGGACCGCGACAAGGCCGGCGCCGACGAGGCGCGGCCGACCGCGAGCGCGACCCCGAGCCTGCGCCCACTGCCGGCGCTGCCGACCGCGTCGCCGACCGGCAATTCGCCCTCGCCGTCGCAGAGCGCACGGGCGAAGCCGAAGAAGAAGACGCCGAAGCCGACCCCGACCCCGGCTCCGGAGAAGGCGCGGCCGTCGAGCGCCGCGAGCGACCTCTACCGCTACGGCGACTCCCAGGTACTCGACTGGGTGCGGGCCAACCGCTCCGACCCGCGCCGCCCGCTGATCGAGTCCCGGATAGCGAACCGCCCGGCCGCCGTCTGGTTCGCCGACTACGCGCCCGCCACGATCACCGCGCGGGTCCGCGCGGTCACCTCGGCAGGGGCGCGCGCCGGACAGGTGCCGGTGCTCGTGCCGTACGCCGTCCCCGACCGGGACTGCGGCGGGCACTCGGAGGGCGGGGCGCCCGACCTGGACGCGTACGGCGACTGGATCGAGAGGTTCGCGCGCGGCCTCGGCTCCCGCGAGGTCGTCGTGATCCTGGAGCCCGACGCCCTGTCCCAGACCGAGTGCCTCTCCAGGGGCCAACAGGCGGACCGTTACGCCGCGTTGGCGCACGCGGGCCGGGCCCTCAAGTCCGCGAACCCGCGCGCCCGCGTCTACTACGACGCCGGACACTCGGCCTGGAACCCGCCCGGCACCCAGGCCGCGCGGCTGCGGGCGGCGGGCGCCGCCTCCGCCGCGTCGTCCGACGGCGTGTTCACCAACGTCTCCAACTTCCACCGGACGTCGGACGAGATCGCGTACGCCCGCAAGGTGCTCGCAGCGCTGGGCGGGCCGAGCGGCCTGGGCGCCGTCATCGACACGAGCCGCAACGGCAACGGCGCCCCGGCAGACGGCGAGTGGTGCGACCCCGACGGCCGCAAACTGGGCCGGGCCCCGACGCTGCGCACCAGTGAGGCCGGGATCGACGCCTACCTGTGGGTGAAGCTGCCCGGGGAGTCGGACGGGTGCAAGGGCCGGCCGGGGACGTTCACGGCGGACTACGCGTACGAGTTGGCGGACTGAGCCACTGATTGCGGGGCGGGTCCCGCAAGTCCCGTACGTACTTGAGGGGTTGACAGTTTCGGTGGCCGGAATATGTTGCATGCAATGTGAAATATGGCCGATGCCCGAGATTCCTGGACCCTGGAGGCTCAATGGACTCCGTGCGGCAGTGCGACCTTTTGTTCACCGGAGGCCATGTGGTCACCGTGGACGACGGCAGGAACGTGTACGAACCCGGCGCCGTCGCGGTGGCGGGCGACCGGATCGTGGCGGTGGGTCCGGCGGCGGAGATCGAGGCCGGGTGGCGGGGCGCGCGGGTGGTGGACTGCCGGGGCCGGGCGGTGCTGCCGGGGTTCGTGGACGGGCACAGTCACCTGTTCCAGGCGCTGGCCAGGGGGCTCGGCGAGGGGCAAGCCATCTGGCCGTGGCTGTGCGAGTTCATGTGGCCGTACTCGATCGCCGTGGACGCCGAGGACGCGCGGGTCGCGGCGACGCTCGGCGCGGTGGAGGCGCTGCGCTCCGGCATCACCACGGTCGTCGACAACCACTACGCGCCGACCGACGCCGAAACGGTTCTCTCGGTGGCCGGCGCGATCGAGGCGACCGGGCTTCGCGGCGTCGTGGCGCGCGGCATGATCGGGCACAAGACCGCCGTCGCCGCCGCCCGCGGACTGCCCGACGAGCTCTTCCGCTACTCCGTGGCGGAGGAACTCGACATCACGCGGGACTGCATGCGGAGCCGGCCGCGCGGATCCGCCGTCGAGATCTGGCCCGCCCCGCTCAACCTCAGCTACGGCGACCAGGAACTGATGCGCGGCGCCGCCGGGCTGGCCCATGAGTTCGGCGTCCGGTGGCACACGCACTGCAGCGAGGGCGCCAAGGACCCGGCGAGCTACCTCGACGCGTACGGGATCAGGCCCGTGAGCTGGCTCGCGGCGGAAGGTCTCCTCGACGAACGCGCCACCCTCGCGCACGCCGTCTGGCTCGACGACGCCGAGACCAAGGCGGTCGGGGAACGCGGCGCGGCGGTCGCCCACAACCCGGCCTCCAACGCGTACCTCGCCTCGGGAGTGATGCCGCTGCGCCGACTGCGCGACGCCGGGGCCGTGGTGGCGCTGGGCACCGACGGGCCGAGCGCCGGGCACCGCCAGGACATGTTCGAGGTGATGAAGCAGGCGCTGTTCGCCCAGCGCCTCGACACGCTCGACCCGGCGGTGGCGCGCTGCGAGGAGGCCCTGGAACTGGCCACCAGGGAAGGCGGCCGGTACGTCGGCAACGGCGCCGGGGTGCTCGCGCCCGGCGCCCCCGCCGACCTCGCCGTGGTGGCGCTCGACCGCCCCCACCTGCGCCCGCTGCACCGCGCGGTGGCCGCGCTCGTCTACTCCGCGCGCGGCGGCGACGTGGAGATGACCGTCGTCGGCGGACGCGTCGTCGTCGAGGAGGGCCGCTGCACCCTCGTCGACGAGGAGGCGCTGCTGGAGGAGGCCCAGGAACGGGCCGAACGCCTCGTCCACCGGGCCGGCTTCGGCCCACTCACCACCCCCTGGCAGCACTGACAGCCACAGGTACAGCTAGCGGCCGTCCGTCCAACGGCCCCCCGGTAAGTGCGCACGAGACAACACCCGGACCACCGGGTGGAGGGAGTAACGCACATGTCCGAGAAGGAAGTTCAGGACGGTACGCACGATACGCAGGGTGGGGCGGCGGAGGCGGCGGCGGAGGCGGTCGGCACCGAGGCGCCGCGCAAGGACGCGGTCGATTCCGTGCCCTCCGTGTGGCGCCTCGTCGTCTACGGGTTCCAGCACGTGCTCGCGTTCTACGCGGGCGCCGTCGTGATGCCGCTGCTCGTCGCCGAGGGCATCGGCATGAAGGGCGACGACATCGCCCTGCTCGTCAACGCCTCACTGCTGACCTGCGGCCTCGCCACGCTCCTGCAGTCCGCCGGGTTGCCGGGCATCGGCATCCGGCTGCCGGTGGTACAGGGCACGTCCACCACCGCGGTGCCCTCGCTGGTTTCGGTGGGGCTCGCGGCGGGCGGGGCGAAGGCCGGCCTGCCGACCGTGTTCGGGGCGGTGATCGCGGCGGGGCTCGCCCTGTTCGTGGTGGCGCCCGTCTTCAGCAGGCTGGTGCGCTTCTTCCCGCCGCTGGTCACCGGCACGATCGTGACCATCGTGGGGATCACGCTGCTCGCCGTCGCCGCGCGGCAGGTGGGCGGGGGAGACCCGAGCCAGGGCTCGTTCGGCTCCCCGCAACACCTGGGGCTCGCCGCCGTCACCCTCGTCGTCATCCTGCTCCTGCACAAGCTGTCGCGCGGCTTCCTCGCGACGGTGGCGGTCCTGGTCGGCCTGTTCATCGGCACGGTCGTGGCCGCGTTCGCCGGGTTCGCCGACTTCTCGGGGATCGCCTCCACGCCCTGGCTGGGCACCGCGGCGCCGCTGCACTACGGGGCGCCCCGGTTCGACGTCCTCGCGGTGCTCTCGATCGTCCTGGTCATGATCATCATCGCGGTCGAGTCCATCGGGCAGTTCTTCGCCGTCGGCGAGATCGTGGACCGGAAGGTCGAGGGCAAGCACGTGACCCGCGCCCTGCGCGCCGACGGCCTCGCCACCGCGGTCGCGGGCGTCCTCAACTCCTTTCCCAGCACCGTCTATTCGCAGAACATCGGCCTGATCCGGCTCACCAGGGTCAAGTCCCGGTGGATCGTCGCGTCCTCCGGCGTGATCATGATGGTGCTCGGGCTCGTGCCGAAGGTGGGGGCGATCGTCGCCGCGATGCCGGCCTCGGTCCTCGGCGGCGCGACGATCGTGCTCTTCTCCACCATCGCGGTCGTCGGCGTGCAGATCCTCTTCCAGGCCGACCTGACGGACCAGCGCAACACCATCCTCGTCGCCGCGAGCGTGGGCGTGGGCTTTCTGCCCACCGCGTTCCCGCAGTTCGCCGAGCAGATGCCGGGGCGCCAGCTGCATGCGCTCTTCGAGAGCGGCATCATCCTCGGCACGCTCACGGCGGTGTGCCTGAACCTCTTCTTCCACCACCTGCGGCTTCCCTTCGGGCGTGGGCGGGAGCGCCGGGATCGTCGGGATCGTCGGGAAGGGGCCTCGGACGCTGCCGGATCCATTGACGCGTCCGAACATTACATGCAACATGTATCTCCAACGGGCAAGCAGTGAGGGGGAGTTGAGATGAGCGCAGAGCGGGCGGTCAATCCGGTCGCGGCCGGCAGCCTCCTGGCGGACCGGGCGTACGAGGAGCTGAAGGGTGCGGTCCTGGCGAACCGGCTGCGCCCCGGCGACCCGCTCTCCGTGCCCGCCCTCGCCGCGCAGCTGAGCATCAGCCGCAGCCCGGTGCGCGAGGCGGTCCAGCGCCTCATCCACGACGGCCTGGCCACGCACGTCCCGCACAAGGGGGCCGTGGTCGCCACGGTCGACGTGGAGGACGTGCGGCAGCTGTACGTCGTCCGTGAGGTGATGGAGGGCCTCGCCGCCCGCCTGGCCACCGAGCGGCTCGACGCCTCACGGGTCGCCGAACTGCGCGAACTCCTGGAGCGGCACGAGCGCGAGGTCGGCACCGGAGTCGACGAGCGCACGCACATCGAGATGGACATGGCCTACCACCGGATGATCCGCGAGGTGGCCGACAACCCGCACCTCACCACGGCCCTCGACACCATCCAGGGCCGCGCCCACCTCGCCCTGCACCAGTTGTGGCGCGGCCAGGAGGCGCCGCGGCTCGCCGTCGCCGAACACCGCCGCATCTTCGAGGCGATGACATCGGGCGACCCGGACGCCGCCGATCTCGCGGCCCGCGACCACATCCGCAGGCTCCGCATCCGCCTCTCGCAGGCCGTCGCGCCGGGACCGTCGGAGTCCTCCGGGCCCGGCCGCGTACGCCCCGTCGAATAGCGCCACCGCACCACGTTCGAGTTTCAACTCCCGTTCAGCGCAAGCCAGAAGGGATGTGAACGACCGTGAGCACCGCAACCGGCACCGCCACCGCTGTCCGTGACGGCGTCGGGGCCAGCACCACGCGCCCCGACGGCCGACTGAAGGTCAAGGGCGACTTTGCCTACTCATCCGACCTGCGGGCCGAGGGCATGGTGTGGGGCGCGACCCTGCGTTCACCGCACCCGAGCGCCCGCATCGTGCGGCTCGACACGACCGCGGCGCTGCGGCTGCCCGGGGTGCTCGCGGTGCTCACCCACGAGGACGTTCCCGGGCAGGCGACGTACGGCATGAAGGTCTCCGACCAGCCGGTACTCGCCGCCGACCGCGTCCGTTACCAGGGTGAGCCGGTGGCCCTCGTGGCCGCGGACCACCCCGAGACGGCCCGCAGGGCACTGGCGTTGATCGACGTCGCGTACGAGGAGCGGTCCGCGCTGACCGACCCCGAGGACGCCGTGCGGGGCCTGGGGCCGCTCGTCCATGAAGCGCGTGTCGACGGCAAGCACGGCAACGTCGTCCGGCACGTCCGCATCCGCCACGGCGACGTAGCGGCAGCCCGCGCCGAGGCCGACGTGATCGTCAGCGGCACGTACGAGGTCGGCATGCAGGACCAGGCCTTCCTCGGCCCCGAGTCCGGGCTCGCGATCCCCGCGCAGGACGGCGGCGTCGACGTCTACGTGTCGACGCAGTGGCTGCACGACGACCAGCACCAGATGTGCGCCGCGCTCGGCCTGCCGCCGGAGAAGGTACGGCTCACGATGTCCGGTGTGGGCGGCGCGTTCGGCGGACGCGAGGACGTGTCCGTGCAGATCCACGCGGCGATGCTCGCCCTGCGCACGGGACGTCCCGTGAAGATGAGCTACAACCGCGAGGAGTCCTTCTACGGCCATGTGCACCGCCACCCGGCCCGCATGTGGTTCGAGCACGGGGCGACGCGCGAGGGACGCCTCGTCTTCGTCAAGGCGCGCCTCCTGCTCGACGGCGGCGCCTACACCTCCACCTCGCAGGTCGTCATCGCCAACGGCTCCTACTTCGCGGCCGGCGCCTACGACGTGCCGCACGCCGAGATCGACGGCTACTCCGTCTTCACCAACAACCCGCCCTGCGGCGCGATGCGCGGCTTCGGCGCCGTCCAGTCCTGCTACGGCGTCGAGTCGAACCTCGACAAGCTGGCGCGTGAACTCGGCATGGATCCGGTCGAGTTGAGGGTGCGCAATGCCATGACCACCGGGACGGTGCTGCCGACCGGACAGGCGGTGGACGGCCCGGCGCCGGCGGCGGAGCTGCTGGAGCGGCTGCGCGCCCGGCCGCTTCCAGGGGTGGGGCAGGGGGCGTTCGGGAATCCGGGCGGGCTGAACAACACCAGCCATGGAGAGGGGGTGAGGCGCGGAGTCGGGTACGCGATCGGGGTCAAGGCCATCGGCTTCTCCGGCGGCGTCGACGACCGCTCCGTGGCCCGCGTCCGGCTCGTCCTGAACGGCGGCGAACCCGTCGCCGAGGTGCACACCGCCGCCGCCGAGTGCGGCCAGGGCATCGTCACCGTCCAGACGCAGATCGTACGGACCGAGCTCGGAGTCGAGCGGGTGGTCGTGCTCCCCGCCGACACGCAGGTGGGCGACGCCGGTTCGTCCTCGGCCTCCCGCATCACCTGGATGAGCGGGGGAGCGGTCCAGGGCGCGTGCAAGGTGCTGAGCGAGCGGATCACGGCGCTGGGGGACCGGCCGCTTCCCGAACTGCTCGCTGAGAGCGGGCCGTTGGAGGCGGAGTACGAGTACGCGCACCGCCGCACGTTCCCTGTCGACGACGCACGCGGGCAGGGCGACGCGCACATCGCGTTCGCGTTCGCCGCGCACCGGGCCGTCGTGGACGTGGATACCGATCTCGGCCTGGTGAAGGTGGTCGAGCTGGCGACCGCCCAGGATGTCGGCAAGGCGATGAATCCCCTTGCCGTGGAGGGCCAGATCGAGGGCGGCAGCGCGCAGGGCCTCGGGCTCGCGGTGATGGAGGAGCTGAGGGTGGAGGGCGGGAGGGTACGCAACCCGTCGTTCACGGACTACTTGATTCCGACGATCGCCGACATGCCGCACGTCCCCATCGACCTGCTCGAACTTCCGCACCCGGACTCTCCGTACGGCCTCAACGGCGTCGGTGAGCCGCCCACCCTGTCGTCGACTCCGGCCATCGCGAACGCGCTGCGTGCCGCGACGGGACTTGAGCTGGCGAAGGTGCCGGTGCGGCCCGAGGACATCGCCGGCCCCGGTGACATCGTCGACAGCGAAGGGAGGTGAGGCGGGCCCTGCCCTGGGTCCCCAAACGGTCCACCACAGAACACGGTTGGCACCAGCTGGGAAGGAAACAAGACCTTGATCATCGACACCCATATGCACCCGACCAACATCGTCGACCAGGCGTGGCGGCACGACGGCTCCCCGTTCACGGGCGAGCGCACGCTGGAGATGATGGACGGCCCGTACATGATCAACGGAAAGCCGCGCCGCATCGACTACGGCTGCATCATGCCGCCCCCCGGCAACTCCGTCTGGCAGGACGGGATGCGCACCGGGCGCGAGGGCATCCGCGACTACATGGCGTACATCACCGAACTGGTCACCACGTACCCCGACCGGTTCATCGGGAACTTCATGTACAACCCGCGCTTCGGGCCCGAGAACGGGGCGAAGGAGCTGGAGTTCCACGTCAAGGAGTACGGCTACAAGATGCTGAAGCTGCATGCCAACATGCACGCTTACCGGCCCGACCGGGCCCTCGACTGGCTCCGGCCCATCCTGCGGGTCTGCGACGAACTGGGTGTCGTCGTCCTCATCCACACCGGCGACGGGCCGTACTCGATCCCGACGCAGTTCTACCCGATCATCCGGGAGTTCACGAACGTGAACTTCATCCTCGCCCACTTCGGTGTGCAGACCGGTGGCGTGTACTGCTTCGAGGCGCTCTACATGATCCTCGACTCGCCGAACGTGTACGGGGAGTCCGGCTGGCTGCTGCAGTCGCGGATCGTGGAGTTCGCGCAGCAGATGGAGAAGCACCAGCTGGTCTTCGGTACGGACTCGCCGCCGAACGAACCGGGCATGTGGGCGCGGGAGTTGGAGGTGCTGTGCGGTCCGCCGCCGCAGGGCATGCACCTCTCCGAGGAGCACCTGGAGGGGTACCTAGGCAACAACATGGCCAAGCTCCTCGACCTGAAGCCGACGCCTCCGCCGCGCAACCAGGAGGAGGCGAAGCTTCGCCTCACGGATACGTACGCGTCGTTGGACACGGTTACGCGGAGGTGAGGTGGGCCGGGGTCGGGGTTACGCCTCGACCCCGGTCGTGCCCGGGTGGGGGTGGGGTCTGGGGCTGCGCCCCGGCCCGCCGTCGCCCTTCGGGCTCCTTGTCCTCAATCGCCGGACGGGCTTGATTCACCCACCCCCCGCCCCACACACACGCCTATCTCCCACCCACCCGCCCCCTCCGGGGGCGTCGGCCCGACGGGGTGCGGCGGACGTTGACTGCGACTTGGGTGACCGGCCGTCGTCCACGGCTCCCCACCCGTTACGGCCGACGCCGCCCCCGACTTGGGCAATCTGCCGCCGACCACGGCTCCCCACCCGTTGCGGTCGACCGCTCCCGACTTGGGCAATCTGCCGCCTTGGGCGGCAGGGTGGGCAAGGCGGCGCCCGGTGCGGCGCAACGAAGGCAACGGGACCCGGCCCCGGCGCCGGGGCGCAACCTCGGTGCTGCCGCACGGGCGGTGGACAGGCCCCGGTGTGGCACAGCAGGCACGGCGGACACCGACCCGAGCCACCCACGGGGGCCGAAGCCCCCGGAGGGGGCGGGTGGGTGGGAGATGAGCGGGCCCCGGCGCAGCCGGAGGAGGCCCGGCGCCGCGCAACAGGCCCCGGTCAGCACCGCGCAACACGCGCCACCCCGGCGCCCGGCCGGCGCCGCGCAACAGGCACCACCCCGCCCCGCCACCGGCACCCCGCAACAGCCACGACGACCCCGACCACCACCCCCGCCACGACCCACCGCAACAGACAGGACCCGCCCCCATGCAACGCATAGGTCACCTCCTCCCCGCCACCTCCCTCGGCGCCGACCGCTGGGTGGCCCAGATCTGCGCCCCGGTCCAGGTGGACATCGCCCACCCCACCGCCCGCGCCCTCCTCCCCGAGTTCCAGTACGGCCCGGCCCTCACGCCCACCCACACCGCCGAACTCCAACGCGGCGCCGAACAGTTGGCCCAGGCCGGCGCCGACGCCATCGTGTGGCACGGCACATCCGGCGGCCTCGACGGCGCCGCCCACGCCCGCACGGTCGCCCGCGTCATCGAGCGCACGGCCGGCGTCCGCGTCTCCACCGTCACCCTCGGCCAGCTCGACCTCCTGGCCCGCGCCGCGACCCACTCCATCGCCCTCGTCACGGCCGGCTCCGAACAACAGGCGGGCCGCCTCGCCGACACCTGCCTCGCCGCGGGCCTCCGCATCGCCTCCCTCACGGCCCTCGATCTGGCCACCCCGCGCGAGGCGGCGGAGCTCCCCGTGTCGAAGGTCCGCCGGATCCTCCTCGACGCCGATTCCGCCGACGCCGAGTGCCTGGTGGTGGCCGGCACCGAACTCCCGGTCGCACCCGTCGCGGCCATGGTGGAACGGGAGTTGGGCAAGCCGGTGCACGACGGCGCGCGGGTCGCGGTCCGTACAGGGCTCGACCTGCTCGGCACCGGCGTCGAATCGCCCGCGTGGGGCGGGCTGTTCACGGGCGGCGTGCACGCGGGAGTCTGCTGTGACACCCACTGAGCGCGCCGCCCACGGCACCGGCTACCAGGACTTGCACGCCTTCCTCGACGCCTACCGCGCCACCCACCCCGATGACGTACTCACGGTCGACGAGAAACTGGAGGGCGAGGACGTCGCCGCCCTCGTCGCCGAACTCGCCGCGCGCGGGCGCTCCGAACTCCTGCTCTGCTCAAGGGTGTCGGGCCTCGACGGCACGCCCCTCGTCACCAACCTCTTCGCCTCGCGCACCCGCGTCGCCCGCCTGCTCGGCACGGACCCGGCCGGCCTGCACCACGCCTACCAGCGGGCCGCCGCCCGCCGCACCGAACCCCGCGTCGTCCCCACGGGCCCCGTCCTCGACACGGTCGCCGAGGGCCCGGACGTCGACCTGACCACGCTCCCGCTCCTCAAGCACTTCGACTCGGACCGCGGCCCGTACATCACCAGCGGCGTCATCACGGCCGAAGCACCACCGGCCGCCCCCGACGCCCCCGACGCGCCCGGCCGCTCCGGCAACCTCAGCTACCACCGCGCCCTCGTGCACAGCCGCACCGAACTCGCCACGAGCCTGCACTCGCGCGGCCACCTGTGGCAGCTGCTGCGCCTCGCCGAACAGCGCGGCGAACCGCTGCCGGTCGCGATGGTCATCGGCGCCCACCCCCTCTTCCAGCTCGCGGCCTCCGCCCGCGTAGGCCCCGACGTCGACGAACGCACCCTGGCGGGCGGCCTGTTGGGGGCGCCCCTGGACGTCGTACGCACCCCACGGCACGGCATTCGCGTCCCGGCCTCCGCCGAACTCGTCCTCGAAGGCGTCATCGACCCGGCGCGCACCGCGCCCGAGGGCCCCTTCGGCGAGTTCTCCGGCTACTCCTCCGACCGCTCCACGAACAACGTGCTCATCGTGCACAGCGTGCTGCGCCGCCGCGACGCCGTCCTCCTCGACATCGTCGGAGGCAACAGCGCCGAACACCTCAACCTGGCCCGCATCCCGCGCGAATCCGAGATGGCGGAACAGCTCACGTCCCGCTTCCCCGAGGTCACGGCGCTGCACTACCCGACCTCCGGCACGCACTTCCACGCCTACGTAGCCCTGCGCCAGGCCCGCCCCGGACAGGCCCGGCAGATCATGCTCGCGCTGCTTGGCTGGGACCCGTACCTGAAGACGGTCGTCGCGGTCGACGACGACGTGGACATCACCCGCGACGCGGACGTGCTGTGGGCGCTCGCGACCCATCTCCAGCCGGGCGCCGACGTGTTCACGGTCGACGGACTGCCCGGCAGCCCCCTCGACCCCTCGTCCACCCCGGACGGCACCACGTCCCGCATGGGCCTCGACGCCACCCGCGCCCCGCACTTCGACGCCGTACGCATCCGCACGGACCCGGCCCGCGTCGCGCGCGCCCGCGACCTCCTTGACCAAGGACCGGCGTGCGGCTGATCGTCGGGATCACGGGCGCGACCGGCGCGGCCTACGGCATCCGCCTCCTGGAGGCCCTGCGCGCCGCGCCCGACGTCGAGACGCATCTGATCCTGACGCGCTGGGCCCGTACGACCATCGAGCTTGAGACGGACCGGAGCGTCGGCGACGTACAGAAACTCGCCGACGTCGTGCACCGTCCCGGCGACCAGGCGGCCGCCGTCTCCTCCGGCTCGTTCCGCACCGACGGCATGGTGATCGCGCCGTGCAGCATGAAGACGCTCGCGGGGATCCGCGCCGGGTACGCGGACGGGCTGATCGGCCGGGCGGCCGACGTCGTCCTCAAGGAGCGCCGCCCGCTGGTCCTCGTCCCGCGCGAGAGCCCGCTGCACGAGATCCACCTGGAGAACATGCTCGCCCTCGCGCGGATGGGCGCCCGGATCGTGCCGCCGATGCCGGCCTTCTACCAGCGCCCGAAAACGATCGAGGACCTGGTCGACCACACGGTCGCCCGGGTCCTCGATCAACTCTCCCTGCCGGGCCCGGAGGTGGACCGGTGGGCGGGCGGGTGACTACTTGTCGCCGGCCGGCTCCTCGTCGTACGACGACGTCCCCTCGTCGAGCAGCGGCGCTTGCGTCTTGAGGTGCGCGGGGGCCATCGCCCGCAGCGCGTGGTAACCCGTGATCACGACGATCGTGCCGAGGGCGATGCCGCTCAGCGAGAAGGTGTCGGTGAACTTCAGGGAGACGTCGCCGATGCCGATGATGATGCCCGCGGCGGTCGGCACCAGGTTCAGCGGGTTGCGCAGGTCGACCCCCGCGTTGATCCAGATCTGCGCGCCGAGCAGTCCGATCATGCCGTAGAGGATGACCGTGATGCCGCCGAGCACGCCGCCCGGGATCGCCGCGACGATCGCGCCGAACTTCGGGCAAAGGCCGAAGAGCAGGGCGAAGCCGGCCGCCGCCCAGTACGCCGCCGTCGAGTAGACGCGGGTCGCGGCCATGACGCCGATGTTCTCGGAGTACGTGGTGTTGGGCGGGCCGCCGACGGCCGTGGAGAGCATCGACGCGGCGCCGTCCGCCGAGATCGCCGTGCCGAGCTTGCCGTCGAGGTTGTCGCCGGTCATCTCGCCGACGGCCTTGACGTGGCCCGCGTTCTCCGCGATCAGCGCGATGACGACCGGCAGGGCGACGAGGATCGCCGACCACTGGAACGAGGGCGCGTGGAAGGTCGGCAGGCCGATCCAGTCCGCGTGGCCGACGCTCGACAGGTCGAGCCGCCAGTGGTCGACGGCCTTGCCGCCGCTGTTCGGCGAGTGGATCTGGCCGAAGACCCGGTCGAGGACCCAGGAGATCCCGTAGCCGAAGACCAGGCCGAGGAAGATCGCGATGCGCGACCAGAAACCGCGCAGGCACACCACGGCCAAACCGGTGAACAGCATGACGAGCAGCGCCGTCCACTGGTCGGTCGGCCAGTACGTGGAGGCGGTGACCGGCGCGAGGTTGAAGCCGATCAGCATCACGACCGCGCCGGTCACCACCGGCGGCATCGCCGCGTGGATGATCCGCGCCCCGAACTTCTGCACCGCGAGGCCCACCAGGAACAGCACGACGCCCACGACGAAGACCGCGCCCGTGACCGTGGCGCTGGTGCCGCCCTGCGCCCGGATCACGGCCGCGACGCCCACGAAGGAGAGCGAACAGCCCAGATAGCTGGGGACCCGGCCGCGCGTCGCGAGCAGGAAGATGACCGTCGCGACGCCGGACATCATGATCGCGAGGTTCGGGTCGAGGCCCATCAGGACGGGCGCCACGAAGGACGCGCCGAACATCGCGACCACGTGCTGTGCGCCGAGCCCGATCGTGCGCGGCCAGGAGAGCCGCTCGTCGGGGCGGACGACCGCGCCGGGAGCCGGCGTGCGCCCGTCGCCGTGCAGTTTCCAGCGCACGCCGAGGTCCATGAGAGATTCCGCCTTCTGTGGTGGCCGTGAGGTGGGTGGTGCCTGTGCGGCTCGAAATGATCGCTTCATGTTAGTGCGACGTAAGTGCGAGTTCGTACCGAGCCACCGCCCACCTGTCCGGCTCTACGACGCGTGATCCGCCGCCCGCGCGCCGCTGGGCTCCGTCGTCCCCGTCCGCGTACGGTCGCCGCCGCGCAGCACCTTCGCGAACACCACGAGGCCGGTCGCCAACACGGTCACCAGGCCGAACGACACCACCAGGCTGGTCGCGTCCGCGATCGTGCCGATCGCCGAGGGCGCGATCAGGCCCGAGGTGTACGTGATGGTGGCGACACCGGCGATGGCCAGGCTCGGGTTCCGGCCGCTGCGCCCGGCCGCGGCGAAGCAGAGCGGCACCACGACCGCGATGCCGAGCCCCACCAGTCCGAATCCGGCCATCGCGATGCCCGGGTTCGGCGCGACCACCACGAGCAGCGCGCCGAGCGTGGCCACGAGGCCGCTGATCCGCACGGTGCGCACCGCGCCGAACCGGTCCACCACCGCGTCGCCCGCGATCCGCGCCACCGCCATGGTGAGCGTGAACGCCGTGGTGCAGGCGGCCGCGAGCCCGGCCGATGTGCCGAGCACGTCCCGCAGGTACACCGCCGACCAGTCCAGGCTCGCGCCCTCCGCGAACACCGCGCAGAACCCGACGGCCCCGATGAGGACCGCCGACTTGGGCGGCAGCGCGAAGCGCGGCGGCGCCTCCTCTTCCTCCGTCGGCCGCACGTCGAGCACCCAGCGGCAGACGATCAGGCCCGCCACGGTCAGGACGCCCGCGGCGAGCGCGTGGTGCAGCCGGGCGTCCGAGCCCAGATGCGCGGCGAGGGTGCCGCCGACCGAGCCGATCAGGGCGCCCACGCTCCACAGCCCGTGCAGGCCCGACATGATCGACTTGTCGAGCCGGGTCTCGATCTCGACGCCCAGCGCGTTCATGGCGACGTCCGACATGCCCGCGGTCGCCCCGTACACGAGCAGCGCGGCGCAGAGCGTGAGCAGACTGGGCGCGAGCGAGGGCAGGATCAGGGCCAGCGTCCACAGCGCGAGCAGCCCGCGCAGCCCGGCGCGGGCGCCGAAGCGGTGGGTGACGCTGCCGGCCAGCGGCATCGCGAGCGAGGCGCCGATCGCGGGGAAGGCGAGGGCGAGGCCCAACTGCCCCGCGCTCACGCCCGCGTGCTCCTGGATCCAGGGCACCCGCGTCGCGAACGACCCCGTCACGGCGCCGTGGATGCAGAAGACGGTGGCGACGGCGTACCGCGCCCGCTTCAACTCCCTTGGTGCGTACGTCAGTTCCTGCATCCCGCGGGCCCTCCCCAAGTCTCCCTTGCGTGCCGCCGTAAACTATCAGGAACCCTGCCTGATAATGCCAGTGATATCCGCGTAGGATCCCGCCATGCCCGCATCGCCGAGAACCGCCCGAGCCATCAACGACCGGCTCGCGCTGCGCCTCCTCCAGGAGGAAGGGCCGCTCACCGCAGGGCAGTTGAAGGAACGCACCGGCCTGTCCCGGCCCACCGTCGCCGACCTCGTCGAGCGGCTCACCGCGGCCGGCCTCATCGAGATCGTCGGTGAGGCGGGCGCCGAGCGGCGCGGCCCCAACGCCCGGCTCTACGGGATCGTCGCAGGGCGCGCCCACCTCGCCGCGCTCGACGTGCGCACCGGAGGCGTACGGCTCGTCGTCGCCGACCTCGTGGGCACCGTGCTCGCGCAGGCGTCGGTGCCGGTCGAGGTGGGGGAGGGGGCGGGCGCCGCCGTCGAGCGCACCGTCACGACCCTGGAGCGGACGGCGAAGGAGGCGGGCATCGCGCGGCTGCACACCGTCGGCGTCGGCGCCCCCGGCCTCATTGACCCCGCGTCCGGCGAACTGCGGGACTCCTCCGGCCTGCCGGGCTGGCACCGCGCCCTGGTCGCCGCGCTACAGGAACGGCTGCCCGCGCGCGTGCTGGTGGAGAACGAGACGAACCTGGCCGCCCTCGCCGAGCGCCGTGACGGCGCCGCCCGCGACCGGGACACCTTCGCGCTGCTATGGCTGGGCCTCGGCATCGGCGCCGCCGTCGTCCTGGACGGAAGGCTGCGGCGCGGCGCGTCCGGCGGCACCGGGGAGGTCGGGTTCCTGCCGGTGCCGGGCACGGGCGGACTGCCGTCCGCGTCCGGCTGCGACGGGGGGTTCCACTCGCTGGCCGGCTCGGCGGCGATCCTCGAACTGGCCGTCGCGCACGGCCTCGTGGATCCCGGCGAACCGCTGGAGCGGGCGGCCGACGTGGTGCGCTGCGGCGACGCGGCCTTCCTCGACGCGCTGGCCGACCGGATCGTGCTCGGTGTCGCCGCCGTGGTCGCCGTGCTCGACCCCGGCTGCGTGGTGCTCGCGGGCGAGGTCGGCCGGGCGGGCGGCGATGCGCTCGCCCGGCGCGTGGCGGAGCGCATAGCGGTGATGTCACCGCTGCTCACCGACGTACGCGCCGGTGAGCTGGGCGGCGGGGCCGTGCTGGGCGGGGCCCTGCTGATGGCCCGGGAGGCCGCTCAGGAGCGGGTGTTCGCTCCGTAGCGGCTCCCGCCGACCGCACCTGCCCGAGGGCCCCGCGTCAGGAGCGGCGTCCCCGGCCCCGGGCGCCGCGCGCGACGAGGACGAGCGCGCCGCCCACGGAGACGAGCGCCACGGTGCCCCAGACGGCCCAGCGGTTCACGGACCCCGCGCCGGTCTCCGCCAGAGCGGGCGGCTTGGACGGTTGCGGGGCCTGCGTCGCGGACGGCGTCGGGGCGCTCGGCGTCGGGGTACTGGTCGGTTCCGTGGCGGTGGGCGTCGGCGTCGGGGTGTCGGTCGGCGTGGGAGTGGGCGTCGGTGAGGGCGACTCGCAGTCGTGCCACTCCAGGGCCATCTCGCCGTCCCCGGCGCGGGCCCCCGTGGTGAACGTCGAGCCCGCCGGGCCGAGGCTTGAGCCCCCGCCGCCGCCACCCGAACCCATGCTCGCCGCGGTGGAGGACCCGCCCGCGCCGCCGCCGTGGGCCCCGCCGCCGCCCCCGCCACCGGCGACGACCAGCGTTCCGCTCGTCGTGGCGACGGTCGTGGCGCCGCCTCCGCCCGCGGCCGTGGCGCCGTTGCCCGCGCTGGGGTCG
>NZ_JAOZYC010000012.1:0-16674 GCF_035798155.1 Streptomyces endophyticus | reverse complement strand
GCGGGCGCAGGCGCAGGCTGCGAAACAGGGGCCTGCGGGGGCGCGGGGCGCTGCGCGGGCGGGGTCTCCGGGGGCAGGGGCACGCCGGAGCTCATCGGCGATGCGGGCCGGGAGCGACCGTCGTCCGGGGTCCCGGACGCAGCCGTCGGCACCTTCCCGTTGTCGCCCGACGGCGGCCCGTCGGGCAGCCGGGAGGACGCGGAGGGCGGCGGAGGCGCGGAGGGCGACGGGGATGATGTAGAGGGCAACGGTGAGGCCGTGGGGGGAAGTTCGGTGGGCTGGGGCGGGCCGACAGGTCGCGGCGGAACGCGTCTGGCTTCCGTGCTCATGCCTCCCCCGTCTCCTCAAGCCAACGTGCGCGTCACTCTAACGGGCCCGACCAGGTCAACGCGTACTCCGCACACGGGATCGACCGATCCATCACCATCCGTCCCCCTACCCTGCGGTAATCCTGTCTGGCAGGCTTCGGCCATGACACCGCGCGCCGCCGATCGGGCCCGGTACGACCGGGCCACCGCTCATCTCGACGCCCCACTGGCGATCGTGGACCTGGACGCGTTCGACGCCAACGCCGATGACCTGGTGCGCCGGGCCGCCGGAAAGCCGATCCGCGTCGCCAGCAAGTCCGTGCGCTCCCGCGCCCTGTTGGAACGGGTCCTCGCCCGGGACGGGTTCGCCGGGATCATGTCGTTCACCCTCGCCGAGTCGCTGTGGCTCGCGCGCTCCGGGTTCGACGACGTGCTCCTCGCCTATCCCTCGGCCGACCGCTCCGGCTTCGCGGAGCTCGCGCACGACCCGAAGCTGGCGGCGGCCGTGACCGTGATGGTCGACGATCCGGCCCAGTTGCGGCTGATCGACGGCGCGCGGGACGGCGGCCGCGAGGAGATCCGGGTCTGCGTGGAGCTGGACACCTCGTGGCGGACGCTCGGCGGCCGGGTCCGGGTCGGCGCGCTCAGGTCACCGCTGCGTACGCCCTCCCAACTCGCCGACCTGGCCCGCGTCGTGACCCGCCGCCCCGGCTTCCGGCTCGCGGGGATCATGGCGTACGAGGGTCATGTCGCGGGCGTCGGGGACTCGCTCGCCGGGCGGCCGGTGCGCTCGCGGGCGATCCGCCTGATGCAGGCCGCGGCGCGCAAGGAGTTGGCGGTGCGGCGGGCGGAAGTGGTGCGCGCGGTGCGGTCCGTGGCGCCGGACCTGGAGTTCGTGAACGGGGGCGGCACGGGGAGCGTGCAGCACACGGCGGCGGAGGCGGCCGTGACCGAGATCGCCGCGGGCTCGGGGCTCTACGTCCCGCGCCTGTTCGACAACTACACGTCGTTCACGGGGCGTCCGGCCGCGCTGTTCGCGCAGCCCGTGGTGCGCAGGCCGGGCGTCGGTGTCGTCACCGTGCTCGGCGGCGGCTATCCGGCCTCGGGAGCGGCGGGCAGCGACCGGTTGCCGGTGCCGTATCTGCCGGAGGGGCTGCGCTACGACGCGCAGGAGGGCCCCGGCGAGGTGCAGACGCCGCTGCTCGGCTCCGCCGCCGACGATCTGCTCATCGGGGACAAGGTGTGGTTCCGGCACGCGAAGGCCGGGGAGCTGTGCGAGCGGTTCGAGACGCTGCACCTGGTGTCGGGCGACCGGGTCGAGGAGACGGTGCCGACGTACCGGGGCGAGGGCTACACCTTCCTGTAGCCCTCACCCACCGACGCAGGGCTCAGAAGATCGAGTCGACCTGGTCGGGGACGACCGAACCGTCGTCCCTGAGCAGCGGCCCGAAGCCGCCCTCCGGCTTGTTGTAGCCGGCCGTGGAGCACGGGTACGTGCCCGTCTTCCGCGGCATCGGCTCGATGAACATCGGGTTGGCGACCCAGCGTCCGTCGGCGTTGTCGTAGGCCCGGCACATGATCTCGGGCTTGTTGCGGTTGAGGACGAGGTGCGCGCCGGTCGCGTCGCCGACGAAGGTGACGTCGGTGTCGGCGTCACCGCCGCCGAGCGCGATGCGCTTGTCCCAACGCTGCTTCTCCCAGGCCGACTTCCCCTTGATGTGGAAGATGTCCTGGTTGATCCAGCACCGCTTGCCGTCGATGTACGGGATGGCCTCGCCCTGGTTCACGCCGACGCCGCCGCAGCCCTCGTTGTACGTGGTGATGCGGCCCTCGCGGTCGAGGATCGAGCGGATGGCGATGGTGTGCTTGCGGTCGATGCCGACGCCCCGCGACCACACCTCGGTCACCGGCTCGGACCCGGCGGACACGATGTAGACGTCGAAGCCGGCCCGCTGGAGCGTACGGATCAGGTCGCGCTGCTGGTCGTAATAGCGCACGTAGCCGGGGATGGTGTGCGTGCCCAGCTTCTGTGTGGAGCCGACGGGCGCGGCGAGCGCCTCGGCGCGGGCAGCGGCGGCGTACGACTCCAGTTCGGGCACGGTGTGGCCCGCGAACAGCTGCGGCACCCAGGCGTACTGGGGCACGGTGCGGCGGTGGTTCCACTCGCCCGCGAAGGCTGCGGCGTCGCTCATCGTCTTGCCGGACTCACGGATGTTGAAGATCTCGTCCGTGCAGTCGGTGTCGGTGGAGGTGGGCAGCGGGGCGCCCACCGGGACGTCCGTGCCGCAGGCGGCGGTGAGCGCCTTGTCGGCGTCGTCGGTCATCCACTTGCTGGTCTTCTTCCAGCTCGCGGGCCGCAGGATCTTGTCGTGCTTGAGCGACCAGGCGATGGTCGCGTCGGTGACGTCGTTCTTGGCGACGGTGTTGTCCCAGTCGAACGCGGCGACGGGACGCGGGCCCTTGTGTCCCCCGCAGATTCCCCGTTCGTCGATCATGCGCTGGAGCTTGGCCCGGTTCTGGCCGTACCAGGGCAGCTTCGTCGACAGCTGGGGGCACTTCGCGGCGGTGGGCCGTGCGGACGTGGCGGCGGCCGCGGGTGTGGTGAGGCTCGCGGCCGCCATGAGGGCGGCGGCCGCGACCGAGGTCCACGCGGCAACATGTCTGTTACGCATGTGAGTGGACCGTACACGCGTGAGCCCGTTGCTCACAGGGTTGGCGACAGCTCCGGTTGTGTTCAGTAAGTATCTGGTCGTCTCAATGAACGCTCTGGCGGGATACCGGTCGAGGGCCGGCTGGGGCCGTTGCGCTCCGGAGGACAGAAGAAACTTTCTGTCCTCGATTGCGTGTCCGGATGACGGTTATCTCGTTGGACGATATGACCGCGCTCGTGGGGCCGGGGCAAGCAGCAAGACGGGTCAGGGGGTACGGGATGGGGATGCGGAAGTTCACGGCGCGGCCGGGGTTCACGGTCCTGGCGCACCAGCTCGCCCTGGATCCGAACGCCACGGCCATGGGCCGGCTGCACTCGCACGCGGGCGCGGCTCGGGCCGCCTACAACTGGGCGGTCGGGTACGTCACATCCGTGTGGTGGCAGCGCAGGGCCGAGCAGACCTACGGCATCGACGAAGACCAGCTCACGCCGTGGCGGTCGTGGTCGCTTCCCGCGCTGCGCAAAGCGTTCAACGCGGCCAAGCACACCGATGCGCGGTTCGCCGGCTGGTGGCAGGAGAACTCCAAGGAGGCCTACAACACCGGCCTGGCCCATGCCTCGGCCGCGTTCGACAACTACGCGAAGTCCAAGAGCGGCAAGCGTAAGGGGCCCAGGATGGGCGTGCCGCGGTTCAAAGTGAAGCGCACGGCGCGCCTGTCCTGTCGCTTCACCACCGGCGCCATCCGCATCGAGCCGAGCGGACGCCATGTCACGCTGCCGAGGATCGGCACGGTCCGCCTCTACGAGGACGCCTCCCGCCTGCGCGATCTTGCCGATGCCGGGCACCTGCGGTTCCTGTCCGCGACCATCCGCCTGGAACGGGGGCGCTGGTTCGTGGCCCTCCAGGTCGAACAGCGCCACGAGCTGCTCAAGGTCGCCCGTCCGGACGCGGCGGTCGGCATCGACCTCGGGATCAAAACGCTCGCCGTCCTCGCGGACAGCGACGGGAACCGCGGACAGGAACCCAACCCCCGCCACCTCGACCGTGCTCAGAAACAGCTGCGCCGCGCCAACCGGGTCGCCTCGCGCCGCCAGGGGCCCGACCGGCGCACCGGGCAGCAGCCCTCCAAGCGTTGGGAGAAGGCCAACCGGGCACGCAACACGATCCATCACCGGGTGGCGAACCTGCGCGAGGACACCCTGCACCAGCTCACCACCCGCCTGTCGGACCAGTACGGCACGATCGTCGTCGAGGACCTGAACGTGGCCGGGATGGGCCGCAACCGGCGCCTGTCCCGCCGGATCGCCGACGCCGCCTTCGGCGAGATCCGCCGCCAGCTCACCTACAAGACCCGCCGACGCGGCACCCGGCTGGTCGTCGCCGACCGGTGGTATCCCTCCTCGAAGACCTGCTCCCGCTGCGGTGCGGTGAAAGCCAAACTGCCCCTCAGCGTGCGGGTCTTCGCGTGCGATGCCTGCGGTCTCGTCCTGGACCGGGACGACAACGCCGCACGCAACCTGGCCGCCCTCGCGGCCCGCACCACCAGCAGGACAGGTACCGGAGTGGCCGGAGACCTGGATCCCACCGTGGTGGGATCAAAACCCCGTGGAGCCGACCACAAGACCCGCACCACCCGCCCGCGCCGTCAGGCCGGGACGGGGCGGGCAGGCGGCGCGATCCCCGGCCCCCGGGCGGGAAGGAAACGGGAGACCGTCAACAGGACACCGGAGCGCACACCGCACCCCGGCGAGACCGTTACGGACCATCCCGGCAGAAACACCGGGATTGCAGAGACCTCCTGATGGTCAAAGCAACGGTTCTCACACCGGTGTCACGTACGCGCCCGAGATCCCGCCATCGACCAGGAAGTCGGTGGCGTTCACGAACGCCGCGTCGTCGCTGGCGAGGAAGGCGACGGCCGCCGCGATCTCCGTCGCCTCGGCGAACCGGCCGACCGGAATGTGCACGAGCCGGCGCGCCGCCCGCTCCGGATCCTTGGCGAACAGCTCCTGCAACAGCGGGGTGTTGACGGGGCCGGGGCACAGGGCGTTGACCCGGATGCCCTCACGCGCGAACTGCACGCCCAGCTCACGCGACATGGCGAGGACGCCGCCCTTGGACGCGGTGTACGAGATCTGCGAGGTGGCGGCGCCCATCCGGGCCACGAACGACGCCGTGTTGATGATGGAGCCCCTGCCCTGGCGCCGCATGTACGGAATGGCCGCCTTGCAGCACAGGTAGACGGAGGTCAGGTTGACCTCCTGGACCCGCTTCCAGGCCTCAAGACCCGTGTCGAGGATCGAGTCGTCGTCCGGCGGCGAGATGCCCGCGTTGTTGAAGGCGATGTCGACGCTGCCGTAGGTGTCGTACGCGGTCTTGAACAGCGCCTCGACCTGCTCGGCGTCGGTGACGTCGACCTGGACGAAGGTCCCGCCGACGTCCTCGGCCGCCTTCTTGCCCGCGCTCTCGTCGATGTCGCCGAGGACGACGTGCGCGCCCTCGGAGGCGAGCCGGCGCGCGGTGGCGAGGCCGATGCCGCTGCCCGCTCCGGTGATGACGGCGGTGCGGCCGACGAGGCGGCGGCAGATGATCTCTTCAGTCATAAGGTACTCAGGCCTCCGTGCTGTCCGTGCTGATGAAGACGTTCTTGGTCTCGGTGAACGCGGCGAGCGCGTCGGGGCCGAGTTCGCGGCCGAGGCCCGACTGCTGGTAGCCGCCGAACGGGGTCCAATAGCGCACGGCCGAATGCGAGTTGACGGACAGGTTCCCGGCGCGGACGGCCTGGGAGACGCGCAGGGCGCGGCCCACGTCGCGGGTCCAGATCGAACCGGAGAGGCCGTAGTCGGTGGCGTTGGCGAGGCGCACGGCGTCCGCCTCGTCGTCGAAGGGGAGGACAACGGCGACCGGGCCGAAGACCTCCTCGACGGCGGCGGGCGCGTCGGGGGCAGCGGCGGTGAGGACGGTGGGCGGGAACCAGAAGCCGGGTCCCTGCGGGGCCGCGCCCCTGATCGCGGGCTCGCACAGCGGGACGTAGGACCGCACCCGCTCCAGCTGCGCCTTGGAGATGAGCGGCCCCATCTGCGTCTTCTCGTCGGACGGGTCACCGACGATGACCGACTCCACGGCCGGGGCGAGCAGCTCCAGATACCTCTCGTACACGGACCGCTGTACGAGGATGCGGGTGCGGGCGCAGCAGTCCTGGCCTGAGTTGTCGAGGAACGACATGGGGGTGGCGAGGGCCGCGGCCTCGACGTCCGCGTCGGCGAACACGATGTTCGGGCTCTTGCCGCCGAGTTCGAGGGTCACGCGCTTCACGCGGTCCGCGCACTTGGCCATGACCTGCTTGCCGACGCGTGCGGAGCCGGTGAACACGATCTTGGCCACGCCCGGATGCTCGACGAGGGCGTCCCCGGCGACAGGGCCCTCCCCCGGGAGCACCTGGAAGAGGCCCTCGGGAAGCCCGGCCTCCAGGGCGAGTTCGGCGAGGCGCAGGGCGGTCAGCGGGGTCGTCTCGGCGGGCTTGAGGAGCACCGCGTTGCCCGCCGCGAGGGCCGGGGCCGTGCCCCAGGCGGCGATCGGCATCGGGAAGTTCCACGGCGCGATGACGCCGACGACGCCGAGCGGTTCGAGGAGCGTGACGTCGAGGCCGCCGGCCACCGGGATCTGGCGCCCGGTGAGCCGCTCGACACCGCCGGCCGCGTACTCCAGGAGATCGCGTACGTTGCCGGCCTCCCAGCGGGCGTTGCCGATGAGGTGACCGGCCTCGGTGACCTCCAACTGGGCGAGTTCTTCGAGGTGTTGGTCGACGGTGGCGGCGAAGCGGCGCAGCAGCCGGGCCCGGTCGGCGGGGGCGGCGGCCGCCCAGGCGCGCTGCGCGCCGGTGGCGCGGGCAACGGCGGCGTCGACGTCCTCGCGGGTGGCGGGCGGGACGGTGGCCACGAGCTCTTCCGTGGCCGGGTTCAGTACGTGCAGCAAGGCGCTCCCTTTCACAGCGTCACAGCCTCTCGAATCCCCGGCGGAGTTCCCAGTCGGTCACGGCGGCGTCGTACGCGTCGAGCTCGACGCGCGCCATGTTGCGGTAGTGGGCGACGACCTCGTCCCCGAAGGCGGCCTTGGCGAGGGCGCTGTTCTCCCAGAGCTCGGCGGCCTCTCGCAGGGTGGAGGGGACGTGCGCGTAGTCGGCGGTGTAGGCGTTGCCCGCACAGGCCTCGGGAAGCTGAAGCTTGTTCTCGACCCCGTACAGGCCCGCGGCCACGAGCCCGGCCACCGCGAGATACGGGTTGACGTCACCGCCGGGGAGCCGGTTCTCGAAGCGGGTCGAGCGGCCGTGCCCGACGACGCGCAGCGAGCAGGTGCGGTTGTCGTGTCCCCAGGCGACGGCGGTCGGCGCGAAGGAGCCGGGCTGGAACCGCTTGTACGAGTTGATGTTCGGCGCGTAGAGCAGGGAGAAGTCGCGCAGCGCGGCGAGCTGCCCGGCGAGGAAGTGCCGCATGACCTCCGACATGCCGTGCCCGCCGGGACCCGCCATGACGTTCGTGCCGTCGGCGTCGGCGAGGGACAGATGGATATGGCAGGAGTTCCCCTCCCGCTCGTTGTACTTCGCCATGAAGGTGAGCGAGCAGCCCTCCTGCGCGGCGATCTCCTTGGCGCCGGTCTTGTAGATCGCGTGCTGGTCGCAGGTGGCGAGGGCCTCGTCGTACCGGAAGGCGATCTCGTGCTGCCCGGGGTTGCACTCCCCCTTGGCGGACTCGACGGTGAGGCCCGCGCCCGCCATCTCGTTGCGGATGCGGCGCAGCAGCGGCTCGATGCGCCCGGTGCCGAGGACGGAGTAGTCGATGTTGTACTGATTCGCGGGTGTGAGCCCGCGATAGTTCGCGTCCCAGGCGTGCTCGTACGTGTCCTTGAAGACGATGAACTCGAGTTCGGTGCCGACCTGGGCGGTGAGCCCCAGCTCGGCGAGGCGCTCCAGCTGGCGGCGCAGGATCTGCCGGGGCGCGGCGACGACCGGGGAGCCGTCGTCCCAGGCGAGGTCGGCGGTGAGCATGGCCGTGCCCGCGTTCCACGGGAGGCGGCGCAGGGTGGACAGGTCGGGGTGCATGGCGAAGTCGCCGTAGCCGCGGTCCCAGGAGGACATCGCGAAGCCGTCGACGGTGTTCATGTCGGTGTCGACGGCGAGCAGATAGTTGCAGCCCTCCGTGCCGTGCTCGAGGACCTCGTCGAGAAAGAAGCGGGCGGCGAAGCGCTTGCCCTGGAGCCGGCCCTGCATGTCGGGGAACGCCAGGACCACGGTGTCGATCTCTCCGCCTCTGACGAGAGCGTGCAGCTCCTCCACGGTCAGCGGGGATGTGCGGTCTGCCACGGGAAGATCCTCCTCAGGTGAACCGGAACCACAACGTAATCGCCGGGCCGCCACCTGGGAAGCAGCCACGGGGCACGCCGAGTGGACACTGCCCCGGTGCCGCTGCCCGCATGCTGAACGCCCCGGTGGCGTGCGCCGCGATCTCGTACGCTCGGTTGCTCGGGACGTACGGCATCGGGGAACGGCATCGGGGAGCGCGACACCATGGTGAGCAGGCCGCTGATCGGCATCAGCACCTACCTGGAGAACAAGGCCAGTTGGGGTATCTGGGAGATGCCCGCGGCGCTGCTGCCCGTCGGCTACCCGCGGCTCGTCCAGGAGTCGGGCGGGCTCGCCGCGATGACACCCCCGGACGACCCGAAGCACGCGCCGTCGGTGGTGGCCCGGCTCGACGGGGTGATCGTGGCGGGCGGCCCCGACGTGGACCCGGGCCGGTACGGCGCGGAGCGCGACCCGCGCACAGGTCCGGCCGCCGGCAAGCGGGACACGTGGGAACTGGCCCTGATCCGGGCGGCGTTGACGTCCGGAACGCCGCTGCTCGGCATCTGCCGCGGCATGCAGCTGCTCAACGTCGCCCTCGGCGGCACGCTCACGCAGCACATCGAGGGCCACGTGAAGGAGACGGGCACCTTCGGCACCCACACCGTCACTCCGTTGCCGGGCACGCGCTACGGCGACCTCGTCCCGGAGCCCACCGAGGTCCCGACCTACCACCACCAGGCGGTCGACCGTCTCGGCAGGGGCCTGGTCGCGTCGGCCCACGCGGACGACGGCACCGTGGAAGCGGTCGAACTCCCCGGCATGTCCTGGGTGATGGGCGTGCAGTGGCACCCCGAGATGGGCGAGGACGCCCGGGTCACGGAAGGTCTGGTACGGGCCGCGAGTACGCCGCACGGTTTCTGAGCCGGACCTTCAGCCAGGCCAGGGCGGCGGCGCCCTGCGCGCGCTGGAAGGGTCTGAGGGTGGGCAGGCCGGGTGGCGCGGGCCGGGCCGCGTGCTCCAGGAAGAACCCGGCGAGCACGGCGAGCGTCCGCGTGACACCCTCCGGATCGGCCGCGCGCCCCAACGGGTGCCCCGCGAACACCTCTTCGGGGTCGGGCCCGCCCTGCGCCCGCACGCACGGCAGCATGAGCAGCAGATCGAACCATGGGGCGGCGCACACGGCGTGCGGCCAGTCCACGAAGACGACGCCGCGCTCGGTGAGCAGGATGTTGTCGGCGCGCAGATCAGCGTGCGCGAGCGTGTCACCGGAGGCGAACCCGCCCCAGGGAGCGGCGAGTTCGGAGAGCCACTCGACGTTGCGGACGGCCCACGGTTCAAGCCCCGCGTCCGCCTCCCGCCCCTCGTCGAGCAGCACCCGCCACCCGTTGAAGCGCTCGCCCAGCTCCTCACCGACGGCGCGCGCGGGGAACGGGGCGGGCGTGAGGACCCGGGCGAGCTCGCCCACACCGTCCAGCACCCGCGCCAACTCCCGCTCCCGCCACGGCACATGGGGCTGCCGCCCCGCCACGTCCTCGAAGGCGAGGGCGACCCAGGTCCCGTCGTCGTACGCACCGAGCAGCCGCGGAGCGGGCGCCCCGGCCGGCAGCTCCGCGGCATTGCGCGCCTCCCGCCGGTGGAAGGCCGGACTGACCGGGTTCACCTCGGCACTGACCGCCTTGACGAACGCCCTCCGCCCATCGGCGAGCACGACCCGCGCGGCAACACCGGGCGAGAACCCCCCGACCTGCGTCACAGCACCCACGACGGCAGCCCCGAGCACCTCCTCGACCCCGTCACGGACAGGGGCAGGCAGCGCACTCCAGGGGGTACGCACACCGGCGGCGGAAGGCGCAGACGTCATGAAGCGATGGTGCCGCCGCCGCACATTGGCCCGCCACTCGATTTCACGCGCCGCTCTCGGCGGCGAGTGACCACATTTCAAGCCCCGCTCTGGGACGAGAGCCAGCGGGGTCCGGGGCAGCGCCCCGCGACCGCAACCCCGCCGCAGCCTCAGCCAGAACGGGTCAGCGACAGCAGGTCCCTCGCAGGCCCCACCGGCCGGTGCCCGGTCGGCCACACCGCCCGCAACTCCCGCGCCAACTCCGCCCCCTCCAACGGAATCTCCACGAGCCGCCGAGCTGCCAGCTCCTCCCCCACCGCCAATTCACTCAGCACGGAGGGCCCCGCCCCACCCACCGCCGCCGACTTCACCGCGGTCGTGGAGGACAGCTCGATCAGCGGCCGGGCAAGCCCCCCGAGGGCGGCGTCCAGAACCTGCCGCGTCCCCGACCCCTCCTCCCGCAGAATGAGCGGGGTGACGGCCAGCTCCCCCGCGGCCAGCGGCTTGCGGCGACGCGCCCAGGGGTGCCCCGGCGCGGTCACCACGATCAGCCGGTCGTGCGCGATGACCGCCGAGTCGAGCCCCGCGGGGACCGTGCGCCCCTCCACGAACCCGAGATCCGCCTCGCCGCCGAGCAGCCGCTCCGCGACCACCGTCGAGTTCCCCGCGAGCAGCGACACCGCCGTGTCGGGCCGCTCGGCGCGCAGCGCGATCAGCCAGCGCGGCAGCAGATACTCGGCGATCGTCATGCTCGCCGCCACCCGCAGCCGCGAGTCGCGCCGGTCCCGCAGCGCCGAGGCCCCCGCGTCGAACTGCTCGGCCGCCTCCACGATGGGCCGGGCCCAGTCCGTGACGAGCGCCCCGCTGTCGGTGAGCCGGGAGCCGCGCGGCGAACGGTCGACGAGGGCGAGCCCGAGCTGCCGCTCCATCGACCGGATCCGGCTGCTCGCGGCGGGCTGTGTGATGCCGAGGGAACGGGCGGCCGCGCCGAGGCTGCCGAGGCGGGCCACCGCGAGGAGCAGTTGCAGCGCGCCGAGTTCGGGCACGCGGTGCGCGAGCCCCGCGTCCGGCGCCTGCTCCGTGATCCCTGTGTACTCCTGGCTCATAAGGCCAGGTTATGCCCTCATAGCGAGATCGTCCCTGGTGGGGGCCGATGGACGGCGGGACCGTAGAACCATGGTCACTGCCGCCCACCCCGCGCCCCGTCCCCTCGTCCTCCCCCTGACCGGCGTCCGCGCCGCCGTCCGGCAGCTCGGCCCGAACTGGTACGCCTCCGTCATGGGCACCGCGATCATCGCCAACGCGGGCACCACGCTGCCCGTGCGGTTCACTGGCCTGCGCACCGCCCTCACGGTGGTGTGGGCCCTGTCGTTCGTGCTGCTCCTCGTCCTCCTCGGCGCCCGCGCCCTGCACTGGGCGCACCACCGCGACCGGGCCAGGGAGCAGCTGCTCGACCCGACGGCCGCGCCGTTCTACGGCTGTCTCTCGATGGCGCTCCTCGCGGTGGGCGCGGGGACCGTACTCGTAGGACAGGACTGGCTCGGCCTCGAAGCGGCCGTCGCCGTGGACACCGTGCTGTTCACGGCGGGCACCGTCATCGGGCTCGTCGCCGCGGTCGCCATCCCGTATCTGATGGTGGTCCGGCACCGCATCGCCGCCGACGAGGCCTCGCCGGTGTGGCTGCTGCCGGTCGTCGCGCCGATGGTGTCCGCGGCCGTGGGTCCGCTCCTGCTGCCGCACCTACCGTCCGGGCAGGCGCAGCAGACCCTGCTGTTCGCCTGCTACGCCATGTTCGGCGTGAGCCTGCTCGCGACCCTGGTCATGCTGCCGGTGATCTTCGCGCGGCTCGTCACGGCGGGCCCGCTGCCGCTGCCGCTGACCCCGACGTTGTTCCTCGTGCTCGGACCGCTGGGCCAGTCGACGACCGCCGCCAACAAGTTCGCCGACGTCGCGGGCGGCGTGCTCCCCGCCCCGTACGCCCACGGCTTCACCGCGTTCGCCGTCCTCTACGGGGTTCCAGTGATGGGCTTCGCCCTGATGTGGCTGGCGCTCGCCCTCGCGATGGTGCTGCGGGCGCGCCGCCGGGGCATGGGCTTCGCGATGACGTGGTGGGCGTTCACCTTCCCCGTCGGCACGTGTGTGACCGGCACGGAGGGCCTGGGCAAGCACACGGGCCTCGCCGTGTTCGACGGCCTCGCGGTCGTCCTCTACGTGGGGTTGGTGGCGGTCTGGGCCGTCGCCGCGGTCCACACGGCGCGCGGCCTGCTCAGCGGACGGCTGCTCGCAGCGCCGCGCCGAGCTCTCCCGCCGCTTCCGCCAACGACGGCCCGTACCAGGTGAGATGGCGCCCGCCGACCAGCGCGGTCGCCCCGTCGAAGCACTCCGGGCCGTCGTCCGCCGTGAAGCGGTACGGCTCGTCCGGGAGGATCACCACGTCCGGCCTGCGGGCGCGGAGTTCGTCGAGGGCGATGCGCGGATAGCGCTCGGCGTGCCCCGCGTACACGTTGTCGACGCCGAGCCGGGCGAGGAGGTCGCCCGCGAAGGTGTCCCGGCCGAGCACCATCCACGGCCGCCGCCAGATCGGCACGACGGCCGTCAGCCGGCGCCCGGGCACGCGCGGTCGATCCCAGGCGGCCTCCGCGGCGTCCAGCCACCGCGGCCGCGCCACCGCCCCGCACGCCCGCAGCACCCGGTCCAACTCCCGTACGGCCTGCGGCAGTTCACGAATTTCGGTGACCAGCACCTCGACGCCCGCCGCACGCAGGTCGGCGATGTCGCCCGGCCGGTTCTCCTCCTCGTTGGCGACGACCAGATCCGGACGCAGCGCGACGACCGCTCGCACGTCGGGGTTCTTGGTGCCGCCGATCCGGGCCACGTCGAGACCCGCCGGATGTGTGCACCAGTCGGTCGCGCCGACGAGCACCCCGGGCAGCGTCACGGCGACCGCCTCCGTCAGGGACGGCACGAGCGAGACGACACGCACGATGGCCTACTTCGGGCCCGGCTCGTCGACCGCGTCGATGTGCTCGGCGACGGCCACGACGACCACGCGCGCGTCCGACACCGTCGCCCGCCACCGGTGCCGCACGCCACCGGTCAGATACAGGGTGTCACCGCGGACGAGCCGGTACGCGCGCCCCTCCGCCTCGACCTCGACGGCGCCCTGTGTCACATACATCAGCACGTCGTTGCGGAGCTGGAACTCGCGGCCCGGATCGTGGTCGCCGACGAATTCCTGGGCGTGCATCTGGTGGTGGCCGCGGACCAGGGACCGTACGACGAACCCCTCCGCGTCCTGCGCGGAACCGCTCTCCACGGAGGTGTCGTCCGCGCGCACCAGGTCCACGGTGCGGGCCGGGTCGGCGGCGGCGAGGAGCTCGACGGCCGTGGTGCCGAGCGCGTCGGCGACCTTCTCCAGGGAGCGGCGGCTGGGCCGCGCCCGCTCGTTCTCGACCTGGCTGAGGAACGGCACCGACAGGCCGCTGCGCTCGGCGACGGCCGACAGGGTCAGTTCGAGGGAGCGGCGACGACGACGGACGGCCGCGCCCACGCGAAGTGATTCCTTGTGTTCGTCCATGACTTCCGCTCCCTCCCGCCGGTCGCCCTCTTCATGTGCCCGATTCGTTTAAATGCACCCTACGCATGTTCACCCCGCGGTTTCATGTGAGCGCGGGAAACGCCGTGAGGGGCGGGCTCCCTCATGGGAACCCGCCCCTCACGGTCGGTCAAGCGTCAGACGGTCAGGAAGCGGTCATCCGCTTCTCGACGTCCTGGTGCGTCTCGAGCCACTTGGAGACGGCCGCCTCCTCGTGCCCCTGACCCTGCTTCGTGATCTCGGACTCCAGGCTCGCCAGCTCGTCCTCGCTCAGCTTGAAGTTCTTGAACCACTTCGTGAGCTGCGGGTACTTGCTGGGGAACCCCTTGTTGGCGATGGTCCGGATCTTGTCGCCCGGGCCCCACGCCTTCTTCGAGTCCTTGAGCTTCGTCAGCTTGTAGTCGTTGTACGCCCAGTGCGGAGACCAGAGCACGACCGCGATCGGCTCCTTCTTGGCGTACGCGCGCTTCAGCTGCGCCAGCATCGCCGGCGTGGAGCCGTCGACGACCTTGTACTCCTTGTCGAGGCCGTAGGCCGGAAGCACGTCCTTCTTAAGAAGGCTCATCTCGCCGGTACCGGCCTCGATACCGATGATCTTGCCGTCGAAGAGCTTCGACTTGCCCTTCAGGTCCTCGTAGGACTTGACGCCCTTCACGTAGGACGGAACGGAGACCTCAAGGGAGGTCGGGCTGTACCAGCTGCCCAGGTCCTTGAGGTTCTTCTTGTTCTTGTCCCAGTAGTTGGACTGCGCGTGCGGGAGCCAGGCGTCGAAGTTGACGTCCAGGTCACCGCTGGCGAGGCCGGTGTAGACCGGGCCGACGTCCATCTGCTTGAGGTTGAGCTTGTAGCCCTTCTTCTCCAGAACGTTCTTCCAGAGGTGCGTGACCGCGACGTCCTCGTCCCAGGGGAACCAGGCGACGTTCACGGGGCGCTTGGCCTCGGCCGGCGTCCCCTGCTTGACCGGGGCCACCTTGTTGACGAAGCCGGGGTTCTTCTTCAGCCACGCCTTGACGGCGTCCGGCTGCTTGCCCTTGCCGACCTTGTTGATCTCGGCCTCAAGACTGGTGAGCTGCTTCTCGCTCATCTTGAAGTTCTTGATCCACTTGTTGACCTCGGGGAACTCCTTGCCGAAGCCCTTGCGAGCCAGCGAGTGCACCCCGTCGCCCTTGCCCCAGGCACCCTTCGGGTCCTTGAGCTTGGTGAGCTTGTAGTCGTTGTACGCCCAGTGCGGCGACCACAGCGTCGTGGCGATCGGCTTCTTCGCGGCGTACGCGCGCTTCAGCTGCGCCAGCATCGCCGGCGTGGAGCTGTCGACGACCTTGTACTCCTTGTCGAGGCCGTAGGCCTTGAGGACCTTGCTCTTCAGCAGCTGCATCTCACCGGCGCTGGCCTCGATGCCGGTGATCTTGCCGTCGAACTTGTCCGCCTGGCCCTTCAAGTCCTCCATGGACTTGATGTCCTTCATGTACGAAGGCACCGCCAGTTCGAGGGAGGTGGGCCCGTACCAGGAACCCAGGTCCTCGAGCTTGTCGCCGTACTTCTTCCAGTACTGCTCGTGCGTCGTCGGCAGCCAGGAGTCGGTCTGGAAGTCGACACTGCCGTCGGCCAGCGAGGTGTAGAGCGGACCGGCGTCGAACTGCTTGGTCTCCACCTGGTAACCGCGCTGCTCGAGGATCTCCTTCCACAGGAACGTGGACGCGACGCCCTCGTCCCACGGGATGTAGCCGATGGAGATCTTCTTGCCCTGGCCCACGTTCGTGGACGTGGCGGTGGGCGACGTCGACGCGTTGTTCTGGCCGAACATGCCCATGCCGCCCGCGACCAGCGCGAGAACGACGACACCGACCACGGCGACCGCCGGGCGGGGACGGTACGACCAGATCTTCAGGCCGTGCGCGGCCCGCAGCTTGTTCAGCGCGCGGCGGCCCAGCGGGGAGACCTGCTGCCCGAGCGAGCTGGTCATGCGGTCCAGGTAGACCGCCAGGATCACGATCGAGATGCCGGCCTCGGCACCCAGACCGACGTTGAGCTGGCCGATGGCCTCGTTGACCGCGCCACCCAGGCCGCCGGTGCCGACCATGCCCGCGATCGCGGCCATCGACAGGCCCAGCATGATGACCTGGTTGACACCCGCCATGATCGTCGGCAGCGCCAGCGGCAGCTGCACGCGCCACAGGGTGTTGCTGGGCTTGGTGCCGAACGCGTCGGCGGCCTCCACCAGCTCCTTGTCGACCTGCCGGATGCCCAGCTCGGTCATGCGCACGCCCGGCGGCACCGCGAAGATCAGCGTCGCGACGATACCGGCCGGAGCGCCCGAGCCGAAGAACAGGATCGCCGGGATCAGGTAGACCATCGCCGGCAGCGTCTGCATCAGGTCGAGGACCGGACGGAACAGATTGCTGACCCGGTTGGAGCGCGCCGCCCAGATACCCAGCGGCACACCGATGATCAGCGCGATGACCGTCGACACGAGGACGAGCGACAGCGTCAGCATCGCGTCGTCCCACAGCTCCAGGTTCTGGATGAACCAGAACCCGATGAAGGTCAGTACGCCGCCGAGTGTGCCGCGCAGCCAGAACGCGATGACGGCGAAGATGCCCGCCAGCAGCAGCGGCTCGGGCGCCTGGAGAACCTCGCTCAGGCCGTTGTAGACGCCGTTGAAGATGTCCTCGAAGAAGCCGAACAGCCAGTCGAGGTGGGTCAGCATCCACTGGACGATGCTGTTGACCCAGTCACCGAAGGGAATCCTAGGCACCGGCATTCACCTTCTCGGCAGGCTCGTCGCCCTCGCCACGCGGCGACGGGACGGCGTCCTTCTTGTCCTTCGTGAGGCCGGCGGCCTCACCGTTCGTGCTGTTCTCGACGGTCTTCATCGGCTCGCCGAGCACGGCGAGCAGCCGCTCGCGCGGCACCACACCCTGGAGTTCGCCCTCGTCGTC
>NZ_JAOZYC010000011.1:0-17291 GCF_035798155.1 Streptomyces endophyticus | reverse complement strand
GGCACATCCCATCCGGCGGATCCCGGGCCAAAACCCCAAGAGGGGGGCGGCGCGGCGCCAACCCTTGCCGCGCAGCCCGCAGGACACAACCACACCCGGCAAGGGGCCGGCCCCCAACGGGCCGGCCCCTCCCTCACCCCGGGTCACCCCGGGTCACCCCGGGGACACCCACCACCTACAGCGACGGCAGCGTCGACGCCGGATCCACACCCGGCAGCGACGGCAGCTTCGGCAGACCCTCCAGATCCGGCGCCGGCAGCCCACCGCCCAGCACGACCGCCACCACCACATTGACCGTGCCGGTCAACGTCGCCTGCAGCGCGGCCGCGGTCGCCTTCGCATCCCCCGCGACGGAGGCCTTCACCAGCGCGTCCACCTTCACCTGCAGGTTCGCCGCGGCCTTCGCGATGAGCTCGGGACCCGGAGCCCGCACCCCGGCCGCCTTGCCGGTCGCGCCCTTCGCCCCGGCCTTCAGGCCGTCCAGGGCCTTCTTCACACCGGCCGCATGCTCGGCCGCCTCCTCCTTCGACAGCTTCCCCTCCGGCGCCTTCAGCACCCCCGCCACCAAAGCAGTCACCGGCTGCACCACAGCACCCGCCCCCGCCAACGCCGCATTCTGCTTCCCCAACGCCTCCGCACCCGGCAACGGGGCCACCGACGCGCTGCGGGCCGGCGCACCACCCGCCGGCACATCCCCCACCGACGAGAACGCCGGACCCGCCATACCGAGCGCCAGCACACCGCACAGCGCAGTGGAAGCAACCAGACCAGCTCTCCGGGAAAAACGCATCAACCAAACCTCTCTCACGATTGCACGATTGACGGACACTGCTCCCCACCACCCTCCGAGCACCCCCCACACCCCGCAAACCGCACCACACAAACAGCCGCACCCAACCAGCCCAACCAAAGAGCCACCACCACCCACCCGGGCGGGCACCGCAACACCCCCCGCACACCACAGATCCAACCGACCGAGCGACACACACCCCCACCGAGGACCCCCACCGGGAACCCCCAGCGACCACCGCAATCCCTCACACCGCAAGAAACCCGCCGCCCACCGCCACACGAGCACCCGCCGCAAACAACGAACGGTCACTCAGCAGCCACAACGCCGCCTCCGCCACCACCCGCGGCCCCGCCATCCGCCTCTGGATCCGACGCACCACAAACACCTCCCCCAGAACCGGGCCGGACCCCACCACCGCACTCACCATCTCCGTCCGCGCAGTGCCCACGACAAGGGAAATGACGCGGATGCCGTGCGCCCCGTACACCACAGCCACCACCTTCTGCTGCACCAGCGGGCACGCCTGGCCAAGCCCGGACGCGATGACAGGCACGCACGCTCGCCGCCGTACGCGGTGCCCGCCGCCGGGCCGACGCCCCCGCATCCCTCCCCCCTTTCCGCAGAAGACCGGACAGGGCGGTCCGGCTACCGGGCCCCGCGCCGCGGTGCGCCGTCCTGGGACACCGGTCCGCCCGGCTCCTCGGGCCCCTTGACGCGCCGCTGTCTGCGGCCGGGAGGACGGGAGTGAGCGGTGTGGCCGTGGAGCTCGATGGCCAGCGGAGACGCGGTGAAGACCGAGGAGTACGTGCCCACGGCCACGCCGATCAGCAGGGCAAGGGCGAAATCGGTAAGGGAGCCGCCGGCGAGGGCGACCAGGGCGACGAGGATGAACAGCGCGCCCATGCCGGTGTTGACCGTGCGGGGCAGCATCCGCAGGACCGCCTCGCTGGTGAGCCGGCCCAGGCGCGCCCCGGGCTGCCGGCCCAGCAGTTCACGGATGCGGTCGCAGAGGACCACCGAGTCATTGACCGAGTAACCGATCACAGTGAGCAGGACGGCCAGGAACACACCGTCGACCGGCTTGCCCAGCCAGGCGAACACACCGACCAAGATGATCACATCGTGGACGAGAGCGGCGACCGCAGCCATGGCATAACGCAGACGGAACCGGACAGCCAGATAGAGGAACTGGGCACCCAGGACGACAGCAAAAGCGAACAGCGCACCCCGGCGCAACTCCCGCCCCAGACTGCCACCGACCTGCTCATCACAGACCCTGCCGGCCCCACCCCCCCCAAACGCACGACGGCGTCAGCAACCACCTCCGTCCGGGTGGTCTGGTCGACCAGCGCCGGCCTCGCCGCGGGCTCGTTGCCGGATGCGGCGGCGTAGTGGGGATGATGAACGCTCCGGCGACTGTCGCCGCGAACATGGCCCTGGCGCGTGGTCTACCTATTAACGACACGCGTCGACTCTTCCTCTTCCCTCTTGTGATTGCCGGGGTCCCGATCGGGCCTGGTTTCCCCGTGGCCTCGGTACTCAGCTAGCAACCCAAAGGGCTTGCCCAGTCCTTGACTTGACCTTCAAAGTCGTCTTAAGCCACGGGACAGACCCCCGGTCCAGGGACCCTCGAAGTCGGTTGCGGTGAGGGTGAGGCCGGTCAGAACCCGCACGGCGAGGACGAGACCGCCTTCGGGTTCGTCGGTGACGGCTTCTCCGGTGGGTTCACAGGCATCGGATGCGTCGAAACCGGCCGCAGTGAGGGAACCGATGACCGGGTGGGTGGGGTCCACGCTGCCCGAGGGACCGTCGAAGTAGCCGCCGGACAGCTCGAGGCTGCCAAGGATGGCACCGTCGTGGGCGATGGTGGCCGTCTTCGTGTCGGGGTCACGATAGGCGCTGAAGGCGGTGCGGCCCTCGGCGGCGAGGGTGCGCAGGACATCGTCATCGACGCCGATCGCGCTCTCGAATTCGACGGCGAGCGTCCAGCCGCCCGGCATGTCGCGGCCGACGACCAAGGCGCCTTCGCCTTGCTGTTCCTGGAGGACGTCCGCGGCTTCGTTCACGCTCTCGAGGCCGGGGACGGGGGCGGCGACACCCATGAGGTGGAGGGCGTCGGCGAGCGGGTGGGCGGCGAGGGTCACGCACCAGCCCTCGCCGAACATCTCGTCCAGGTCCACGGTGTGAGGCCCTTCTGATCGGGTCCGCGGCCACTGTGTCCAGATGGCTGAGCCCAAAGGGTAGGTGGCGCACCTGACATGAGGTGAGGAAGCCCTGGATCGGTTGGCCCACCCGACGACCTGACGGGACTGCCTTGCAGTACCGGCAGGACGGTCGGCGCCTACGAGACGACGGCGGGAGAAAAGCCCGATTCAGCTCGCGACCGGGACCCCTTAAGGCCCACCTAAGGGGTGAAAAGGTCGAAAAAGGCCTCCTCAGAGGACGTACTCCCTGTCCTGGCCGGCCACTACCTGCGCGCAGGCAACAGGAAGGCCTCCCGCTGCGCCAAGGGCCCTTTTGGCAACCCGGCCGTCCGCGCCTTGTCCTTTTCTTGGCGTCCGTCCGGCTGACCGCGGCCCCATCACTTCCCCCCGCGAAGGAGTGGTGGGATCACCCGGACCTCGCGCTCGCTGACGCGGTGCGCGCTGCGACCCCGAGCCGGATGGAGTCGGACCGGGATGACCGGTGCGGCTGCACACGAGACGCGTCAGCACCGCACCCCACAGACCGTCCGCCCAGCGGTCCTTGCGCCCCCTGGTCCCGCCGTCTGCCCTCTGCCTGAGGCCCGCCGTGACCAAGGTGCGCTGCAACGACCCTCCCGTCCCCGCCTCTGCCGCGAGAGTCCGAACCGGGTCCGGCCTCCCTCCCATCCGGTCCGCTACAGAGTCGGACCCAGTCCGGACCGATCCCGCCGAGTCCGACGCGAGTCCGGTGCGGTGTGCCGAGTCCAACACGACTCCGACACGAGTCCGAGACAAGTCCGCTCCACCTCAAGGCGCCTCCGCCAAACCACGACAGCCCCGCGCCCCCGATGATCAGCGGCTCCCGTTCGAAGCAGTCGCGAGGACCGCACACCCGGACGGCAGGAGTCCGTGACCGCGACCACGCCTCCACCGCACATCAAGATGCCTAAGTACCAATCAAAAGCATTGAGTTGCGGTCACCAAAAGAAGGGGCCGCACGCCCCCGACCTGCGGATACCAAGCACAGCAGGGCTACCGCTCTAGACGGAAGACAGACAAGTAGCCGGATCGGTAGCCGCATAGGCACGGCACGGCACGGCCGATGTCGCTGTTTGCGCCGGTGACGTTGAGGCGCCGTGCCTGCCGCCACCACGAACCGCCGAATAACACACAAAACGTAATCTAAATCACTTTGTGCCGTTTCATATACACATGTCCCGTTTTCATGGTCGGCAGCCCGATACGCCTTTGCCCCGGTTCAGCGTGATCGTCCCCGCATATCTGGTCCAGGCGTACCTCCACGCCTGCCTCGATTCGGTGCTCGGCCAGTCCTACACCGACCTGGAACTCATCGCCGTCGACGATGCTTCACCGGACGCCTGCGGCGAGATCCTCGACTCCTACGCGGCGCGCGACCCACGTGTCACGGTCGTCCACCTCCCGCAGAACGTCGGCCTCGGCGAGGCCCGCAACGCGGGCCTCGAGCGGGCGAGCGGCGACTACGTCGTCTTCCTGGACAGCGACGACACCCTCACTCCCGGATCGCTCGCTGCCATCGCCGACCGGGTCAAGGACACCGGCGGCCCGGACGTCCTGATCTACGACTACGCCCGCGCGCACTGGGACGGCAGTCTCGTTCGCAACCAGCACGCGCAGATGCTGAACGAGTCGGGCCCGCAGCCCTTCGCCCTGGCCGACCGCCCCTCGCTCATGCGTCTGCTGATGGTCGTCTGGAACAAGGCGTACCGCCGCGAGTTCCTCGCCGACAGTGGCCTGACCTTCCATCCCGGCTACTACGAGGACACCGCCTGGACATACCCGGCGCTGATGGCGGCGGACTCCGTCGCCACCCTCGACCGGGTCTGCGTCCACTACCGGCAGCGTCGCCAAGGGAACATCCTGTCGACGGTCAGCACGAGGCACTTCGACGTCTTCGACCAGTACGACCGGGTCTTCGCGTTCCTCGACGCGCACCCCGAACTCAACGACCAGTGGCGGCGTGTGCTCTTCCGCCGGATGATCGACCACTTCTGCACGATCTTCACCACCCGCGGCCGGCTGCCGCGCGGCAGCCGTGCGGCGTTCCTCCGCCGTGCCCGCTCCCACTACGCCCGCTACCGCACCCCCGGCGGCCCGGTGAGGACCCCGACCCGGCTGCGGCACGGCCTCGTCCGCCTGGGCGCGCATCGCGTGTATCTCGTCATCACGGGGACACGCAGGGTCCGAGTACGTGCCCTGCGCCACGTCAGACGCGCGGCCCACGCGGCCCGCGGCGCGGCCCTGCAGGCCCATTACCTCATCCAGTGCAGGCTGCCCGTCAAGGACGATCTCGCGGTCTTCTCGGCCTACTGGAACCGCGGCTACTCCTGCAGCCCCGCGGCGATCGAGTCCATGGTGCGCGACCTGGTCCCCTCGATCCGTACGGCCTGGATCGCACGTCCCGCCCACACCCACACCGTGCCGACCGGAACCCGCCGCCTGACCCCCGGCACGTTCTCCTACTGGACGGCTCTCGCCCGCGCGAAGTACCTGGTCAACAACGTCAACTTCGACCGCAGGCTGCGCAAGCGCCCCGGTCAGGTCCTGCTGCAGACCCACCACGGTACGCCCCTGAAGAAGATGGGCCTCGACCTCCAGGAACACCCGGCGGCGGGCGGCGGCATGGACTTCGCGACCCTCCTGACGAACGTCGACAAGTGGGACTACAGCCTCTCGGCGAACCGGCATTCCACCCTCACCTGGGAACGCGTCTACCCGGCCGGGTACACCACCCTCGAGTACGGCAATCCGCGCAACGACATCTTCGCGAGGGCGACCGAGGCCGACCGCGACCGCACCCGCGAGCTCCTCGGCCTCGCCTCGGACGCGACCGTCATCCTGTACGCCCCCACGCACCGCGACTATCAGCGCACCCAGACGCCCCATCTGGACCTCGCCCGTCTGGCGCGCCACCTGGGCCCGTCGTACGTCTTCTTGTCCCGCGCCCACTATCTCTCGACCACGGCCCCGTACGCCACGGACCCCCACCCGCGCGTGATCGATGTGTCGGACCACCACACGGTCGAAGAACTCTGCCTGGCCTCCGACGCGCTGGTCACCGACTACTCGTCCCTGATGTTCGACTACGCGGCGCTGGACCGCCCGATCGTCCTGCTCACCGACGACCGCATGGCCTACGAGGCCGCGCGCGGCACCTACTTCGACATTCGCTCCTTTGCACCGGGCCCGGTCGCCCAGTCCCAGGACGAGTTGCTCGACATCCTCGCCACCGGCCACTGGAACGGCTCCCGCTCCGCGCGGCTCCGCACCGCCTTCCGCGCGCGCTTCTGCCCGTACGACGACGGACATGCCACGGAGCGGGTGGTGCGCAGGGTGTTCCTGGGAGAGCCGTCCGAGCCGCCGGCACCGCGCCCCGTACCGAGCGACCTGCGCCACGACACCACCGACGAGGTGCGTCCGGGCCGCCCCCTGTCCCTGGAGCCCTGATGCCCTGATGCCCTGATGCCCGTGCACATAGCCATGCCATCGAGCGCCCCAGCCACCGCCACCGCCACCGCCACCGCTCAGTGATGCCACTGACATCCTGATGGGAAGTACACGTGAAGCTCTTCAAGACCCTCGCGAAGCCGCAGGCCGCCAAGCCGACGACGGAGCCGGCCGTGCCGGCGCCCAGCGCTGCCGACACCGAACAGGTCCTGCGTGCGCTCCAGCAGCAGACCAAGACGCTGACCGCCGCGCTCACGGGCATCCGCAAGCAACTCGAACACCAGCCTTACGTGATCGCCGAGTTGATGCGCCGCTACAACCACCTCATCGACGGCGACATGCCGATGCCGGTGCTCGGCGCCAATTGGGCCGCGATCGCCCCGACGGTCCTGTTCATCGTCGACGAGGTGATGGGGCGGCCCGCCCGGCGCACCATGCTGGAGTGCGGCTCCGGTGCGTCGACCCTGTGGACGGCGGCGGCGCTGCGCAAGTGCGGCGAGGGGCATGTGACCTCCGTCGAGCACGACCGGGACTTCGCCGAGATGACCCGGCAAAGGCTCGTGGACCACGGCCTGGAGTCGTGGGCGACGGTCATCGACGCCCCCCTGGTCGACACCGAGGTCCCGGGCCTGGGCACCCAGCCGTGGTACGACCTGTCCGGCCTCGGTGACGTCACCGAGGTCGACCTCCTCTTCATCGACGGGCCGCCGCGCCCGACAGCGCCGCTCGCCCGCTACCCCGCGATGCCGCGGCTGCTGCCGCGCATGGCCAAGGGGGCGCTCGTCGTCCTCGACGACACCAACCGCAAGGTCGAGCGCGACATCACCAAGATGTGGGCGGCCGAGGGCGCCTTCGACCGGCAGGTCACCTTCGTCAAGGACGTGGCCCGTTCCACCGTCCTCCAACTCGACTGACCGGACGCGAGGTCCGGACGGGCGGACCTCGCTGATCACGTCGGCGCGACAAGGCGCCCCGAACGTCAAAGGCAGGACAGCAATGCGTATCTCGGTGATCGGCTGTGGCCACCTCGGAGCCCCTCATGCCGCCGCCATGGCGGAGCTCGGGCACGAGGTGATCGGCGTCGAACTCAACCCGGCCACGTGCCGGGTCCTCCAGAGCGGGCGCGGCCCCTTCTTCGAGAAGGGCCTCGACGACCTGCTCCAGAAGTACGTGCCCACCGGCCGCCTCCGGTTCACCGGCGACCTCATGGAGGCCGCCGAGTTCGCCGACCTCCACTTCATCGCGGTCGGCACTCCGCTGCGTGAGGACGGCCGGGGCTACGACATGGAGCAGGTGTTCGGCGCGGTCAGCGCGCTGGCCCCGCTGCTCACCCGCCCCTGCACCATCGTCGGCAAGTCCACCGTGACGGTCGGCACCGTGGCGCGCGTCCAGGAGATCATCGCGGATCGTGCCGTGGACGGCGTCGACCTGGTGTGGAACCCGGAGTTCCTGCGCGAGGGACACGCGGTCGAGGACACGCTCCACCCCGACCGCATCGTCGCCGGGGTGTCCAGCGCCGAGGCCCAGAAGGCGATCGAGGCGGTGTACGCGCCGATCCTGGGCCGCGGGGACGTGGAGCTGATCGTGACCGAACCGGCGACGGCCGAGGTCATCAAGTCGGCGGCCAACTCCTTTTTGGCCACGAAGATTTCCTTCATCAACGCGATGGCCGAGGTGTGCGCGCTCGCCGGCGCGGACGTCAAGACCGTTGCCCATGCCATCGGCGTCGACCACCGGATCGGGCACGCCGGAATGCGGCCCGGAATCGGTTACGGCGGTGGCTGCCTGCCCAAGGACCTGCGGGCCTTCACGCACCGCCTCGACGAGATCGGCGCCACGAACGCGGTCGCGCTGCTCCAGGCCGTCGAGGGCGTCAACCGCGGCCGTGTGGACGCCGCGGTCGAGCTCGTGAAGGAGGCCGTCGGAGGCAGTGGTCTGGCCGGTGTGCGCATCGCGTTCCTCGGTGCCGCCTTCAAGGCGGGAACCAGTGACGTCCGCAATTCCCCGGCACTCGAACTGGCCCGCCGCCTGGTCCAGGCCGGTGCCCGACCGGTCGTCCACGATCCAGAGGCGATGGAGACGGCCAGGCGGCTGCACCCCGAGCACACCTATGCCGACACCCTCGCCGAAGCCCTGGACGGGGCCGACGTCACCGTCCTGGCAACCGAGTGGCCGCAGTTCGGCGAGGACACCGAACTCCCGGCCTCGGCCGCCCGCACGGTGGCCGCGCGCCGCCTGGTGGACGTCCGCACCTGCGTCGACCCGCGCGACTGGGTCACGGCGGGCTGGACGGTGTGGCAGCTCGGGCGTCCGGTGCGGAGTCCTCAGCCGTGATGTCGCACCCGCAGGCGCCGTCGCGCACCGTTCAGGACCCCGAGAACAGGAGTGAAGGATGACATCTGGGGCCATCGACCACACCGGCACGACGTTCGCGGCGGAGCCGGCCGACCCGCTGAGCACGGAGATCGCGCGGCTCGGCCGCCGTGTCGCCCAACTGGAGGCCGGCGCCGAGCGCATGCCACGGCATGCGGGTCCGCTCACGCTGGAGGAGTTCCTCCGGCCGATCCGCCGCGCCAGAGCGGCCTGTGACCTGCGCTGCGCGTCCGGGCACCAGCAGTCCAAGACCATCAAGGTCGTACGGCCGACCGGTATGACACTCCCGGCGCATTCCGGACTGCGCCGTGATCCGCCCCGTAAACCCGCCGATCGGCAACCGGACTACCTCGAGAAGTTCGACAACAGAACGCTCTTCTACGACGCGTTCCGGCTCGGCGACGACGTGTGGCTCTCCGGGCCGCCAACCAACAATCTGCGCGCCGGACTCGAGAGCGCCGACTGGCACATGGACGGCGCCGACGTGAGCGGCTCGGTCTCACTCGGCGACTGGGGCCGCACGCAGCGCTCGCGCATCACCGGAGCGCACCCCGGCAGGCATCTGACACTGGATCTGGCGGACTCACGATTCAGCATGGTGATCGCCCCCGACGAGTCGGACCTGTTCGCCGGGCAGCGGACCGTCATCACGAAATCCAAGGACAACGATCTCGTCTGGATCAGGGATTTCCTGCGGTATTACCACGTCGTGCACGGTGTGACGGGAGTCGTCTTCTACGACAACAACTCCACCAAGTACCGCCCCGAGGACGTCGCCGACGTCATTTCCTCGGTTCAGGGCATCACCACCGCGGTCGTCGTCGCCTGGAACTACCCCTGGGGTCCCAATGCCGGTCCGAACAAGGTCTGGGATTCCGACTACTGCCAGTATTCCCTGATGGAACACGGGCGTTTCCGGTACCTGAGCAAGGCGGCGGGCGTCATCAACACGGACATCGACGAACTGGTCCTCACCAACGATGCCCGGCCGGTCTTCGATCACGCGGCGGAGTCGGAGTCGGGTGCGGTCAGCTACCAGGGGCGTTGGATCGCCAAGGCGACGGTGGAGCCCATGAATCCCCTGCGCCAGCGCCGGTTCGTCGACTACCGCCATCGTGCGAGCGGCACGACGACGAAGAAGTGGACCGTCATCCCGGAGCTGCTGGACTGGCAGACGACACAGTGGCGCGTGCACAGCGTCATCGGCTCCAACGCCGAGGCCAGCGAGCAGATCCACCATCGCCACTACCAGGGTGTGAACAACGGCTGGAAGTACGACCGCGCGGAAAGCGCGGCGAAGCCGGGGACCCACACCTACGACGTGCGCATGAGCCGCGTTCTGGACATCGTCTTCGGGGACTGACGCGGGACCGCACTCGGGCCCTCCCCGTTCCTTCGGGGAGGGCCTGACTGTGCGTCTGCGGGCCGGTACGGGTCAGACCTCCTGGGCCTGCTCCAGCATCCGGTCGACGACCCGGGCGGCGGCCTTTCCGTCGTCCAGGTCGCAGAACAGGCGTTGGAAGCGGGAGAACCGGTCCTGGTGCGCGATGTGCACCTTCTCGATGTCACGGATCGCCTCGATCAACTCCTCCGAGGTCCGCAGCAGCGGCCCCGGGGAGTCGGCCTCGAAGTCGAAGTAGAAGCCGCGCAGGGTGTCCCGGTAGTGATCCAGGTCGTACGTGAAGAACAGCATCGGCCGGTCGAGGTGCGCGTAGTCGAACATCACCGAGGAGTAGTCGGTGATCAGGAGGTCGGCGACCAGGTAGAGGTCGGCGATGTCCGGGTACTCCGAGACGTCCCACACGAAGCCGTCGCCGGCCTGCGGGACGACGTCGACGATGTTGGAGTGGCGGCGGATCAGCAGGACGTGGTCCTCGCCGAGCCGTGCGCGGGCCTCGGCCAGGTTGATCTTGAGGTCGAACTTGAACTGGCCGGCGCTGTGCGCGCTGTCATCCCGCCATGTGGGGGCGTAGAGGACGACCTTCTTGCCCTGCGGCAGGCCGAGTTCGCGGCGGACGCGGGTGGCCGTCTCGTCCCGGTCAGGGGCGTGCAGCCGGTCGTTGCGGGGGTATCCGGCCTCGAGGATCTCGCCGCGGTAGGAGAAGGCGCGGCGCAGGATCGGGGTGGAGAAGCGGTTGGAGGAGACCAGCAGGCTCCAGTTGACCACCTCGCGCACGAGCCGGTTGTGGTACTCACGGTCGAAGCGCGGGGTCGCGATGTCGTGGCCGATCTGCTTCAGCATGGTGCCGTGCCAGGTCTGGACGACGACCTGGCCGGGGCGGCGCTCGAACCAGTCGGGCAGGTGTCCGTTGGTGACGATGTAGCGGCTGGTGGCCAGGGCCTCGAACCACTCGCGGCCCCACATGCGGACCTTCTCCAGGCCGTCGGGCAGTTCGACCTGCCCGTCGCGGACGACCCACAGGTGCCGCAAGTCCGCGCGCCGACGGATCAGTTCCTCGTGCATGGCGCGTGGGCTGTCGGAGCACTGCTTGCCGTTGTAGCTGAAGTAGCAGACCTGGTCACGCAATGGTTCGTTCTCACGCATCGGTGCGTAGACCGTGGTGCGCAACTCGAGCTGGCGGTACGGTCCGCGCTCGTCGTCGCCCAGTTCGGAGCGGCAGTTGAGTTGCGGGAAGTCCTCCCACCGGTTCTCCAGCCAGTAGCGGCGGCCTTTCAATTCGCTGTGCAGGGGGAACTGCGGCACGGCGAGGCGGTCGATGACGAAGGGGGTCCGTGGCTCGTCGGCCTCGCCCACGAGGAAGAGGTTCCAGCGGCCGGCCTTCAACGGCAGGCCGCCCCCGGCGCCGCCCATGACGGACGGGTCGAAGGAGGCGGTGAAGGTCGCGTCGGGACGCCAGTCGATACGGGCGGGACGCTCGTCGGCACGCCCGCTGGCGTGCAGTACCAGCTCTCTGCCGATGTCCCGACGGCTCGCCCGCCCGGAGAAGACGATCTTTCCGTCGAGTTCGGCGACGCGGTCGATGATCGCGCGCCGGTTCCTGCTGGTGATCTTCAGATAGCCGTTGGCGCCGGCCGTGACGGCGATCTCGACATCCTTGCCGGCCGCGCCGAACTCCTCGGACAGGTCGGTGTTCAGGTCCGCGAGACCTTCGCGGATCACCGTGGAGAAGTGGCGCTCCTCGCCCTGCTCATTCGTGGCGACCCATTCGGTGCTCCAACGGCGCTTGCCGGGGCGGGTGTCACCACCTTCCGGGTCGACGAACAGCGCGACCTCCACCAGCGGGACGGTGACGGCGAGCGCGCCGCCCCGGCGGCGGCCGGCCACCTCGGCCGGGTAGTCCATGCGGTCGCCTGTGGCGCGGTTGGTCAGCCGCAGCGACATGCGCTCGTCCGGGCGCAGTTCGGTGCGGAGCTCACCCTCCACACGCAGGACGTCGCCGTCGAACCGGCGGTCCGTGATCAGCGCGCGGACCCGCTCGACGCGGACCTTCAGAGCGCCCCGGACGCTGTGGGGAACGATCCGGTGATCCGCGTCCACCCAGTGCACGGGCGGGTAGTTGGCGGCCGCGCCACCGCGTGTCCACACCGCGCCCCTGCGGAACAGGCCGGCCGCGTAGACATGGATGCCGACGTGCCAGAGCCCCTCCTGCCAGACACCGCGCTTACGGAACCGCTCGGGGTCGATCTCGATGTGCCAGCCGGCCCAGTCGTAATTGTGCGACTTCTGGCCCGAGTCGGTGGTGGCCTGCGGGTGATGGACACTGGCCGCGGGCAGCAGGGTGCGGCGCCGGCTGCCGTCACGCTTGAGCTGGATCGCCTTGACACTGCTGCGGCGGGTGGGCGCGTCGATCCGGCTGATCCAGGCGTCGCCCTCGAGGACGAGCTTGCCGCCCTTCCACTCGGCGACACGCAGCGGTGAGCGCAGGGTCAGCTCTTTGTCGATGCGCAGGGCCGGCTTGGGCAGTGCGAAGCCGCGGTCGGTGAGCGGGGTGAACTCGGCGTACTTGCGGCGCCGTCCGGTGATGGGGACCCGGTCCCAGCGCTGTCGCGAAGCGAGCAGGTCGAGCAGCTCGTCCATGGCGTGCTTGCGCACCAGAATCCACTGCACCCGCAGTTCCGTGGGCAGGGCGAGGACCAGCTTCGGGTCGATCTGGTCGAGGAACCAATTGGCCTCGCGCAGGAAGGCCTCGCGGTACGCGGCGTCGCCGTCGGGCAGTACGCGCAGGAAGATGCGCAGGTCGTCCCGCAGGGCCCGGCCGTCGTACTCCCGCTTGAATGCCTCGGCGCGCGGGTCGTCCAGTGTGCCGAGGAAGGCGCTGACGGCGAGGACTCCGGCGATCCGGTCACGGACGGACTGCGGCTCCGTGCGGCGCTGGGTGATCGAGGGCGCGGCCCAGCTCTCGCGCAGTCTCCAGTAGTAGACCGGGTCGCCCACGATGTCGACTGCCTCGGCCCGGTAGTAGGCGGGCAGTACGACGGGGGTGTCCTCGTACAGCACACCCTCGGGGAAGGAGAATCCGCACCTGTCCCAGAAGGCACGGCGGTAGACCTTGTTGCAGGCGATCCGGTCGGCGATCAGCCGCGGGTCGTCGGCGATGTGAACCCGGCGGCGGGCCTCACCGGACAGCATCCGCATCTGCCCGGCCTGCCAGGTCTTCTCGCCGCGCAGGTGGTGCACGTTCCCTGTGGCGAAGTCGGAGCCGGACTCGTCCAGGCTCCCGACCATCGTCCGGTAGGCGTCGGGCGGGACGACGTCGTCGCTGTCGACGAAGGCGATGTACTCGCTCGACGGGGAGAGGTGTCCGAGGCCGGTGTTGCGCGCCGCGCCCAGCCCGGCGTTCTCCTTGCGGACCAGGCGGAAGCGCCCGTCGCGGGCCGCGTATTCGGCGGCGATGGCGGCCGAGCCGTCCGGCGAACCGTCGTCGACCATGACGACCTCGAGGTCCTTCATGCTCTGCCCGGCCAACGAGTCCAGGCAGGCGGGCAGGTACTCCTCCACGTCGTAGATGGGGACGATGACACTGAGGCGGGTGTTCATCGGGCTCGTTCTTCCTTCACTGCCGGCGGGTGCGGAGTACCGGTGCCCACAAAGGCGGGCCGGGTGGGAGCGGGTGCGACGGGGCGCAGTTCGAGCGGTGTCACCGGCACCGGGGTGGTGTCGTCGAGGAACACCCGGCGCACGACGCGTTCGGCGGCGCGGCCGTCGTCGAACCGGCAGAAGCGGCGGCGGAATCCGGCCCGCAGGGCGGCGGCCTCGGGGCTGTTCCAGACACCTTCGGTGAGCAGCTCCTCCAGGTCGTCCTGGGTGCGGGCGACGGCACCGGGCGGCTCGCGGAGCAGGTCGAAGTAGGTGCCGCGGACGGCGGAGTAGGTCTCCCAGTCGTCCGCGTAGATGACGATCGGCCGGTCGAGGACCGCGTAGTCGAACATCGCGGAGGAGTAGTCGGTGATCAGGCCGTCGGCGGCCAGGTAGAGGGTCTCGACCCTGGGGTGCCCGCTGACGTCCTTGATCCGGCCGCTGCTCCACAGCTCGCCGAACTCCTGGGCGGAGTCGTAGAAGTAGTGACCGCGCACGAGCAGGACGGTGTCGGGGCCGAGGGACTCGGCGAGCCGGGCGAGGTCGAGCCGGGGCACGAAGGAGCCCTCGTACTCGCGGTGCGTCGGCATGTAGAGCAACGCGGTCACCCCGTCGGCGAGTCCCAACTCCCGCCGTGCCCAGTCCACTTCAGTGGCGCCCGCGCGGGCGAGCACGTCATTGCGCGGGTATCCGGTCTCCAGGGTGGTGTGGGCCGAGGGGTAGACCCGCTCCCAGACGGCCGTGGAGAAGGTGTTGGAGGAGATGCCGTAGTCCCAGCGGTCGCAGCGCCTGAGCAGCTCCTCGAAGTCCATGTCGGTGGAGGCCGGGTAGCGCCGCTGGTCCATGCCCATGGTTTTCAGCGGGGTGCCGTGATGTGTCTGGACGTGGGTCTGGCCCGCGCGCTTGACCACGGAGTCGGCGAAGTTGACATCATTGACGAAGTACTTGGCACGGGCCATGACCGACCAATACGCGCGCGAGCCGACCAGTACGTGCGCGGTGCCGTCCGGGACCCGGCTCACGCAGTCCGGTCGGATCAGCCAGACGCGGCGGATGTGCGGGGCGAGGACCGCGAGCCGGTCGGCGATCGCGGCCGGGTTCCCGGTGACACCGCGGCTCCAGTACGAGGAGAAGACGGCGAGATCGCTCTCGATGGGCCGGAGCATCTCGGCCCGGTAGTGGGCGGCCATCGCGGCCCGTTTGGCGCCGCGGACCGTGTCCTTGGCCCGGCGCTGCGCGGCCCGGGTGCCGCGGACCGTCTCGTGCAGGGCGCGCATGGCCGGGTGGAAGTCCCGTTCGAGCAGGGCGTAGCGGTGGCCGCGCCCGCCGCCGGGCCGCCGGTAGCCGTCGGGGCGGCGCGTGCGGTAGTGGCGGGCGGCCTCGTGGAAGAACTCGGCCTTGTCCTGTTCGGACAGCCGGCCGGGCTTGGTGTAGATGGTGAGGTAGTGGTCGACCATCTTCTCGAACAGGCTCGCCCGCCAGGGCTCGAGCGCCGGGTGGGCGTCGAGGTGCGCGAAGACCAGGTCGTACTGGGCGAAGGCGTCGAAGTGCCTGCGGCTGGTGGTGCTCAGGATGTTGCCGCCCTGACGGCGCTGGCGGTACTCGATGCACACCCGGTCGACGACGGCGATCCGCTCGGCCGTGATCAGCGCGGTGAACGTCCACGGGACGTCCTCGTAGTACCCGGCGGAGAAGGTGAAGCCGTGCCGATCGAGGAATGCGCGCCGGTAGGCCTTGTTCCAGACGACCTGCAGCAGCCCGAGCAGGCTGGGGCGGTCCGCGAGGGCGAAGACGTCGGGGCCCTTCTCGGCAAGGAGGTGCGCCACGCCGTTGGGCCGTCGGCTGTCGTCCCAGTAGGTGCGTGTGTAGTCGAAGACGAGGAGGTCGGGGTCGGCGGTGGCGTCGAGACGGGCGGCCATCGCGGCCAGGGCGCCGGGGGCCAGGGTGTCGTCGCCGTCGAGAAAGACGACGTAGTCGCCGACGGCCCGTTCGAGACCGGCGTTACGGGCCCGGCCCAGGCCCACGTTCCGCTCGAGATGCACGGGGCGGACGCGGGGGTCGGCCGAGGCGAATTCGTCGAGTATGGCGCCACAACCGTCGGGCGAGCAGTCGTCGACAGCGATCAACTCGAAGTCGCCGTACTCCTGCGCCAACACCGAGTCCAGGCATTCACGCAGGTATCCCTGCACGCGATAGACGGGGACCACGATGCTGAAACGCGGCATGGGCGGCGACTCCTGTCTGTCTGTTGTCGAGAGACTATATAGCCCTTTCTATGACAAATTTAGACATTGGGCCACATACGCTTTCACAATGCGCCGCGCCCATTTCGACGTCCTTCGGGAGCCGGATTCCGCTCGCTCATGAGGACGGTCGGCCCGGTGTACTCATCTGGCCCCACGGTGTCTACGGTGGTCCTGAGGTTGACAGGGCCCGAGGGACCGGCAGGACCTGAGGGGCCGACAGGAGACGGGCGGAGTGCGGGCCATGGGGGACGAGCGTGCAAGCGGCGCGGGGCACGGGCGGGTGATCGCCGGGCGGTATCGCGTGGTCGGGCGGCTGGGCAGCGGCGGGATGGGCACGGTGTGGCGTGCCGTCGACGAGCGGCTGGGGCGCGAGGTCGCCGTCAAGGAGCTCCGGACGTTCGACGGCGCCGACGGGCCGGATCCGGTCGAGCAGCGGTTGCGGATGCAGCGCGAGGCGCGGGCCGCCGCGCGGGTGCGGCATCCCGGGGTGGTCGCCGTGCACGACGTCGCCGAGCACGAGGGCCGTCCGGTGATCGTGATGGAGTTCGTCGACGGCGAGTCGCTGCAGGGGCTGCTGCAGCGGCGCGGCCCCCTGGATCCTCTGGAGGCGGCTCGTATCGGCGCTCAGGTGCTGGACGCGCTCGCGGCCGCACACCGTGCCGGGGTGTGGCACCGGGACGTCAAGCCCAGCAACATTCTGCTGGAGCGCGGCGGCCGGGTCGTGCTCACCGACTTCGGAATCGCCGCTCTGCAGGAACCCGGTGATGGCGCCGCGACCCGGATCACGCGCAGTGGGGAGCTCGTTGGTTCGCTGGACTACCTCGCGCCCGAGCAGGCTCGCGGCGGGGAGGTCGGGCCCGCCGCGGACGTGTGGGCACTGGGTGCGTCGTTGTACGCGGCCGTCGAGGGCGCGCCGCCGTTCCGGCGCACCTCCACCTGGTCGACGATCACCGCGATCGTGACCGAGCCGCTGCCCGAACCCCGGCAGGCCGGACCGCTGGCGCCCGCCCTGACCGAACTGCTCGACAAGGACCCGACGCTGCGGGCCGACGCCGTGCGTGCCGCGCAGCTGTTGCGGGCCGCGGCCACGGGCGAGCCGCTCGGGTTCATCATCGGCAACGGCCTGTTCCTGGTGATCGCCGCCCTGCTGCCGTCCGCGGCGGGCGCCGACC
>NZ_JAOZYC010000010.1:0-18299 GCF_035798155.1 Streptomyces endophyticus | reverse complement strand
TGGCCCGCGGGCGCCGGAGACATCAAGGGCGCCTACACCGACGTCGAGGTCTACCCGACGCACACCACCAAGTAGGACCGTCGGTGCGTTCGCGCATCTCCTCCACCCGTTCGGCGATCCTTCAGGCATGACCAAGCTGTTCTTGATGGTCGGCCTCCCCGGGGCCGGCAAGACCACGCGGGCCCGGCAACTGGCCGAGGAGCACGGGGCTCTTCGGCTGACGCCGGACGAGTGGATGATTCCGCTGTTCGGCGATCCCGACGCGGACGGAAAGCGTGACGTGCTGGAAGGGCGCCTGCTGTGGCTCGCCCTGGAGGCACTGCGCCTCGGCACCGACGTCGTACTGGACTTCGGCTGCTGGTCCCGTGACGAGCGAACCGCGATCCGCTCGCTGGTGACAGCCGAGGGCACGTCCTGCCACCTGGTGTACGTGCCGGTGGACCACGCCACCCAGCGCGCCCGCGTCGCCCATCGCCAGGCGACCACCCCGGACCGGACCTTCCCCATGAGCGAGGCGGACCTCCTGCGCTGGAGGTCGCTGTTCGAAGAGCCCGACGCGGCGGAACTCGGCGGCCACCGTGTCGACGGCCCGCCAACCGGCTGGCCGGGGTGGCGGGAGTGGGCCGAACATCGGTGGCCGTCGCTCGGCGCGCATCAGTTCTACGGGGCCCGGCCGGGGCCAAACCGGCCACAGATCGGACCCACTGAAATATGATCACGCCATGCCCGACATGACCGAGACAACGCCCGGATGGCTGGCCGAGGACGAGCTGGAGCTGGTCCGTGCCCGCATGCCGATTCTCTACGTCGAAGCCGTGCCGGTGCGCGTCGCGGACAGCGGCGAGGTGACGAGCGTCGGCCTGCTGCTCCGCATCGGCCCCGACGGCAACGTCAGCCGCACGCTGGTCTCCGGCCGCGTACTGCATCACGAACGCGTCCGTGACGCCCTCCTGCGCCACCTCGAAAAGGACCTCGGCCCGGTGGCGCTGCCCCGGGTGCCGGCCTCGCTCCAGCCCTTCACCGTCGCCGAGTACTTCCCCACCCAGGGCGTCACGCCGTACCACGACCCACGCCAGCACGCGGTCTCGCTGGCCTACATCGTCCCGGTCGCCGGGGACTGCCAGCCCCGCCAGGACGCGCTCGACCTGGTCTGGTTCAGCCCCGAGGACGCGGTCTCGGCGGCCATGCAGAACGAGATGCCGGGCGGCCACGGCGCCCTGCTCAAACAGGCCCTCGCCCACGCGGGCCTCGGCCTCTGACCGTTGTCCGACCCCCACGCACGACCGACGCCCGGCACCGCCCTGTTCCCGAAACGCCGGGACCGGTAGCACCATTGGCTGACTTGCCCGCGCCCGCGTCCACGAGGGAGACGTCATGTCACGAGCGTCCGCCGCACAGGACTGGATCACGGAGAACCTGCCCAAGCTGATCGCCGTGCACAAGGTGCCCGGCGCGCAGGTCGCCGTGCTGGTGGACGACGAGGTGGTGGACACGGCCGCCGGCGTGGTGAACAGGGCCACCGGGGTGCCCGTCACCCCGGACGCGGTCTTCCAGATCGGGTCGATCACCAAGATCTGGACGGCGACCCTGATCCAGCAACTGGCGAACGAGGGCCGCCTCGACCTGGACCGCCCGGTGCGGCAGTACCTGCCGGAGTTCACCCTGGCCGACGAGCACGCCGCCGCCACCGTCACCGTCCGCCAACTGCTCTGCCACACCTCGGGCGTCGAGGGCGACCGGTTCACCGACACGGGCGCGAACGACGACGCGGTCGAGCGCTATCTGCCCACGCTGGCCGAGGCCGAGCAGCTGTACCCGCCGGGCGAACAGTTCTCGTACTGCAACAGCGGCTACGTCGTCCTCGGCCGCCTCGTCGAGGTGCTGCGCGGCCAGACCTTCAACGCGGCGCTGCGCGCACACCTGATCGCGCCCCTCCGCCTCGCCCACGTGGCGACCCATGTCGGCGAGGCCATCCTGGAGCTGCCTGCCATCGGCCACCTCGGCCCCGACCCGCAGCCGGCCCCCGTCTACGGGCTGCCGCCCTCCACCGCCCCGGCCGGCGCCGCACTGGCGATGCCCGCGCGCACCCTGCTCGGGTTCGCCCAACTGCACCTGTCCGACCGGTCGTTCGACGTGATGCGCGAGACACAGGTGACCGTGCCGCCCCTGGGGGCACTGGGCGACCGCTGGGGGCTCGGATGGATGCTCGTCGACCAGCCCGAGCACTCCATGATCGGCCACGACGGCGGCACGATCGGGCAGTACGCGTTCCTGCGGGTCGTGCCGGAGGCGGGCATCGCCGTCGCCGTACTCACCAACGGCGGCGACGCCGCGGCATTCTTCCAGGATGTCGGCGGCCATCTGCTCGGCGAACTCGCCGGCGCACGGCTCCCGGCCCTGCCCCGGGTCCCCGAGGAGCCGGCACCGGTCGACGCGCACCGCGCCACCGGCACCTACCGCTCCACGCTCCTCGACTTCGCCGTCACCATCCACGACGACGGCACCACGTGGCTGACCACCACGCCGCGCACCAGTGAGGCCAGGGTGCTGCTCGGCGAGGACAGCGTCACCCAGCAGCTGGTGGGCCTCGGCCCCGACCGACTGATCACCGTCGAGGAACGCGCGGGGCGACACGAGGTGTTCGTCCTGGTCGGCAAGGACGCGGACGGGCGGGCGCGGTACCTCCACAACAGCCGGGCGGCGGCCCGCCTCTCGGGCTGACCCGGCGAGCGGCGGGTGCGCCTCAGACGCTCCGCTCCCCCAGCCGGTGCGGATGGGCCGGATAGACGCCGAGTACGCGGACCTCGGACGAGAAGAAGCGCAGCTCCTGAAGGGCGAGCGCGACGCGCGGCTCGTCAGGATGCCCCTCGATCTCGACATAGAAGCAGCTCGGGTTGAGCCCCGCGCCCATCTGATAGCTCTCGATCTTCGTGAGGTTCACCGCGCTACTGGAGAAGCCGCCGAGCGCCTTGTACAGCGCGCTCGGGATGTTCCGCACGGCGAAGAACAGACTCGTCATCGTCGGCCCGCCCGCCACGGGCGCGAAGTCGGCGTCCCGGGACAGCACGACGAACCGCGTGGTGTTGTCCGGGTCGTCCTCGACGCCCGCCTGCAACACCTCAAGACCGTAGTGCCGGGCCGCCGCCGGCGGAGCGAGCGCCGCATGCCGCGGATCGCCCAGCTCCGCCACCTCACGGGCGGCCCCCGCGGTGTCGTCACTGACCCGCGTACGCCACCCGCCCGCACGCACGATCTTCCGGCACTGCCCCAGAGCGTGCACGTGGCTGCGGACGCACTCCACATCGCCCAGCGACGCCCCCGGCACCCCCATGAGGTCGAATCGGATGGCGAGGAAGTACTCGCCGACCACGAACAGCCCGGACTCCGGGAGCAGGTGGTGCACATCGGCGACACGGCCGGCCGTGGAATTGTCCACCGGGATCACCGCCAGGTCGGCGGCGCCCGACGTCACCGCGTCCAGCGCCTGCTCGAAGCCGACGCAGGGCAGTTCCGTGCACCCGGGGAACAGCCTCTGGGCGACGGTCGCCGAGTTGGAGGCATGCTCGCCTTGATACGCGATGCTGGTCACAGAGTTTCACCTTCGGTGCGGAGGCCGTCGCCGTCGATCAGGGGGATCAATACGAGAGCCAACTCTGCCACCTCCACACCACCTCCACGCCCGCGGCCACTCAGCCGAGCGACATCGAGCCGAGGACGCCGCGGGGGTCGAACTCGTCGGCGTCGCGGGCGAGCGCGCTGTGGCGCTGGTGAGAAATCGACGGATCGCGAGTCCGGGCCCACACCCGGAACGTGCATGCGGCGGCAGATGGGCCGCAGACGCAGGTCGTTGTGTGAAGTACCGTAGCCGATGATCGATCATTGCTCAAATGACTTCCCGTTGAGGAGAGTTGACTTGTCCGTCCCACTGCCCACCGGTCCACCAGGCGGCGGCCCCTCGCTCGAACGCGTCCCGCTCCACGAACACGTCCGGCACTTCGTCCTCGAAGGCCTCGTCGCGGGGCGGTGGGAGCCGGGCGACCGGATCGTGGAGCGGCGCATCGCACAGGAGCTGGCCGTGAGCCAGGCTCCGGTGCGCGAGGCGCTGCGCGAGCTGGAGACCATGGAGCTGGTGACCTGCGCGCCGAACAAGGGGGTCCGCGTCCGCGAGTTGACGTTGGGTCAGCTGCGCGATGTCTATCTGGTGCGGGCCGCACTGGAGCGCCGCGCGGTCATGCTGGCCGCGCCCCGCATGGCGGGGAACGTGGCCACCCTGGAGCACCACCTGGACGCGATGCGGCGCGCCGCCGTCGAGGGCGACATCGACAGCCAGGCGCTGCACGGCGTCGCCTTCCATCGCGCGATCGTCCACGCCTGCGGGAACCCGGTGCTGATCCGGCACTGGGACTGGCTGGGCGTGGAGGCGTGGACGCGCCTGTCGTTGCGCTGGCTGCGGACCGAGCTGCACGACAACGCCGAGGACCACGAGGAGCTCGTCGAGGGGCTGCGCCGGGGCGATCCGCACCTGGGGCGCCTGATGGAGCTTCACGTCATGGACTACTCCAACGAATCGAGGACCTGATGCCACAGCTGAACCCCGCCGCCGAACTGCCCGCCGCCCACGCCGCGCGGCTCTCCGACCCCCGCACCACCACGGCCCCCGGCACCGTGACCGTCTTCTCGGACATCTGGTGCTCCTTCGCCCACGCCGGCCTGTACCGCCTGCACCGCACCCGCGAGCGGCTGGGACTGGCCGACCGGGTCCTGATCGACCACCGCGCCTTCCCGCTGGAGATGTTCAACGGCGGGCCGAGCCCGCGCCGCGGCACCGATTCCGAGGTGGGCGGGATCGCCCGCATCGAGCCCGACGCCGGCTGGCAGATGTGGCGGGCCGAGGACTGGAGGTTCCCCTCGACGTCGCTGTTCGCCCTGGAGGCCGTCCAACTCGCCAAGGAGCAGGGCCTGCGGGCGTCGGAGCGCCTGGACCTGGCCCTCCGCCGCGCGTTCTGGGCGCACAGCCGTCCCGTCGGCTCCCGCTCCGAGGTCATCGCGATCGCCCGCGAGACATCCGGGGTGAGCGAGGAGCTGATCGAACAGGGCCTGGACGACGGCCGCGCCCGGCGCCTGGTCACGCTCGACTTCGAGTGCGCCAGGCGCCACGAGGTGCGCTGCAGCCCGCACGCGTTCGTGTCCGGCGGCGCGGAGTGGGCCAACCCCGGCATCGAGGCCACCTGGCACGGTTCGTACGGAACCGGATTCCCGGAGGTCACCGGCGACGAACCCGACGCCTGGGAGGCCGTCCTGCGGGCGGCCGCCGACACCTCGTCCCCGTCCGTCACTCCGCCTGTCCCTCACACGTAAATTTGATCGATCATTGAAAATTACTCACCAGTAGGGCTTGATCGCCCCATCTGGCGCCGCATAGTTTCTGCATTGAGGAATTGATCTTCCACTTTACGGAAGCCGCGAAAGGTAGTTGCCTGACCCGGCCGGTTCCACCCACAGCTCCGGCCGCCAGGAAGCCGCCAATGCGCCGTCCGTGGCCGTCTCACCCGGCCGCGGGCGACCAGCTCCAGAAGGGCGAACCCATGTCCCTGCACCACCAGTTGGACCAACTGCCCGAGCCGGACCCGCAGGAGGTGGCCGAGTGGCTGGCCTCCGTGGACGGCGCGGTCGGCGCCGTGGGGCACCGGCGCACCGCCCGCCTGCTGCGCCGCGTGGTGGACCATGCCCGCAGGGCCGGCGTCCCGCTGCCCGCGCCGACGGTCACCCCGTACGTGAACACCATCCCGACCGACGCCGAACCCGCCTACCCCGGCGACGAGTCGATGGAGTCGCGGATCACCGCGTGGAACCGGTGGAACGCCGCCGCGATGGTGACACGCGGCAACGAACGCGGCGGCCTGGGCGGTCACATGGCCACCTACGCCTCGGCCGCCTGGCTCTACGAAGTCGGCTTCCAGCACTTCTTCCGGGGCAAGAACGCGGACGGCAGCGGCGACCAGCTCTACGTCCAGGGACATGCCTCCCCCGGCGTCTACGCCCGTGCCTTCCTCGAAGGCCGCCTGGACGAGGCGCAGTTGGACCGGTTCCGGATGGAAGCGGGTCCGGGCGGCGGACTGCCGTCGTATCCGCATCCGCGCCGCCTGCCGTGGCTGTGGGAGTTCCCCACCGTCTCGATGGGACTCGGTCCGCTCTCCGCCGTCTACCAGGCCCGCTTCAACCGCTACCTGCACAACCGCCGGATCAAGGACACCTCCGCCTCGCACGTGTGGGCGTTCCTGGGCGACGGCGAGATGGACGAGCCCGAGTCCACCGCCGCCCTGGCGCTCGCCGCCCGCGAGGAGCTGGACAACCTCACGTTCGTCATCAACTGCAACCTGCAGCGCCTCGACGGTCCCGTCCGCGGCAACTTCAAGATCATGCAGGAGCTGGAGGGGCAGTTCCGGGCCGCCGGCTGGAACGTCGTCAAGGTGCCGTGGGGCGTGGAGTGGGACGGCCTGCTCGCCACGGACACCGACGGGCTGCTCCTCGACGCCCTCGACACCCTGCCCGACGGGCAGTTGCAGACCTTCGCCGCCCGTGACGGCGCGTACATCCGCGACCGGCTCTTCACCGGCGAACTCGCCGGCCTCGCCCGCTCGTACTCGGACGCCGATCTCGCCCGCATCGTCGGAACCTCGCGCGGCGGCCACGAGCCACGCAAGGTGCACGCCGCCTACCGCGCCGCCATCGACCACCAGGGCGCGCCGACCGTCGTCCTCATCCAGACCGTCAAGGGCTGGACACTCGGCCCCGGCTTCGAGTCGCGCAACGCCAACCACCAGATGAAGAAGCTCTCCGGCAAGGAGTTCCGCGCCATGCGCGACCTGCTGGAGCTGCCCATCCCGGACTCCGCGCTCGGCGATGGACAGATCCCCTACGCCCACCCGGGCCCGGACTCCGACGAGGTCACCTACCTCAACGAACGGCGCCGCACGCTCGGTGGCCCCGCCCCCGCCCGCCGCGTCGTCGCGCGACCGCTCCCCGCGCCCGCCGACAAGCCCTTCACCAGCCTCAACAAGGGCTCGGGCAACCAGGAGATCGCCACCACCATGGCCTTCGTCCGGCTGGTCAAGGACCTCATGCGGGACAAGGAGACCGGTGCGCGCTGGGTGCCCGTCGTCCCCGACGAGGCCCGCACCTTCGGCATGGAGTCCCTGTTCCCGTCCGCCGGGATCTACTCGCCCAAGGGCCAGACGTACGAGCCCGTCGACCGCGACCAGCTCCTCTACTACAAGGAGTCGACGTCCGGTCAGATCCTCAACGAGGGCATCACGGAAGCGGGTTCACTCGCCTCCTTCACGGCCGCCGCCACCTCCTACGCCACACACGGCGAGCCGATGATCCCCTTCTACATCTTCTACTCGATGTTCGGCTGGCAGCGCACCGCCGACCAATTCTGGGCGCTCGCCGACCAGTTGGGCCGCGGCTTCGTCATCGGCGCCACCGCGGGACGCACCACCATGACCGGCGAGGGCCTCCAGCACGCCGACGGCCACTCCCACCTCATCGCCTCCACCAACCCGGCCTGCCTGCCGTACGATCCGGCCTTCGCCTACGAGGTCGGGGTCATCGTCAAGGACGGTCTGCGCCGCATGTACGGGGAGGAGGCCGAGGACGTCTTCTACTACCTCACCGTCTACAACGAGAGCAAGATCCAGCCGCCCATGCCGGCCGTCGAAGGCATCGAGGACGGCATCCTGCGCGGCCTCTACCGCTACCGGCCCGCCGCCGACGACGCGGGCGGCCCCCGGGCCCAACTCCTCGCCTCCGGCACCGCGATCCACTGGATCCTCAAGGCCCAGGAACTCCTGGCGAACGACTGGAACGTCGCCGCCGACGTGTGGTCCGCCCCCTCCTGGACCCTGCTGCGCCGCGACGCCATGCGGGCCGAGCGGGAGGGCCGCGCCCCGTACGTCACCTCTGCCCTCGCCGACGCGTCCGGTCCCGTCATCGCCGTATCGGACTGGATGCGCGCCGTCCCTGACCAGATCGCCCCCTGGGTCACCCAGCAGTGGACCTCCATCGGCACCGACGGGTTCGGCCTCTCCGACAACCGCGACAACGTACGCCGCCACTTCGGCGTCGACCCCCACTCCATCGTCGTCCACACCCTGCGCACCCTCGCCGCCCGTGGCGACATCAAGCCGGACACACCGGACCTCGCCATCCAGCGCTACGGCCTGGAAGAACAGGAGTGACCGCCATGCCTACGTCCGTATCCCTGCCCGCACTGGGCGAGTCGGTCACCGAGGGCACCGTCACCCGCTGGCTCAAGGAGGTCGGCGAGGAGGTCGCGGAGGACGAGCCGCTGCTCGAGGTCTCGACCGACAAGGTCGACACCGAGATCCCCTCCCCCGTCGCCGGCGTGCTCCTGGAGATCGCCGTCGCCGAGGACGAGACCGCCGAGGTCGGCGCCAAGCTCGCCGCCATCGGCGCCCCGGGCGCCGCCCCGGCAGCCGCCGAGACCCCGGCCCCGGCCGCGCCCGCTGCTCCGGCCCCCGCGCCGGCCGCCCCGGCCCCGGTCGCCCCGTCCGCCCCGTCCGCCCCGGCCACCCCCGCCGCCCCGGTCACCCCGGCCGACGAGGGCGCCTACGTCACCCCGCTGGTGCGCAAGCTCGCCTCCGAGCACGGCGTCGACCTCTCCACCGTCAAGGGCACCGGCGTCGGCGGCCGCATCCGCAAGCAGGACGTCACCGCCGCCGCCGAGGCCGCCAAGGCCCAGGCCCCCGCCGCTGCCGCCCCGGCCGCCGCCAAGACCGCCCCGACCCTGGAGGCCTCCCCGCTGCGCGGCCAGACGGTCAAGCTGCCCCGCATCCGCAAGGCCATCGCGGACAACATGCACAAGGCGCTCCAGGAGCAGGCCCAGCTGTCCTCGGTCATCGAGGTCGACATCACCAAGCTGATGAAGCTGCGCAACAAGGCCAAGACCGGCTTCGCCGCCCGCGAAGGCGTCAAGCTCTCCCCGATGCCGTTCTTCGTCAAGGCCGCCGTCCAGGCACTGAAGGCCCACCCGGTCATCAACGCCCGCCTCAACTACGACGAGGGCACCATCACCTACTTCGACTCCGAGAACGTCGGCATCGCCGTCGACTCGGAGAAGGGCCTGATGACCCCGGTCATCAAGGGCGCCGGTGACCTCAACATCGCGGGCATCGCCAAGAAGACCGCCGAGCTGGCCGACAAGGTCCGCACCAACAAGATCGCCCCGGACGACCTGTCCGGCGCGACCTTCACGATCTCCAACACCGGATCGCGCGGCGCCCTCTTCGACACCGTCATCGTCCCGCCGAACCAGGTCGCCATCCTGGGCATCGGCGCCACCGTCAAGCGCCCGGTCGTCATCTCCGACCCGGAGCTCGGCGACACCATCGCGGTGCGTGACATGACCTACGTGACGCTCTCCTACGACCACCGCCTGGTGGACGGCGCCGACGCCGCCCGCTACCTGACGACGGTCAAGCAGATCCTCGAGGCCGGCGAGTTCACTGCCGAGGTCGGCCTGTAAGCGCTCCAAAGCGCTCCAACCCCCGGCCGGACGTGGCCCCGTTGGGGCACGTCCGGCTCCGTGGGCGATCAGTTCAAGTCGCTGCTGTACCGCCGACTCTGGTCGCAGACCGCCCCGACGCCGATGAACACCGCGCCCGCGAGGAACAGCAGCGAGACACCCCACGTCGCGTGCGACGGCGACGCCTGCACGATGGCGAAGGCCGCGAGGGGTGCGAGGCCGCCGGAGAACGCGCCGCCGACCTCGCGTCCGGTGCCGAGGCCCGTTCCGCGTACTGCGGGCGGGAACTGGCGGGCCAGGAAGGCGCCTTGGGCGGAGAGCAGGGCGGGCACCGTGATGCCGGTGGCAAGCGTGAGTCCGAGCCAGATCAGCCAGTTGTTCCGCGTGTCCAGGAGCCAGAAGAACGGGAAGGCCAGCGCGGCGGTGGCGACGGCACTGATGACGACCACCTTCTTCGAGCCGATGGCATCGCTCAGCCGGCCCGCCAGCGGCACCGTAATGAGTGAGCAGCAGCTCGCGATGCTGATGCCCAGGGCGCCGACGCTGGCCGAGACACCTTGGAAGTCGGTGAGGTAGGACAGTGAGAACGTCTTGAAGGTGTAGCTGACGCCGTTGTAGCCGATGGTGATGGCCATGACGACGGCGAGGCCCCGCCAGTCCGTTCGGAAGAGCTGGATGAGCGGGTTCTTCCTCCGCGCGGGGCGGGCGCTCTCTTGGTGTGTCATCTCCTGGAAGGCGGGTGTCTCGGGCAGGTTGCGGCGCACCCACAGGCCGATGCCGACGAGCAGGAAGCTCAGGACGAACGGGATCCGCCAGCCGACGCTGTACAGGAAGTCGTCGTTCATGCTGGTGAGACCGGCGACGGTGAGGGACGAGGCGAGCAGGCCGATGTTCACCCCGAGCGCGGGCCAGGAGCCCTGCCGGCCCCGCGACTTGGCGTCCGCGTGCTCGTAGGCCACGGCGATCGCACCGCCGAACTCCGCGCCCGCACCGAGCCCTTGGAGCAGGCGCAGCAGGACGAGCAGGACCGGGGCCATGACACCGATGGAAGCGTAGCTCGGCAGCAGGCCTATGCAGGCGGAGGAAGCTCCCATCAGGGTGAACGTCAGGGACAGCACCTTCTTGCGGCCCAGCCGGTCACCCATCATCCCGAACATGATGCCGCCGACGGGGCGGGCGAAGAATCCCACCGCGAAGGTGCCGAGCGCGGCCATGGTGGCCAACGCGGGTTCCCCGGCGGGGAAGAACACCTTCCCGAACACCAGGGCCGCCATCGAGGCGTAGAGGTAGAAGTCGAACCACTCCATCGCGGAACCCGCGATGACGGCCGAGCGCACGCCTTTTGGCGCCCGCGAGGCGGTGGCGCGCTCTTCGTCGAGCGTACTTGCCATGTCCCTCTTCTTTCGGTGCCGAGCCGGACGCGGACCGTGCCTGCGGCGCGTCGGAGCCCGGAGGAGCGGGAGTCCTGGGGCAGGACCAGACAGTCATCGAAGATGATCGAGGTTTCAGTGGGTTCTTATATGCGAACCATGACTCGGATATGCGAAGGCTAGGCGAGCGTCGAAGAAGGCGTCAAGGAGTCGGGGCGCGAGGGTCGCGCACCGGCGAGGCAGGGGAAGGGAAGGGAAGGGAGTGCGGCTACCGGTCGCCGAGTCGCGCCGCCGCCGCGGCCACCGCGCCGGTGAGCGCGTCCGCGATGGCGGGGAGGTGCTCCGCGATGCGCTGGGTGGGGCCGGCGACCGAGATGACGCCGCGCACCGCACCCTGGACGAGGATCGGGCGGGCCGCCGCACTGACGTCGGGGAGCGTCTCGCCCCGGTTGAACGCCACGCCGCCGGTGCGCACCGCGGCGAGTTCTTCCAGCGCGGCCCGGTAGGCGTCCGGGTCCGGAAGCGCGTCACGCAGGTAGGCCTCGCGCTGTGCCGCGGTCCGGTACGCCAGGATGACCTTGCCCGCGCTCGGCGGATACAGCGGGCGGCGGACGCGGATGGGCGCCGAGTACCGGATCAGCTGCTGCGATTCGGCGGAGGCCAGGTACACGACGGAGTCGCCGACCCCCACGCCGAGCATCGCGGTCTCCTGGAACTGCTCACGCAGCGCGTCAAGGCTGGGCTGCGCGGCCCCGGCCACGTCCAGGGACGGCTGCGACAGCAGATTCGCGAGCGCGGGCCCGAGCGCGTAGACGCCGTGCTCCTCGACCAGGTACCCCGTCGACACCAGCCCCTTGACCAGCCCGAAGACCGAGGACTTCGGGGCGTCGAGGGCGGTCGAGAGTTCATGCATACGGGCGCCGTCCCGCTGCGCGACGATCTCAAGGATGTCGGTCACCCGGCTGACGGTCCGGTGCGCCTTGGCGACGGTCTCGGCCACGGTGACCCTCCCTCTCGGTTCGTATCTACGAACTCTATCCGTCACCGAAGGTCCCGGTCGACTCTTGACCGGCCGCACCCGCCCGCCTACGTTGATCGTATCTGCGAACGTGATGACGCAAATACGAACGGACACCGTCATGCACACCGAGCCGCACACGCTGCCCACCGAACCGCGCACCGAATCGCGCACCGAACCGTCCACTGAGATCACCCAGCGCGGGCTGTACTTCGAGGAACTGGAACCGGGTGTGCGTTACGCGCACCGGCCCGGGCGCACCCTCGGCGAGGCCGACAACACGTTCTTCACCACGCTGACCATGAACCCCCAGAGCCTCCACCTGGACGAACACGCCGCCGCCGACACCGAGTTCGGCCAGCGCCTGGTCAACAGCCTGCTCACGCTCTCCACCGTCGTGGGCCTCAGCGTCGGCCAGCTCACCCAGGGCACGACGGTCGCCAACCTGGGCTTCGAGCAGGTCACCTTCCCCGCACCGGTCTTCCACGGTGACACCCTCTACGCCGAGACCGAGGTCATCGCCAAGCGCGCCTCCGCCTCGCGCCCCGACGACGGCGTGGTCACCTTCGAGCACCGCGGCCGCAATCAGCGCGGCGAACTCGTCGCCGTCGTCCGGCGTGTGGCCCTGATGCGGCGCGACCCGGCCAACTCCGCGGCAGAGGACGGCCGATGAGCGCGCTCAAGGGCCCCGCCCTGCTGTTCTGCCCCGCCGACCGGCCGGACCGCTACGCCAAGGCCGCCGCCCGCGCCGACAGCGTCGTCCTCGACCTGGAGGACGCCGTGGCCCCCGCGGACAAGGACCGCGCCCGGCAGTCCGTCGTCCAGGCCCTCCCAGGCCTCGACCCGGCACACACCTTCGTACGGATCAACGCCCTCGACACACCATGGGGCGAGCACGACCTGGCGGCGCTGCCCGCACACACCATGGTCATGCTTCCCAAGGCCGGATCCGCCGCCGACGTGCGCGCCTGCGCACCGCACACTGTCCTCGCCCTGTGCGAGACCGCGGCCGGAGTACTCGCCGCGGAATCCCTCGCGCGCACCGACAACTGCGCGGGCCTGATGTGGGGCGGCGAGGACCTCATCGCCGACCTGGGCGGCCGCTCAAGCCGCGGCCCGGACGGCGGCTACCGCGGGGTGGTCCGCCATGCGCGGGCACAGGTCCTGCTGGCCGCAACCGCCGCCCACAAGTACGCCGTTGACGCCGTGCACCTCGACATCCCCGACCTCGAAGGCCTGGCGGTCGAGGCCGAGGACGCCGCGGCCGTCGGCTTCCGCGCCAAGGCCTGCATCCACCCCAGCCATGTGGCGCCCATCCGCACCGCGTTCGCACCCACCGAGGCCGAGGGCCGCTGGGCCCGCGAGGTCCTCGCGGCGGCCGAGACCCACGGCGCCGTCTTCCGGCACGAGGGCCGCATGGTCGACGCCCCCGTCCTGGCCCACGCCCGCTCGGTGCTCACCGCCCTGGAACCCACCGGCGACGCCGCACACCCCACACGGAAGTGACACCGACATGGACTTCGAACTGACCGCGCAGCAGCAGGACATCCAGGCGGGCGTCCGCGACCTGGCCAGGTCCTTCAGCCCGGACTACTGGTCGCGGCAGGACCAACGCGCCGAATTCCCCTGGCAGTTCTACGAGGCGTTCGCCAAGGCCGGCTGGCTCGGCATCGCCGTGCCCGAGGAGTACGGAGGCGGCGGTCTGGGTGTCCTGGAAGCCGCTCTCCTGCTGGAGGAGGTGGCCGCCTCCGGGGCGGGCATGAACGGCTGCAGCACCATGCACCTGACCATCTTCGGGCTCAACGTCCTGGCCAAGCACGGCAGTGAGCAGTTGCGCCGCGAGGTACTGCCGCACGCCGTCACCGGCGACCTGCACGTGTGCTTCGGTGTCACGGAACCGGACGCGGGCACCGACACCACCCGCGTCTCCACGTTCGCCCGCCGCGACGGCGACCACTACGTGATCGACGGCCGCAAGATCTGGATCACCAAGGCCGGTGACTCGCAGAAGATGGTGCTGCTGGCCCGCACCACGCCCCGCGACGAGGTCACCAAGCCCACCGACGGGCTCTCCGTCTTCCTCGTCGACATCGACCGCACCGCCATGGACATCCGGCCGATCCCCAAGATGGGGCGCAACGCCGTCGCCTCCAACGAGATCTTCATCGACGGGCTGCGGGTGCCCGCCACGTGCCGTATCGGCGAGGAGGGCCAGGGCTTCCGCTATCTCCTGGACGGCCTCAACCCCGAACGGATCCTGCTCGCCCACGAGGCGCTCGGCATCGGCCGCGCGGCCCTGGACGTGGCGACCCAGTACGCCAAGGACCGCGTCGTCTTCGACCGCCCCATCGGCCGCAACCAGGGCATCGCCTTCCCGCTCGCCGAGGCTCTCACCCGCCTGGACGCCGCCCGGCTCATGGCCCGCAACGCCGCCTGGCGCTACGACCAGGGGCAGCACTGTGCCCGTGAGGCGAACATGGCCAAGTGGCTCTGCGCCGACGCCGGTTTCCAGGCCGCCGACGCCTCCGTCCAGACACTGGGCGGCATGGGATACGCGCAGGAGTACCACGTCGAGCGGTACTTTCGGGAGTCGCGCCTGATGCGTCTGGCCCCCGTCAGCCAGGAGATGGTCCTCAACTACGTCGCCCAGCACGTGCTCGGTCTGCCGAGGTCCTACTGATGACGACACAGGTCACTACACCGGATGCCCCTACGCCCGGCGCGCTGGCGGGCCTCAAGGTCCTCGACCTCTCCCGCGTCCTCGCGGGCCCCCTGTGCACCCAGATGCTCGCCGACCACGGCGCCACCGTCGTCAAGGTGGAATCCCCGACCGGCGACGACACCCGCCGCTGGGGACCGCCGTTCCTCACCGAGGACACCAGCGCGTACTACGCGAACGTCAACCGCGGCAAGCAGAACATCGTCGTCGACCTGGCCACCGACCAGGGCCGCACCATCCTCGGCACCCTCCTGGCCGACGCCGACGTGGTGGTGGAGAACTTCAAGGCCGGCACCCTCGCCGCCTGGGGCTACCCCGACGACGTGATCCGCGAGCGCTGGCCCGCCCTGATCCACTGCCGCATCACCGGCTTCGGCACCGAAGGACCGCTCGGCGGGCTCCCCGGCTACGACGCCGTACTCCAGGCGTACGGCGGCCTGATGAGCATCAACGGGGAACAGGAGGGCCCGCCGCTGCGCATCGGCGTCCCCGTCGTCGATCAGGTCACCGGCATCCTCGCGTTCTCCGGAATCCTGCTGGCCCTCAACGAACGCCACCGCTCGGGCCGCGGCCAGCTCGTCGACACCACCCTCCTCGACACCGTCATCAGCCTCCTACACCCCCATTCGGCATCCTGGCTGGCCGACGGCCGGATCCCGTCCCGTACAGGATCCGCCCATCCCACCATCGCCCCCTACGAGAACTTCGCCACGCTCGACGGCCTGTTCTTCATCGGCGCGGGCAACGACCGTCAATTCGCGGCGCTCGCCGACGTGTTGGACGAACCCGCCCTCGCCACGGACCCGCGCTTCGCGACCAACCCCGACCGCGTACGCAATGTGGCGGAGCTCCGCGCCGTCCTCGCCGGCCGCATCGCGGGCCGCCGCCGCGCCGAACTCTCGGAACACCTCCTCGCCCGAGGAGTCCCGGCGTCCCCGGTCCACGACATCGCCGAGGCCATGACGGCGCCACAGGTACGCCACCGCGAACTCGTCGTCGAACAGGACGGCTATCGCGGCATCGGCGTCCCCATCAAACTGAGCCGCACCCCGGGCCACGCGGCGGCTCCGCCGAGCCCTGCGGGCGGCGACACCAGGGACGTACTCGCGGCGGCCGGTTGCACGCCGGAGGAGATCGCGGAGGCGTTGGAGGGCGGTGCGGTGGTGGCTCGGGAGAAGGGGCGGATCCCTTAGGGCGCGGCAGGCCGGAGACGCCGTAGAAAGAGTGGGCTACGGTCTCAACAAGCGGCTGCGGACCACAAACGGGAGGATCCCATGCTGCAGCAGGTCGCGGAAGGAGTGCTCGTCCACCAGAGCGAGTTGCTCCAGAACAACACCGTTGTCGTGCAGGGCAAGGACGGCGTACTGCTCGTCGACCCCGGGATCACAGACGACGAAATGCTCTGCCTCGCGAACGACCTTCACAAGTACGGCCGCCCCGTGGCAGCGGGCTTCTCGACACATCCGGATTGGGATCACGCGCTCTGGCACACCGAGTTCGGCGAAGCGCCTCGATACGGCACGGCCCGCTGCGCGAAATTCCTGGAACATCTGCTCTCGGACCCGGACTGGAAGGCCCACCTCGCCGAGGGCTTGCCGCCGGAAATCGCCGAGGAGACGCCGCTGGATCTCTTCGGCCGCATCACGGGTCTGCCGGCCGGGACCGCGCGGATTCCTTGGGACGGCCCTGAGGCCCGGATCATCGAACTCCCGGCCCATGCCCCGGGCCACGCAGCAGTACTGATCGAACAGAGCAGAGTACTCATCGCCGGCGACATGCTGTCCGACGTCCTGATCCCAATGCTCGACGATTCCGCCGACCCGATCGAGGACTACTTGGTGGGGCTTCGACGTCTGGAGGACGTGACGGACGACGTCGACATCGTCATCCCAGGCCACGGTTCCGTCGGCACAGCCGATCAACTCCACGCACGGATCGACCTGGACCGTGCGTACGTGCACGCCCTACGCGACGGCATCCCTCCCAGCGACCCACGGATCGGCCCATCGGCGAAGCCCGGCTGGGAGTGGGTGAGCGACATCCACGAAGGACAGGCCCAGAGCGTCGCCCGACGGGGTGGGCGCGAAGGAACGGGCGGTTAGAGATCCGCGCTCCAGCACCACCGGCAACTGGCAAAGGGAGCCCGCCACTTGACCCGCCTCCCACCTCGAAAGGTCAAGAAGTCTGAAGGGCGGCGGCCAAGGCATGGGCCGTGGCCGGTCCCGTGGCCCGGCCGTACGGGGCGTGGGCCTCCGTGAGGGAGGGCATGGTGGCCGGGGAGCGTTCCTGTGGGGTGCGTTCGACGACGGTGGCGCCTGTGGCGGCTTCGAGGACGGGGGCGTAGCCGGCCGTTCGCAGGGCGGTCAGGGTTGTCTCGGGATCCGCCGCGGAGATCAGGACGGTGGGGGCGAGCGCGCGCAGGCCGAGCTTGGCGAGGGGGCGGGCGGCGGCGATCTCGGCGGTCAGCGCGGGGTCGTCACAGCGCAGGGCGCAGGCTGAGCGGACGACGCGGATGCGGCCGTGGACGCGGGCGGTGTCGGTGATGAGGTAGGTGAGTGGCTGCGGGAGCGGTGCGGAGCCGTGCGAGGCGGCGGTGAGGCGGTCGGTCAGCGCGGCGGCGTCCCAGCCCGCGTCCAGCGCGCGACGCACGGAGGCGGGGCCGATCCGCCACACCGTGGCGTGCCCGTCGGACTCGCGGTCCGCGCAGGCCGCGAGGAGCTCGGCGAGGTCGGGTGCGGCCGGTCCTGTGACGGTGGCGGTGAGGTCGGCCTGGAAGCGGGCGGTGTGTTCGGGCGGCGGGAGCAGCTCGGCCAGCGACCGCCCCAACTCCTCGACCGCGTCTGCCAGTTCCTGGTGTTCGCCGATGTCCGCTCCGGCGCCGGGGACGGCCGGGAAGTGTCGGGCCGCGCCCGCGTCGAGGAGGCCGAGGACGGCGTGCCCCGCGGCGGTGAGGGCGTGGTGGGCGGTGAGGCCGAGGAGTTCGGCCTCACCGAGGACGGCTCGCGCGCGGTCCTCTACGTCGGGGATGGACAGGCAGGCCGGGCGGTACCAGGAGGCACGGACGACGAGGTCGGTGAGGGTGTCACGGTCGAGTGCCGACGCAGGTACGGACCGGCCGGCGGTGGCGGTTCCGGGTGCCTCGCCCTCGGGCAGTGAGCCGAGAGCGGCGAGCAGGCCGTGGCGCAGGTCGACGGCGTACGGGTCGTCGGGGGCGGTCAGCGCGACGGGGGTGTCGCCCGAGTCCTCGGGCCAGTACGTGAAGGTCTCCGGGACCACCGCCCACGCGGCGACCAGCGGCAGCAGCCGGGTGGCCGGGTCCGACCCGGACCACCGGTCCCAGGCGGCGGTGGGCAGCAGCCGTACCGGTTCGGCCGGGGACGCGGCGGCGCGGCGGGAACGGCCGCGCCCTGCGGTCGCGTTGCTGCTCTCCTCGGGCTCACTTGGTCCGATCAGCGCGGCGTTCGCCGCGAGCTCGGTCCACAGGCGGGTCTCGCTCGCGTCGAGCCCGGCCGCCTTGGCGAGGCGACGGGTGTCGCGTACGGCGACGCCGCCGCTCTTGCGGATCGCGACCGGCGCGGCGGCCAGGGCGCGCAGCAGGCGTTCGGCGCGGTCGGCGGCGGCCGCCGCGGCGGACCGGGCCTGACC
>NZ_JAOZYC010000009.1:0-18571 GCF_035798155.1 Streptomyces endophyticus | reverse complement strand
GCGCCCCGAGCCGAATCCGGCTCGGGGCGCCCCCGTTCGCGTATCCGCTACGAGTGCGTGCGCAGCAGCGTACGCATCGTGCGCATGGCGACCGAGAGGTTCGCCAGGTCGAACGAGTCCGAGCCCTGGATCTCCACCAGGGTCGAGCGCGCCCGGCCCAGGATCGCCGCGTTCTTCTCCTCCCACGCCTTGAACCGCTGCTCGGGCGTCGAGGTCCCGTTGCCCGCCGCCAGTACGTCGGCGGTGAGCGCGGCGTGCGCCGCGAACAGGTCCTCGCGGATCGAAGCGCGGGCCATCGACTGCCAGCGGTCCGCGCGCGGCAGCTCGATGATGCGGTCCATGAGCTGCGTGATGGAGAGCCGGTCACCGAGGTCGTAGTAGACCTCGGCGACGGACAGCGCGTCCTTGCCCATACGGTCGGCGATCTGCACGATGTCGAGCGTCGGGAACGCGGACGAGAATCCGGCCACCCGCTCCGCCAGCTCCTCCGGCACACCCGCACCGGTCAGCTCGTCGAGGATGCCCTGGTACCACTCGGCGTCGGCGCCGCTCAGCATCTTCGGCATGGCGGCCCAGACCTCGGTGACGCCCTCCTTGAAGAAGTCGATCGTCTCCGCCAACTGGAGCGGCTGCGGGCGGTTGTTGAGCAGCCACCGCGTGCCGCGCTCGACGAGGCGGCGCGAGTGCAGGCGGATCCGGGTCTGCACGTCGGCGGCGACGACATTGTCGAGCGCCTCGACCGCGTCCCAGACCTCGCTGAGGCCGAAGATCTCGCGCGCGGCGAGCTGCGCCCGCACGATCTCCTCCAGGGACGCGCCCGTCTCCTCACGGAGGCGGTGCAGGAACGTCGAACCGCCCGTGTTCACCGTGTCGTTGACGAGGACCGTCGTGATGATCTCGCGGCGCAGCGCGTGCCCGTCGATCGCCTCGCCGTACTTCTCGCGCAGCGGCTTCGGGAAGTAGGCGTGCAGCAGGCGGCGCAGGTAGGCGTCGTCGGGGAGCGACGTCTGGATCAGCTCGTCGGACGCCGTGATCTTCGTGTACGCGAAGAGGACGGCGAGCTCCGGCTGGCTGAGGCCGCGCCCGGAGTTGAGGAGCTCCCTGATCTGCCGGTCGGTGGGCAGGAACTCCAGACCCCGGTCGAGGTGGCCCTGCTTGCCGAGGCGGCGCATGAACCGCTGGTGGGCGTGGAGCAGGGACGGCGCCTGGGCGCAGGAGTTGGCCAGGGCGATGTTCTGCGCGTAGTTGTTGCGCAGCACCAGGTGGCCGACCTCGTCCGTCATGGCGGCGAGCAGCTTGTTGCGCTGCTTGACCGTCATGTCGCCGTCGGAGACGAGCCCGTTGAGCAGGATCTTGATGTTCACCTCGACGTCCGAGGTGTTGACGCCCGCGCTGTTGTCGATGGCGTCGGTGTTCACCCGGCCGCCGGCGCGGGCGAACTCGATGCGGCCCAGCTGGGTCGCGCCGAGGTTGCCGCCCTCGCCGATGACCTTGGCGCGGACGTCCTGGCCGTCGACGCGGATCGCGTCGTTGGCCTTGTCGCCGACGTCCGCGTTGGACTCGACCGACGACTTGACGTACGTACCGATGCCGCCGTTCCACAGCAGGTCGACCGGCGCCTGGAGGATGGCCTTCATCAGCTCGGCCGGGGTCATCTTGGCCTGGCCGGACTCGATGCCGAGGGCCTCGCGGATATGGGCGTTGAGCTGGATCGACTTGGCGGAGCGCGGGAAGATGCCGCCACCCGCCGAGATCAGCTCCTTGTTGTACTCCGCCCAGCTCGACCGCGGCAGCTCGAACATCCGGCGGCGCTCGGCGTAGCCGGTGGCCGCGTCCGGCCTCGGGTCGATGAAGATGTGCCGGTGGTCGAAGGCGGCGACCAGGCGGATGTGCTCGCTCAGCAGCATGCCGTTGCCGAACACGTCACCGGACATGTCGCCGACGCCGACGACCGTGAAGTCCTCGGACTGGCTGTCGACGCCCAGCTCCCGGAAGTGCCGCTTGACGGACTCCCAGGCGCCGCGGGCGGTGATGCCCATGCCCTTGTGGTCGTAGCCCGCGCTGCCGCCGGAGGCGAAGGCGTCGCCGAGCCAGAAGTTGTACGACTCGGCGACCTGGTTCGCGATGTCGGAGAACGACGCCGTGCCCTTGTCGGCCGCGACCACGAGGTACGTGTCGTCAGTGTCTGGACTGTCGTGCCGCACGACGTCGGCGGGCGGCACGACCTCGCCGCCGACCAGGTTGTCGGTGATGTCGAGCAGCGCCGAGATGAACGTCTTGTACGCGGCGATGCCCTCGGCCATCCACGCGTCCCGGTCCACCGACGGGTCCGGCAGCTGCTTGGCGACGAAGCCGCCCTTCGCGCCGACCGGCACGATGACGGTGTTCTTCACCATCTGCGCCTTCACCAGGCCGAGGATCTCCGTACGGAAGTCCTCGCGCCGGTCCGACCAGCGCAGCCCACCGCGCGCGACCTTGCCGAAGCGCAGGTGCACGCCCTCGACGCGCGGCGAGTACACCCAGATCTCGTACGCGGGCCGCGGCGCGGGCAGGTCGGGGATGGCCTGCGGGTCGAACTTCATGGAGACGTACTCGTGCGGCTTGCCGCCCTGCGCCTCCTGGAAGAAGTTCGTGCGCAGCGTCGCCTTGATGACGGTGAGGAAGGACCGCAGGATCCGGTCCTCGTCGAGAGAGGCGACCTGGTCGAGGGCGCCGTCGACCTCTTCGAGCAGCCCGTCGATCAGCTCGGTCCCGGCGCGCTGCCGGTCCGGCGACATCCGCGCCTCGAACAGCGACACCAGCAGGCGCGTGGTGTGCACGTTCGTCCGGAGGGTGTCCTCCATGTAGTCCTGGCTGAACGTGGAGCCCGCCTGGCGCAGGTACTTGGCGTACGCGCGCAGCACCATCGCCTGACGCCAGTTCAGGCCGGCGCCCAGGACGAGGGAGTTGAAGCCGTCGTTCTCGGCGAGCCCGGTCCAGGTGGCGGCGAAGGCCTCCTGGAAGCGCTCGCGGCCGTCGGCGCCGAGGTCGTGCCCGTTGCCGTTCGACGGCTTCGGCATGCGCAGGCCGAAGTCGTAGATCCACGCGGTCTTGCCGTCGCTGCAACGCAGCTCGTACGGGCGCTCGTCGGTGACCTCGACGCCCAGGCGCTGGAGCACCGGCAGGACGGCGGAGAGCGAGACGGGCGCGCCGATCCGGTAGATCTTGAAGCGGCGCTCGCCGGGGGCGGCGCCCACCGGCTCGTACAGGGAGAGCTCGAAGTCCTTGTTCTCCTGCGTGAGCTGTTCGAGGTGGACCAGGTCGGCCACGGCGGCGCGCGGCGAGTGGTCGGCCTTGAAGCCCTCGGGGAACGCCTGGCCGTAGCGGCGCAGCAGTTCGGCCGCGCGCTCCTCGCCGCACTCGGCGTTCAGCGCCTCCCCGAAGCCGTCGGCCCAGGAGCGGGCGGCCTCGACGAGGCGGGCCTCGATCCGGTCCTTGTCGGCGTCGGAGAGCTCCGGCAGTTCGGTGCCCTGCGGGACCCGGACGACGAAGTGCAGCCGGGAGAGGATCGACTCGGTGTTCCAGGCGGTGAAGTCGACGCTGGTGCCGTCGAGCTCCTCCTTGAGGATGTCGATGATCCGCAGGCGCACGCCCGTGGTGTAGCGGTCGCGCGGCAGGTAGACGAGGGCCGAGTAGTAGCGGCCGTACTCGTCCTGGCGCAGGTAGAGCCGCAGCCTGCGGCGCTCCTGGAGGTAGAGCACGCTCGTGACGATGGACCGCAGCTCGTCGGCCGGGGTCTGGAAGAGCTCGTCGCGCGGGTACGTCTCCATGATCTGCATCAGGTCACGGCCGTCGTGGCTGTTGGGCGAGAAGCCCGCGCCCTTGAGGACCTCCTGGACCTTGCGCCGGATGACCGGGACGCGGCGCACGCTCTCGGTGTACGCGGCGGAGGAGAACAGGCCGAGGAAGCGGCGCTCGCCGACGACATTGCCCTCGGCGTCGAACTTCTTCACGCCGACGTAGTCGAGGTAGCTCGGCCGGTGCACGGTGGCGCGGCTGTTGGCCTTGGTGAGGACCAGCAGGCGGTGCTCGCGGGCCTTGGCGCGGGCGTCGGCCGGCAGGCGGTTGAAGGACGGCGAGACCGGGTGGTGCTCGTCGCGCTCGTGGTGCGGGTCGGAGCGCAGGATGCCGAGTCCGGTGCCGGGCACGGCGGCCAGCGAGTCGTCCTCGGAGAGGTTGTACTCGCGGAACCCGAGGAACGTGAAGTGGTCGGCGGCCAGCCAGCGCAGCAGCTCGCGGGCCTCCTCGACCTCCTGGTCGGGCAGGTCGCCCGCGGTCGGCTCGCCCGGCAGCTCCTCGGCGATGCGCAGCGCCGAGTCCCGCATCTTCTCCCAGTCCTCGACGCACTCCCGTACGTCGGACAGGACGCGCAGCAGGTCGGTGGTGATCTGCTTGAGGTCGGCGCGGTCGGTCTCGCGGTCCATCTCCACGTGGATCCACGACTCGGTGAGCACGTCGTGGGCCTCGGTGGACGTACCGGCCGGCAGTACCTCGAGGAGCTTGCCGGTGACATCGCGCCGGACGGTGACCTGCGGGTGGATGACGACGTGGATGCCGCGACCCTGCCGGGACAGCTCGTTGGTGACGGAGTCCACCAGGAACGGCATGTCGTCCGTGACGACCTCGACGACGGAGTGGCTGCAGGTCCAGCCGTTCTCCTCGACGGTCGGCGTGTGCACCTTCACGTTCGCGGTGCCTTGTGGTCGGTTCTCCGCAAGGCGGTAGTGCGAGTGCGCGGCCCCGAAGACATCGACCGGATCGCGGTCGCTCAGATCCTCCGGTGCGGTGTGGAGGTAGTAGCGCTGGAGGAACGCGAGCACGCTGTCGGCGTTCTTCGCGGTCCCGGCGGCCTTGGCGGCTTGAGTGCCCTCGCCCGTCGCCCCAGTCGGTAGGTTCCCCCCTACCGGGCTGTTCTCAGCTACCCGTGCGGCCCTGGTGAGCAGCTCGGCTTTGGCTTCGTCCAGCTTGGTCTGCATTGTCCTCTGGCTCCTGTCGCGCGCCGTTGCGAGACGTAGACGTGGCGTAGATGAATCGCTCGGCACAACGTCCCGACGCGGGGTGTCCGGTCTGAGACGACGTTATGCCTGGATGAGAGATGGGTGGACGACAATGCGCCGTTTTCAACGAAAAGGCCATCCGCCCGAAATGATCAGCGGCTGAGCGCCGGGCACGACCGCTGTGGCAGGTCGTGATCTCCCGGCGCGGGCAGGGGGCGACGATGCCCCCGCGAGATATCGCGCTGATCACGGGACCAGGCTATCGCTCCCCGAGGGGGCATCGTCATGAGCTGCTTGTGTACAAAACAGGGGGTCGAACTTTGACAGTCTGCACAGAACCCCTGAAGCCCTTGCGTAGTACGGGCTCTTGCCAGCCGGGCGGCGCGGCGACACGTTGGGCGCACGACACGGCGGATCCCGGCGAGGGGAGTGTGTGACCAATGGCACCCAAAATCCTGATCGTCACCGGCGACGCGGCGGAGTCGCTGGAAGTCCTGTACCCCTACCAGCGGCTGCGCGAGGAGGGGTACGAGGTCGACATCGCGGCGCCGACCCGCAAGAAGCTCCGGTTCGTGGTGCACGACTTCGAGCCCGGCTTCGACACGTACACGGAGAAGCCCGGCTACACCTGGCCCGCCGACCTGGCCTTCTCCGAAGTCGATCCGGGTCAGTACGCCGCATTGGTGATTCCCGGTGGCCGGGCGCCCGAGTACCTGCGCGGCGACGCCGAGCTCCGCAAGATCGTCAAGTCCTTCTTCGACACCGACAGGCCCGTCGCACAGATCTGCCACGGCCCGCTCCTGACGGCGTCGGTGGACGCACTGCGGGGCCGGCGCGTCACGGCGTACCCGGCCCTTGAGACGGACATGCAGGCGGCGGGGGCCACCTTCCAGGACGCGGAGGTGATCGTCGACGGCACCCTGGTCTCCTCCCGCGCCTGGCCCGACCACGCGCAGTGGATGCGGGAGTTCCTGACGGTGCTGCGGGCGAAGGCGCCGGCCGCGGGCTGACACCCCGGGCCGGAAAGAGGTGCGGTGGCTGCCCCGCCGACGAGGGCAGCCACCGAAACGCGCCGTGCCCCGGATGCAGCGACGGGGAGCCGATGCCACGACAGCCGTGGGGAGTTGACCAATGCCGTCCGGCGCCCCGCCGCGCCGTTCTTCCAGAGCACGCGACACCTGTACAGACTGACGTGCGCGGGAAGCCCCCGGCATCGGTATCGAGCGGGAGCCGTATACGCATTTGGGCGTAGGAGCCGGGATCCGTATACCTAGGGGCCTTCTGACGGATCAGGCTGGACGCGGACGGCGTCAATGGGCGGTGCAGGCGAGTGGGGTCTGGTGCGTGCAGCTGCAAGGCGGAGGAGGGCGTCAACGCGGAGCGTTGGCAACCGACGACAACGCCGCAGATGTGCGTGCCAGGGCCCGCGACTCCGGCAAGATCCGTCAGAAGGGCCCTAGGGGCCTAGCGAGGGGCTCCCGTCTCCGTGACCGCCGCGATCTCGGTCCTTGAGCCCACTCCCAACTTCGCCAGGATGTGCTCCACATGCGCGTCCGCGGTCCGCTTGGAGATCACCAGACGCTCGGCGATCTCCCGGTTGGACATGCCCTCCGCCACCAGCGCCGCGACCTCCCGCTCCCGCCGGGTGAGCGCGTCCACCCCGGCACCGCGCGCCGACGGCAGCGGCGCCACCGAGGGCGCGTCGGCCCCGGACCGTACGGCGTCGAGCACCTGCCGCCCCGAAAGCCGCGCCCCGACGCCCCACCACCGCTCGAACTCCTCATCGCCCAGGGCGAGCAGCACGGCGCCGCGCACGGACTCCTGCTCCTCGAAGAGGGACGGCAGCATCCCGACCGGGTCGCCGCCCCCGAGCCGCCGCGCGTTCTCCGCGTACCCGAGCAGCCACGCCGCCCGCACCTGCCGCTTGTCGTACGCGGCGGACCAGGCGAGACCGAGGCAGCACAGCGCGGCGACCAGCACCTCGTCGATCTCCGCGGCGGCCTCCAGGCCCCGGCACAGCGAGGCGACGGCGTCCTTCCGCTCCCCGGCGAGCCAGCGGATGACGCCCTGCACCATGTACGTGGACCCGAGGAGCTGCCGCTCCCCCGTGCCCTCCAGGTGGGCGAGTCCCGTGCGGCACAGTGCGAGCGCGCCGTCCGTGTCCCCGAGCACGCCGAGCAGCAGCGCCGCTTCGTAGTGGATGACGCCGATGCCGAGGCCGTCCTCGCGCGCCAGGATCCGCTGCCGCGCGTCCTCCATGGCGTCGAGGCCGTCGGCCTCCCCGCACAGCGCGCCGAGGCCGCCCAGATACGCGTCGCAGAACAGCTCGACCCGGTCGTTGCCCGAGCGGCGCGCGATGTCGACGGCCCGGTGGAAGAGTTCGAGCGCACCCGGCAGATCTCCCTGCCACACCGAGAACAGGGCGGTCATGAACCGCCCCCACGCCTGCTCCTGCCCCACCTCTTCGAGGAGCGCGAGCCCCTTCTCGATCCAGTACCGCCCCTCGGAGAGCAGGCCGACCGCCCGCCAGTACGGGCCGAGCTGCGCGGCGAACCACACGCCGGAGGCCACCGAATCGGGGCTCTGGTACGCGTATTCGAGCGCGGCCCGGACATCGGCCCGCGCCGCGCGCAGCACCCGGTAGTGCCCGACCTGCTCGGACGTCAGGAAGCCGTCCCAGTACCGCTGCCCGAGCTCCCGGTGGTACGCGGAGTGCCGCCGGCGCACGGTGGCCGACTGCCCCGCCTCCTCCAGCCATTCGGCGCCGTACTCGCGGATGGTGTCGAGCATCCGGTACCGGCCGCCGTTCTCCCCGATCCGCTGCACGACGGACTTGTCGACGAGCCCGATGAGCTGCTCCAGGACGTCACCGCTCGCCAACTCACCGCCCGCGCCCACGACTTCGGCGGCGGCCAGCTCGAAGGAGCCCGCGAAGACGGAGAGCCGGGCCCACAGCAACCGCTCCTGCGGCGTGCACAGTTCGTGCGACCAGCCGATCGCCGTACGCAGCGTCTGGTGCCGGGTCAGCGCGGTGCGGCGCCCGCCCGTGAGCACCTCGAAGCGCTGCCCGAGCCGCTGCACCAGCTGTTCGAGGGGCACCGCCCGCAGCCGTACCGCCGCCAGCTCGATGGCGAGTGGGATCCCGTCGAGACGCCGGGCGAGCGCCGCGAGCTGCTCCCGGTTCGCCTCGTCCACGGCGAACCCCGGCACCACGGCGGACGCCCGCTGCACGAACAGCTCGAGCGCGTCGTCGGGGGCGAGCGGCGCGATGGCGCGGCAGCGCTCCCCCGGTACGTCGAGCGGCTGCCTGCTGGTGGCGAGCACGCTGACGCCGGCCGCCTCCCGCAGCAGCACGTCGGTGAGCATGGCGCAGGCGTCGACGAGGTGCTCGCACGTGTCGAGCACGATGAGCAGCTGCCGCCCCTGAAGGTGCGCGACGACGGCGTCGAGCGGCTCCATGCCCGCCTGTTCGGGCAGTTCGAGCACGGCGGCCAGGGTCACGGGGATCAGCTCGGGGTCGCGCAGCGCGCTCAGCTCGACGAGCCACACCCCGTCCGGGAACCGCCCGGCCAGCCCGGCCGCGGCCCGCATCGCCGTGCGGCTCTTGCCGACGCCGCCCGGGCCCACCAGGGTGACGAGGCGGGCGCTCTCGAACCCGGCCCGTACCTCGGCCAGTTCGGCCGTCCTGCCGACGAACGTGGTGACCTCCACGGGGAGTTGACCGCCCCGTCGCTGACCGAATCCGAAACCCATGACTCACGCCCCCGTCGTATCGCCGCCGCGCCACCGGCCCCAGCACAGCGTACGCAGCCGACAGCGGAGGGTGAACCGGGTCGATGCAAAAGGCGACGGATACGGGGCAGTTCACCGCTCCTGTTGACGGCTGGGGTCCTCAGGGGCGCGGGTCAGGCCGCCGCGGCCATCCGCTCGGCCTCGCGCACCGCGTCCGCCAGGGTGTCGACGACGGGAGCGCCCACCCCTTCCAGGCTGGCCCGGCTGTGCGAGCCACCGGTGTAGAGGACGGCCTGCGCGCCCGCGGCGATCGCGGCCACCGCGTCGTCGGCGGCGTCCCCGATGACCACGGTCCGCTCCGGGGCCACACCGTCGAGGACTCCGAGGTGCCGCACCATGTGCTCGGCCTTGCTGCCGCCGGAGGGGCCCGTCCGCCCATCGACGCGCACGAACCGCTCGGCGATCCCCAACCGGCGTACCAGCGGCACGAGTTCCTCGTGTCCGGCCATGCTGAGGATGGACTGGCTGCGCCCTGCCTCCTGCCAGCCGGCCAGCAGCAGTTCGACGCCCTCGGCGAGCCTGCACTCCACCGAGTACCGCGCGTAGTGCTGGTGGAACGCGCCGTCCATCGCCGTCCACTCGGCCTCGGTGGGCAGCCGGCCCATCAGCCGCTCGTAGAACTTGGGGATGGGTATGCAGTACAGCTCGCGGTATGTCTCCAGCGTGATCGGTTCAAGACCGACCGCCGCGAAGGCCGCGTTGCTGGCGCGGATGACGGCGTCGTTGTCGTGGAACAGCGTGCCGTTCCAGTCCCAGACGATGTGCGTGGCTGCGTGCGTCCCGAAGTGCTTCCCCATGGCAGGAAACTACCCACCCCGGGGCGGTCCGTCAGTGGCCGCCCTCACCCAAGAGGCCCGGGATCTCCTGCGTGGCGAACCACAGCAGGTCGTGGTCCTCGGCGCCGTCCACGACGAACTGCGCGTCGGCGTCGCCCCGGTCGGCCGCGGCGAGCGCCTCCGCTGCGACCGCGACATCGGCGTCGGCGTCGCCCGAGTCGACGTGCACGGCAGCGGCCTTCGCCAGCGGCACGGCCTCGCGCACCGTCAGCTCGCCGAGCGCACCCTGCTCGGACCCGCGGTCCGGCTCCGCGACGGCGGCCCCGTCCGGCACGTCCACGGCGACGACGACTCGGCGGCGCGCGGCCCCGGGGTCGGCGGCGACGAGGCGCAGCGAGGCGAGCGCCGCCCTGCCCAGCGCCGCGTACTCCAGCTCCTCGATGTCCTCGGACAGGTACCACTCACGCAGCGCGGGCGTCACGGCGAAGGCGGTGACGGGCGCGGGCCCGATCTCGCCGGCCTTGTACGCCTCTGCGAGTCGAGGCAGGGACAGAGGTACGTACACGCGCATGGTCCGGCTGCTTTCTGCTCTGCGTCGGGGGCTTCAGGATACGTGGGCGTCCCCCTTCGGGCCGCCGCCCGTGCCCGCCCGGGCGTCAACACCCGCCCGCGGCCGGCCTCCGTACGCTCCCGGGATCCCGGCCCCCGTGCCGGCCCGGTCACCCTGATAGGCGAACCCACCGCCGCGCCCCGGCGCCGCCCACCGGCCCTTGCCGCCGCGCCCTCCGGCCTCGTACAAGATCCCCACGAGGAGTTACCGGCCGGTATCGGGAGGCGTCATGCAGAAGGTCATGAACAGTCGGGGACCCCGCGGAAACACCCGTCCGCCCACACGCCGCGACACCCGTCGCCCCGGCGCGGGACCGCGGCGCGTCCCACCACAGGTCCCGCTGCACCCCACCGAGCTGTTCACGCAGCGCCTGCTCCTGGTGCTCAGCGGCGACAGGCCCTTGCACTGGTTCGCCCGCCACGCCGCGCACCAGGCCTTCGACGACCTGCTCTGGCTGGTGGAACGCCGCGCCCTGCTGCCCGGCGCCGGACCCCGACCGACCGTGCACGGCATCGGCCACTTCGAACCCGCCCCCGGCAGCTACGAGGTGTTCGCCCGCATCGCGGTCGGCCCCCGGCTGCACGCCCTGGCCTTCCGGCTCGCCCTGGGCGAGGACCAGCGGTGGCGCTGCACGGCGGTGGAACTGGGCGGCCGACCACCTCGGGACACCGCGGGCTCCAGCGGGTGAGAGCAAGGGAAAAGGAGCTGGGCACCCTGTGCCCAGCCCCTTCACACACATCGCGTCACGCGTCGCGTCACCCGCGCAACGTCACTTCTTGCGACGGCGGCCCTTCTGCTGCTTGCGCCGCTCGGCGCGGGTCAGCCCGTCCGCCGAGGAGCGCGTGGGCCCGCCCTCGGTCACGAAGTCGCCCTCGTCGACACCGCCCTCGGCGTTCGGCGCCTGGAAGTGCAGGCGGTCGGGACGCTGCGGAGCGTCCAGGCCCTTGGCCCGGATCTCCGGACGGCCCCCGGCCTGCGCCGGCACCGCGTCCTGCTTCTCCAGGTTCGCCGGCGCCGAGTCCGCCACCGGGACCTCCTCGACCTGCTGCTCGACCTGGACCTCCAGGTTGAACAGGTAGCCGACGGACTCCTCCTTGATGCCCTCCATCATGGCGGTGAACATGTCGAAGCCCTCGCGCTGGTACTCGACCAGCGGGTCCTTCTGCGCCATGGCGCGCAGGCCGATGCCCTCCTGGAGGTAGTCCATCTCGTAGAGGTGCTCGCGCCACTTGCGGTCGAGCACGCTCAGCACGACCCGGCGCTCCAGCTCACGCATGATCTCGGACCCGAGCTGCTCCTCGCGCGCCGCGTACTGCGCGTGGATGTCGTCCTTGACGGCCTCGCCGATGAACTCGGCCGTCAGACCGGCCCGGTCCCCGACCTCCTCCTCGAGCTCCTCCACGGTGACCTTGACCGGGTAGAGCTGCTTGAACGCGCCCCACAGCCGGTCGAGGTCCCACTCCTCGGCGAAGCCCTCGGCGGTCTCGGCGCCGATGTACTCGTCGATCGTGTCGTCCATGAAGTGCTGCACCTGCTCGTGCAGGTCCTCACCCTCCAGGACGCGGCGCCGCTCGCCGTAGATGACCTCGCGCTGCCGGTTGAGCACCTCGTCGTACTTCAGGACGTTCTTACGCGTCTCGAAGTTCTGCTGCTCGACCTGCGACTGGGCGGAGGCGATGGCGCGGGTCACCATCTTGTTCTCGATCGGGACGTCGTCCGGCACGTTCGCCATCGACATCACGCGCTCGACCATCTGCGCCTTGAAGAGCCGCATGAGGTCGTCACCGAGCGACAGGTAGAAGCGGGACTCACCGGGGTCGCCCTGACGGCCACTACGACCACGCAGCTGGTTGTCGATACGCCGCGACTCGTGCCGCTCCGTACCGAGCACGTAGAGCCCGCCGAGGCTCTTGACCTCCTCGAACTCGGCCCGCACCGCCTGCTCGGCCTTCTCCAGGGCGGCGGGCAGCGCGGCCGCCCACTCCTCGACGTGCTCGACCGGGTCGAGCCCTGCCTGGCGCAGCTCGGCCTCGGCGAGGTCGTCCGGGTTGCCGCCGAGCTTGATGTCGGTGCCACGACCGGCCATGTTCGTCGCGACCGTGACCGAGCCCTTGCGGCCGGCCTGGGCGATGATCGTGGCCTCACGGTCGTGCTGCTTCGCGTTCAGCACTTCGTGCTGAATACCGCGCTTGCTGAGCTGCTGCGACAGGTACTCCGACTTCTCGACGGAGGTCGTACCCACCAGGATCGGCTGGCCCTGCCCGTGCTTCTCCGCGATGTCGTCCACGACCGCGTCGAACTTGGCGACCTCGGTGCGGTAGATCAGGTCCGCCTGGTCCGCACGGACCATCGGCCGGTTCGTCGGGATCGGCACGACGCCCAGCTTGTAGATCTGGTGGAACTCGGCGGCCTCGGTCATGGCCGTACCGGTCATGCCGGAGAGGCCGCTGTCGTAGCCCTCGCGCTTGTAGAGGCGGAAGAAGTTCTGGAGGGTGATGGTCGCCAAGGTCTGGTTCTCGTCCTTGATGTCCACCCCTTCCTTCGCCTCGATCGCCTGGTGCATGCCCTCGTTGTAGCGGCGGCCGGCGAGGATACGGCCGGTGTGCTCGTCGACGATCATGACTTCGCCGTCGATGACGACGTAGTCCTTGTCCTTCTTGAAGAGTTCCTTGGCCTTGATGGCGTTGTTCAGGTAACCCACGAGCGGCGTGTTGACCGACTCGTAGAGGTTCTCGATCCCGAGCCAGTCCTCGACCTTGGCCACACCCGGCTCGTGGATCGCCACGGTGCGCTTCTTCTCGTCGACCTCGTAGTCGCCGGTCTCCTCGATGCCCTTCAGCGTGTTGCCCGCCTCGCCCTTCTTGAGGCGCGTGACGAGCTTCGCGAAGTCGCCGTACCACTTCGTGGCCTGGTCGGCGGGGCCGGAGATGATCAGCGGCGTACGGGCCTCGTCGACGAGGATCGAGTCGACCTCGTCGACCACGGCGAAGTTGTGGCCGCGCTGGACGAGCTCGTCCTGGGACCACGCCATGTTGTCGCGGAGGTAGTCGAAGCCGAACTCGTTGTTCGTGCCGTACGTGATGTCGCAGTTGTACTGCTCGCGACGCTGCGCCGGGGTCATGTTCGCGAGGATGCAGCCGACGCTCAGGCCGAGGAACTTGTGAACGCGGCCCATCATCTCGGAGTCGCGCTCGGCCAGGTAGTCGTTCACCGTGATCAGGTGGACGCCCTTGCCGGACAGCGCGTTCAGATACGTCGGCAGCGTGCCGACCAGGGTCTTGCCCTCACCGGTCTTCATCTCCGCCACGTAACCGAAGTGGAGCGCGGCGCCACCCATCAGCTGCACGTCGTAGGGGCGCTGGCCCAGCACGCGGCGGGCGGCCTCACGGACGGTGGCGAATGCCTCGGGCAGCAGGTCGTCGAGGGTCTCGCCGTCCTCGAACCGCTGCTTGTACTCGTCCGTGAGTGCGCGCAGCTCGGCGTCGGAGAGACTCTCGAAGTCCTCTTCGATGGAGTTGACCTGGTCCGCGATGCGGTGCAGCTTGCGCAGGATCTTGCCTTCGCCTGCACGCATGAGCTTCTGGAGGACGGACACGGGGGTTGGTCTCCTTGCCGGTCGGGCCTGGCACGGTCGGTGTTCTCTGAAAACTTCTAGGTATTACTGGGTACTACCAAGGACTACTGAAGCAACGGCCATCGTATGCGAGGACCCCACCGTGCCGGGAGGTCTGCCATCAGGTCCAACGCGCGGGCCGCCGCGAAGGTGCCGGTACGACCCATGAAAAGTCATGGCGCCCCTGCCGCGTGCCGAGCAGAATCGGGCGATGGACCCCGTGACGCTGACCACCGACCGCCTGCAGCTGCACACCTTCGTACCCGCCGACATCGACGAGGTGTACGTCGCGGCCCAGGATCCCGACATCCAGCGCTGGACCACGATTCCCTCGCCGTACGCGCGCGTGGACGCCGAATACTTCATCAACCGTGTCGTCGTGGACGGCTGGCTCGGTGACACGGAGTACACATTCGCGATACGGACCGAGGACCGCGGCCCGGTGGTCGGCGCCGTCGCCCTCCACCACCCGCGCGCGGGCGCCTGGGAAGTCGGCTTCTGGACGGCCAAGCGGTTCCGCGGCCACGGCTATATGACGGAGGCCGTCCTGGGCGTGGCCCGCTGGGCCTTCACCGACCTCTCCTGTACGCGCCTGGAGTGGCGCGCGGAGGTGGGCAACGTCGGCTCCCTCACGGTGGCGGAACGCGCGGGCTTCACCCTGGAGGCCACCCTCCGCGCGGCCATGCCCAACAAGGGCGTCCTACGAGACTGCTGGCTGGCCTCCCTGCTCCCCTCGGACCTGGGCCTCCCCACCCCTCTGCCGTACCTCCCGGCCCCGAGCTAGCCGCCCGCCCAGCCCCTGCTCCGCCACGCACGCCGTTGTCAGACCCGACCTCTATCGTTCCCGCCATGACGACCTCGCCGCGTCCCACCGCCGCCTTGTCCGCCGACGAAGCCCGCCGCATCGTCCTCCGCGCCCAGGGCTTCCTCGGCGCCCCCGACCGCAAGGCCGGCGTCCGTGGCGTACTCCGCCATCTCGGCGCGGTCCAGCTCGACACGATCTCCGTACTCGCCCGCTCGCACGAGCTGATCCCCTACGCCCGCCTGGGTTCGGTGCCCCGGACCAAGGTCGAGTCGGCGTACTGGACGCCGGGCGCGGCCCCGGCCACCGCCCCCCACGCCTTCGAGTACTGGTCGCACGCCGCCTGTGTGCTCCCCATCGAGGAATGGCCGCACTTCGCCTTCCGCCGCCGCGCCTACCGCTCCCGCCCCCACTGGCACCACTACCTCCCCGACGGCGCGTACGACCAGGTGATCAAGCAACTCCGCGCGGAGGGCCCCCTCACCGCCACGGAACTGGGCGGCGCGAAGAACAAGGGCGAGTGGTGGGACTGGTCCGAGTCGAAGATCGCCGTCGAGCGCGCGCTGATGTACGGCGAGGTGGTCTGCGTGGAGCGCCGCGGCTGGAAGCGGATCTACGACCTGGCGGAGCGCGCGATCCCGTCGGCCCTCCTGCACGACGACCTCGACGACACCGAGTGCGTCCGGCGCCTGGTCCGCCAGGCCGGCGAGGCCCTCGGTGTCGGCACGCGCGCGGACATCGCGGACTACCACCGCCTGAGGAGCGATCAGTTCGACGCGGTGATCGAGGACACCGGCCTCGTCCCGGTCACGGTGGAGGGCTGGGGCGGCAAACCGGCCTGGGCCGACCCCGCGGCCCTGGATTCAGCGCCCCGCGGCCGCCACCGCACCACGCTCCTGTCCCCCTTCGACTCCCTGATCTGGGAGCGCGCACGTACGGAGCGGATCTTCGGCTTCACGCACCGCCTGGAGGCCTACGTCCCCAAGCCGAAGCGGATCCACGGCTACTTCGCGATGCCGGTCCTGTCCGGCGGCCGCCTGGTGGGCCGCGTGGACCCCGCGCGCGCGGGCAGCACGCTGGTCGCCAAGCAGGTCTCCCTGGACGGCCCGAAGGCCGTACCGGCGGTGGCGGCGGCACTGCACGAGGCGGCGAGCTGGGTCGGCTGCGACAGCGTAAGAGTCGAGCACATGGAGTCGGCCCCCCTGAAGCGGTCCCTCGTCGAGGCCCTCTCCTAGGAGCTCCGGCCTGGAGACCCCGCCCTAGCGGATCTCCAGGATCTTCTCCCGCATCGCGTACACCACGGCCTCCATCCTGGAGTGCAGCTGAAGCTTCTCCAGGATGTTGCGCACGTGGTTCTTCACGGTGTTCTCGGAGATGAACAACTCCTTGGCGATGTCCCGGTTGTTCATGCCCGTGGCCACCAGCTTGAGCACCTCGAGCTCCCGGTCGGTCAACCGGGGCGCGGGCACGAGCCGACGCTCGTCCGTGCGCTGGATCATCGACTTGAACTCGGTGAGCAGCTTCGACGCCATGGACGGGCTGATCTGCGACTGCCCGTCGGCGACGGCGCGAATGGCCGTGGCCACCTCGTCGGTCGAGATCTCCTTCAACAGATATCCCGTCGCGCCCGCCTTGATCGCGTCGTAGAGATCGGCTTCCTCATCGCTGATCGTCAACATGATGATCTTGGCGCTGGGCGCCACCTCCTTGATGGAGGTGCACGCCTCGATGCCGCCTCTCTTGGGCATCCGTACGTCCATGAGGACGATGTCCGGCAGCAGATCGGCCGCCTTGTCCACGGCCTCCGCCCCATCACCCGCCTCACCGACGACCTGGATGTCCTCCTCGGCCTTGAGGACGATCTCCAGGCCGCGCCTGAACAGGGCATGGTCGTCCACCACAAGTACCCGGATGGGTTCCTCACGCGAGGATCCGGCATCCGGCCCCATGTCGGCGCCGTCCTCGCCGGCACCGGCGTCCTCGCCCCGCATCAGTCCGAAGCTGTCCGCCATCGTTCCTCCCCCTGAAGGCCGCGGCCCGTCTTCCTGTGCCGCGCCAACCCGAGGCACCAGCACGCCGGTTGACCCGGCCCGGCCATGATTTCATGCCGCGGCGTCGGCGCGATGGCCGTGCGGTGCACAAGGGGGTCGCACGAGGGTGCCCCTGGGGGCGCACGCGCACCCCAGGGGCACCCGATGAGTGGGTGTCAGTTGTGGTCAGGCGCCGATGGCGTCGCCCCCGTCGGCTCCCCTGACCTGGGAGACCATGGGGTCGGTGCTGAGGTGGATGACGCCGTAGTCGTAGGCGTGCCGCCGGTAGACGACGCTGGGTTCCTTCGTCTCGGAGTCGACGAACAGATAGAAGTCGTGCCCGACCAGCTCCATCTCGTAGAGCGCCTGATCGAGCGTCATGGGTGCCGCCACGTGTGTCTTCTCACGGACGACGAGCGGACCCTCGCCCTTGACCTCGAGCGAACCCATCTTGGTGGTCGGTACGCCGTCGGGCTCGGCCTCCTCGGCCTTGGCGATCGTGCCGTCCCCGTTGAGCAGGGCGGCGTCCGGAACGTGCTCGGCGACCTCTGCTGCCGAGATCCGCTTGCCGCGCCGCGACGACCGCTTGTCGTGCTGCTTGCGCAGGCGCGCGTCGAGCTTGTCCGTGGCCAGGTCCAGCGCCGCGTACGGGTCACTTGCCGCAGCTTCCGCCCTGATCACCGGGCCACGCGTGCGCAGTGTGATCTCGACGCGCTCGCACCGGTCCGCCTGCCGGGGGTTCGGCTCCTTGGACACCTCGACGTCGAGGCTGATCACCTTGCCGTCGAGCTTCTGGATCTTCTCCAGCTTCAGCTTCTCGGCCACGTGCTTACGGAACCGCTCTGGTACCTCGGTCTTGCGGCCCTTGACGACGATGTCCACGCAGAACTCCGTTCCCGGATAGCCCCGCTCCTTGGGCGGAGCATCTCCCTTTTGCACCAGACTCCGGCCACTTCCGGAGTCTCGGACTCGGTGACTTCCACCTCCTCCTCCCCCGTGGACAAGATCTCCACCCCACCATGCCGGGTGATTGCGAAAACGCCTGTGCAATGTCCCGACAGGGCAATCCAATGGTGAGGGGCGGCGCCCGCCTTTCCTGCCGAGTTCCTCACAACCGAACATATCTCGCCTGGACGGTTGTCGGCACCCTCTACTGACACGTACCTCCAACCGAGCGAATGAACCCTGTCTCTACCTGCAACGATGCAGATTCCCAACTAGTTCCAGTTTATTTCGAAGGAATCCGGAGATGCAGCCACGACGGCCGCCCGGAACATGATCCGGTCGGCCTCACACGCCATTCCCGGACCTGCCTCCGAGCAGCCCCGCTCCGCCCCGGGTTCCCACTCGATCTTCTTTGAACCGGTCGCGACCGCTATTGCGCGCGCCGCCTCCGCCAAAGAAGCGCCCGTCGTGATCAGGTCGTCGACCAGCACGATCCGGCCAATTCCGGTGAGCGGCCCGCTGCCACCGCCCACCACCTCCAGCGCGCCCGTCACATTCACGAACCGCTGCCGGGCGTCCAGACCCGACTGGTCGGCCACCGCGCGCCGCTGCCGCAGCACGGCGAGCACCCGCGCCGCCACGCCCGCACGGCGCAGCTCGGCCGCCGCCGCGTACGCGATCCGCCGCGTCGGGTCGTGCCCGCGCGCCCGCACGGCACGCGGCGCGGACGGCACAGGGACCAGCGTCACGGGGCCCAGGGCGCCACCAGGAGCCCTCCCGTACCCGTCGCCCCACCCTGCCCCACCGTCCATGAGTGCGGCCCGCACCGCCCCGGCGAGCGCCGCTCCCAGCGGCCGGGCGAGGCCGAGCGCACCGCGCTCCTTGTGGGCGAGGAGCACGGCCCGCACCGCGTTCCGGTACGGGACGGCGCCGAACACCACCGGCATCCCCGGCGGAGCCGGCCGCG
>NZ_JAOZYC010000008.1:0-18795 GCF_035798155.1 Streptomyces endophyticus | reverse complement strand
CCGGGCGCCCCGGCCACGCCGGCCGCCCGCGCCTTCGGCAGCGCGTGCACCGGCAGCAGGCTCAGCCCCCAGCCCCCAGCGACGAGCGCCCCTTCGAACATCCCGGCACCCGGCGCGAAGGCGAGGCGCAGGGCGCCCCACCACCACAGCGCCCCGCACACGACAGCCGGCGCCCACCGGAGCATCCGCCACCCAGCCCATGCCACCGACCGCTCACCTCCGCCCGACGACCTCCGGGACCACGGACCACGACCACGACCACGACCAATCTGCCCAGAGCCGTCGGCGCCACGCCGAGGAGCACGCGGGGCGCCGAGGTGCCGGGACCCTCAGCCCCGGTTCTCCGCCTGGAACATCCAGTGATGCTTCTCCAGGTCGGCCGTGATCCCGATGAAGAGGTCCTGGCTCACGGGATCCGCCTCGCCGGTCGAGTCCACCCGCGCGCGCATCCGCGCGATGACCGCGCCGAGCGCGTCCACGAGCGTCCCCACCGCGTCCGTGTCCTTCACCCAGCCCTCAGGGGCCACTCCCACACCGCTGGTGTCCGCCACGGTCTTCGCACGACCGTCCGGCGGGACGCCCAGCGTCGAGGCCCGCTCAGCCACCGTGTCGGAGTGCTGCCGCGCGGTGTCCACGACCTCGTCGAGCTGAAGGTGCACCGACCGGAACCGCGGACCAACCACGTTCCAGTGCACCTGCTTCGCCACAAGGGACAGGTCCACCAGATCCACGAGCGCACCCTGCAGCGCCTCGCCCACGGTCTTCAGGTCGGCATCGGGCAGCGGGCTCTTCACGACGTCCATACGTCACCTCCGTATCGAAACCACCATCAACCATGGCACACATGGCCTATTACGGACACATCGGGCCCAACCCTCGCCCACGCACACTCGGAACGCACAACAGAAAGCCCCGGCCGATCCTCTCGGCCGGGGCTTTCCCCATGTTCAAGCTGGGCTCAGAGCACTGAGCGCAGGCGCTACGCCGCTACGACGTCCACAGCCTCCGCAGGCGCCTTGATCGTCACGCGTTCCGGCGGGACGCCGGCCACGGAGACGGAATTGAGCATCGGACGAACCGGTGCGGGCACCGGCTCCGACGGGACGGCTGCTGCCGACTCGGCCAGCTCGGCGAGAGCGAGCTCATCGCTCACCTCGCGCATCAGCTCGGACATCCGTACGTCAAGCGCGTCGCAGATCGCGGAGAGCAGCTCGGAGGAAGCCTCCTTCTGCCCCCGCTCCACCTCGGAGAGATAACCGAGCGAAACTCGGGCGGACGAGGAGACTTCGCGCAGAGTACGGCCCTGGCGCTGGCGCTGCCGACGCAGCACGTCACCCAGCAGGCGACGGAGCAGAATCATCGGTGGCTCCCTCCTCGGACCGCGTAGCCGCATCCTTCACGCCCCACCGTACCGCCTTGTGCCGCGGCCGTGCGGGGAGCGATGTCGTGTTCACTCAGGGCTGCAAACATCAAAACCCCCCGTTCTGTTCCGTATCCTGTGCCCGCGCTTTCCCAGTACGTTCGCCGGAATGCGCTTCGACCAGCTCCTCGACGAGCAGTCCGAGCACGCTCCGTACACTCTCCCTACGGATTTCCGTCCGACCGCCGTTCAACCGCAGGGCGGCCACTTTGTGGCTACCAGCGAAATCGGCCACACCTTCGGAATGATCAGCTCCGGGCCCCACCACGGCCACGTACACGGTTCCGACCGGCTGCCCGTCCTGCGGCTCCGGCCCCGCTACGCCGGTCGTGGCGACGCCCCAGTCCGCCCCCAGCGCTTCCCGCACCCCGGCCGCCATGGCCAGCGCGACCTCGGGGTGCACGGGCCCGTGCCCGGCGAGCAGGTCCGCGTCGACGCCGAGCAGCTGGTGCTTGAGCTCGGTCGCGTACGCCGTGACCGAGCCGCGGAAGGCCTTGGAGGCCCCCGGCACCGCCACGAGCTCCGCGGCCACCAGGCCCCCGGTGAGCGACTCCGCGACGGCGAGGGTCTCCCCCCGCTCCGTCAACAGGCGCAGCGCCTCGACCGCCTGGTACGTCACTTCTCGGCAGCCTCCGCGGACGCCTGCGCCGCCGCCTTCGACTCGGCGAGCCCGGCGCGCCGCAGCACGACGGCCTGCCGCACGTAGTCGAGCCCGGTCACCACCGTGAGCGCGACGGCGACCGCCATCACCCACCACCGCAGCGTCGCGAGCGGCCCGGTCAGCGCCAGGATGTACATACCGACGGCCGTGCCCTGCGCGAGCGTTTTCACCTTGCCGCCGCGGCTGGCCGGAATGACCCCGTACCGAATGACGATGAAACGCAGCAGCGTGATCCCGAGCTCGCGCCCGAGAATGACACCGGTCACCCACCACGGAAGATCACCGAGCGACGAGAGACAGATCAGCGCGGCACCCATGATCGCTTTGTCGGCGATGGGGTCGGCGATCTTTCCGAAATCGGTGACCAAGTTGTATGAACGCGCCAAATGCCCGTCAAAAACATCCGTGATCATGGCAACGGCGAACGCCGCCCACGCCCAGGCCCGCCACGCCGGGTCGTACCCGCCGTCGGTCAGCATGAGCGCCACGAAACCCGGCACCAGCAGGAGCCGGATCATGGTCAGGATGTTCGCGATGTTCCACAGGCTCACCTGATGGACGGCCGCAGCACCCAGCTTGCTTCCGGGCGACGGCCTGCCGGTCCCGCCCGCAGCGGACGCCGGGACTCCGGTCATCTGTCCGCCTCCTCAGCGATCTCCAGCGGCTCGGCCACGAGGTCGACACCTTCGGTGCCGACCACCTTTGCCTCGACCATACGGCCGATTGTCAGACCGGCGCCGCTCGTGAGGCGCACCTGCCCGTCGGTCTCGGGTGCCTGGTGCACACCGCGCCCGACGACACCGTCCTCCCCGTCGACGGACTCGACGAGCACCTGCACGGCCTCGCCCACGCGCTCCTCGGCGCGCTGCGACACCAGCTGCTCGGCGAGCCGGGACAGCCGCGCGAGACGCTGCGCCACGACGTCCTCGGCGAGCTTGCCCTCGTACGTCGCCGCTTCGGTGCCATCCTCGTCGGAGTAGCCGAAGACACCGATGGCGTCCAGGCGCGCGCCGTTCAGGAAGCGCTCCAGCTCCGCGTAGTCGGCCTCGGTCTCGCCGGGGAAGCCCACGATGAAGTTCGACCGGACACCGGCCTGCGGCGCCTTGGCCCGAATGGTGTCGAGCAGCTCCAGGAACCGGTCCGTGTCACCGAAGCGCCGCATCGCGCGCAGCACGCCGGGCGCCGAGTGCTGGAAGGAGAGGTCGAAGTACGGGGCGACCTTCTCGGTCCCCGTCAGTACGTCGATCAGGCCCGGCCGCATCTCGGCGGGCTGCAGGTAGCTGACCCGCACCCGCTCGATCCCGTCGACCCCGGCCAGCTCGGGCAGCAGCGACTCCAGGAGCCGGATGTCGCCCAGGTCCTTGCCGTACGACGTGTTGTTCTCGGAGACCAGCATGACCTCCTTGACGCCCTGCTCGGCGAGCCAGCGCGTCTCGTTCAGTACGTCACTGGGGCGACGCGAGATGAACGAACCACGGAACGACGGAATGGCGCAGAACGAGCACCGCCGGTCGCAGCCGGAGGCCAGCTTCACGGACGCCACAGGGGTGCCGTCGAGCCGGCGCCGCAGCGGCGCACGCGGTCCGGACGCGGGCGCGAGGCCGTCGGGAAGATCCACCGGGGCGTGCCCCGGCAACGCGATCCCGGAGCCTGCCTCCTGCCGCTCGGCCGGGCTGATCGGCAGCAGCTTGCGGCGATCGCGCGGGGCGTGCGCCTCCACGTTGCCCCCGGACAGGATCGTCTGGAGGCGGCCGGAGATGTCCTCGTAGTCGTCGAAACCGAGCACGCCGTCGGCCTCGGGCAGCGCCTCGGCGAGCTCCTTGCCGTAGCGCTCGGCCATGCAGCCGACCGCGACCACCGCCCGCGTTCTGCCATGACCCTTGAGGTCATTGGCTTCAAGGAGGGCGTCGACGGAGTCCTTCTTCGCGGCCTCCACGAAGCCACAGGTGTTCACGACGGCGACATCGGCTGCGTCAGCGTCCTCGACGAGCTCCCAGCCGTCCGCCTCCAAGCGGCCTGCGAGCTCCTCCGAGTCCACCTCGTTACGGGCGCAGCCAAGGGTGACAAGTGCGACGGTACGGCGTTCGGGCATGGAATCAAGACTACTTCGTCCCACTGACAGCCCTAGCCGCGAGGGGTTACCGCCGGATCTCCGGGCTCAGCCGACCTCCGGGTCACCCTTCGTGTACGACAGCCGCTCGACCTGGCCGGACCTGAACTCGTCGTCGATCTGCTTGCCGTTTACATACAGCTTGATCGCGCCCGCGTCACCGAGGACGAGGTCGATCTTCTGGTTGTCCTGGAAGGTCTTCGTCTGGCCGTCCTGCAGCAGCCCGTCGAACATGATCCGCCCGTTGTGGTCCTTGGCGGAGATCCAGCTGCGTCCGTCCGACGCGTTCACCTTGACGGTGACCTTGTCCGCGGGGGCCGCGGCGATCGCGCTGTCGGTCGGATCCGGCTTCGGGTCGGTCGGCTTCTTGGTGCTGGGGCTCGGCTTCTTGGCCGTGGGCTTGCTGGTCGCCGGGGTGGAGCCCTCGGCGGCCTGCTGCTGGCCGCCGTCGCTGTCGCCGCCGCTGAACGCGGTGTAGCCGACGAAGGCGACGACCGCCACGATCGCCGCCACCATGGCGGCCGTCCAGTTGGGCCTGCGCGGCTCGGAGCGGATCCGCTCGGTCTCGAACAGCGGAGTGGCCGGCGTCGGCGCGGGGCGTCCGTCGTGCTCGTCGCCGTACTGCTCGATCAGCGGCTCGGGATCGAGGCCCACGGCACGCGCGAGCGTGCGGATGTGGCCTCGTGCGTACACGTCACCGCCGCAGCGCGAGAAATCGTCCTGCTCGATGGCTTGCACGATCGGGATGCGCACCCGGGTCGACTGGCTGACCTCGTCGACGGTCAGATCCGCGTCGACGCGTGCCTGCTGGAGGGCACGACCGATCGACGGCCGGTCGTCGTCCGCGTGCGGGATGCGGTCTTCCGAAGGGCGGTCGTCTTCAGGGGAGTTGCCGATGGACACGGGGGCGCCTTTCGAGCGTGTAGCCACCTGCTGGAGGTTCAGTGTAGGGGGGGTGTGAATGGGTGAGGCAACCGGGCGGTCGGACTTTGTACGCCATCAGAATGGCCCGCCATCCCGTTGGCGACGTACACGGCTGTCTCCTCCTCAACTTGACGTAGCCGACGAGGAAACGGTTGCTCCGATGCCCGTACGGGTGACGTCGTTCGAGGGGATCACCTTAAGGATGAGCCTCCCCGCGGATCACCGCGAGCACTCCCTCCAGCTCATCGGCTTTCACAAGAACGTCCCGAGCCTTTGAACCTTCACTGGGTCCGACGATGTTCCTCGATTCCATCAAATCCATGAGCCGCCCGGCCTTGGCGAAGCCCACGCGCAGCTTGCGCTGCAGCATGGAGGTCGAACCGAACTGCGTCGAGACGACCAGTTCGACGGCCGCGCACAGCAGGTCCAGGTCGTCGCCGATGTCCTCGTCGATCTCCTTCTTCTGCTTGGTGCCCACCGTGACGTCGTCCCGGAAGACGGGCGCCATCTGGTCCTTGCAGTGCTGCACGATGGCGTGGATCTCGTCCTCTATGACGAAAGCACCCTGCATACGGGTCGGCTTGTTCGCCCCCATGGGGAGGAACAGGCCGTCGCCCTTGCCGATCAGCTTCTCGGCGCCAGGCTGATCGAGGATGACCCGGCTGTCGGCGAGCGAGGAGGTGGCGAAGGCGAGCCGTGAGGGCACGTTCGCCTTGATGAGGCCGGTGACGACGTCGACCGACGGCCGCTGCGTGGCCAGGACCAGGTGGATGCCGGCCGCGCGCGCGAGCTGCGTGATCCGGACGATGGAGTCCTCGACGTCCCTCGGCGCGACCATCATCAGGTCGGCGAGCTCATCGACGATCACCAGCAGATACGGGTACGCCTTCAGTTCCCGCTCACTGCCCTCGGGCGTGGTGAGCTTGCCGTCCTTGACCGCCTGATTGAAGTCGTCGATGTGCCGGTAACCGAAGGCCGCGAGGTCGTCGTAGCGCAGATCCATCTCCCGCACGACCCACTGAAGTGCTTCGGCGGCCTTCTTGGGGTTGGTGATGATCGGCGTGATCAGGTGCGGGATCCCCTCGTACGCGGTCAGCTCCACGCGCTTGGGGTCGACGAGGACCATCCTGACGTCCTCGGGCGTCGCCCGCATCATGATCGAGGTGATCAGACAGTTGATGCACGACGACTTGCCGGAGCCGGTGGCACCGGCGACCAGGATGTGCGGCATCTTCGCCATGTTGGCCATCACGTAGCCGCCCTCGACGTCCTTGCCGAGCGCGACGAGCATGGGGTGGTCGTCCTCGGCCGCGTCCGCGAGGCGCAGCACGTCGCCTACGTTGACCATCTCGCGGTCCGTGTTCGGGATCTCGATGCCGACCGCCGACTTGCCGGGGATCGGCGAGATGATCCGGACGTCCGGGGACGCGACGGCGTACGCGATGTTCTTCGCCAGGGCCGTGATCTTCTCGACCTTCACGGCGGGGCCGAGCTCGATCTCGTACCGCGTGACCGTGGGGCCACGCGTGAAGCCCGTGACGGACGCGTCGACCTTGAACTCGGTGAAGACGGTCGACAGCGACTCGACGACGATGTCGTTGGCGGCGCTGCGCGATTTGCCCGGGCCGCCGCGCGTGAGCAGGTCGAGGGAGGGCAGCGCGTACGTGATGTCGCCGGCGAGCTGGAGCTGCTCGGCGCGCGGCGGCAGGTCCCCCCTCGGCTCGGGTGCGGACTTGGTGAGGTCCGCTACGCCGAGGGACGTGGGCGTCGGCTCAGGCTCCTTCTGAGCGCCCGCGGGCGCCTTCTTGGCCCTGGCCGTGGGCACGGCCGCCGAGCGGTCCCCTGTGGACGTCTCACCGCTGTTCTCGCCGCTGCTCTCGCCGGAGACGCCCTGCGTGAGGTCCGCGACGAGCGGCGAAGGCGGCATGCCGTGCAGCACGGCCCCGTCGAGCGCGGCGGCCGCGGCGGCGGCCACGTCGACCGCGTCCATCGGCCGCTCCATCGCGGGCTGCACGGACCGCCGCGACTTGCGCCGCTTGGCGAACGCCTCCTCCTCGGCGCGCTCGGGGTCGTACGACTCCGGGGCCGCGGGCCGCTTGCGCGAGCGCACGGGCGTGGCCTCGCGCCACTCGTCGTCGTACTCGTCCGGGGCTCCGTCGGCGAAGGCCGCGTCCTCGTGCACGACGCCGAGCTTCACGCCGAGCTGGTGCAGGCGCTGCGGAATGGCGTTGACAGGCGTCGCGGTCACCACGAGCAGCCCGAACACGGTCAGCAGAACGAGCAGCGGGACCGCGAGCACCTGGGTCATCGTGAAGCTCAGCGGCGTCGCGGCGGCCCATCCGATGAGCCCGCCCGCGTCCCTTATGGCGCGCATGCCGTCCCCGCGCGCGGGTGAGCCGCACGCGATGTGGACCTGTCCGAGCACGCCGATGACGAGCGCGGAGAGGCCGATCACGATCCGCCCGTTGGCCTCGGGCTGCTCGGGGTGCCGGATGAGGCGTACGGCGATGATCCCGAGCAGGATCGGCACCAGCAGGTCGAGGCGGCCGAACGCGCCGGTCACCAGCATGTCGACGAGGTCGCCGACCGGACCCTGCAGATTGGACCAGGTACCGGCCGCGCAGATCAGCCCGATCCCGAGCAGCAACAGCGCGAGCCCGTCCTTGCGGTGTGCCGGGTCGAGCCCCTTCGCGCCCCGCCCTATGCCCCGGAACATCGCCCCCACGCTGTGCGCGACGCCGAGCCACAAGGCGCGTACGAGCTTGTACAGGCCCCCGGTCGGATTGGGCGCCGGCTTGGGTGCGGGCTTCTTCGCCATGGCCTTCTTGGCGGGTGCCCTCTTGGGCGCCGGCTTCTTGGCCGCAGCCTTCTTCACGGGGGCTTTTTTGGCAGCGGCCTTCTTCGCCGGAGCCTTGGTCGGCGCCGCCGTCTTCTTCGCGGGCGACTTCTTGGCTGCGGGACGTGAGGCCATGGGTCTGAGGTTACCGGGGGAGCCGACCTTGGACACGTGTGCCCACCGCTTCACCCGATCGTGTCGCGAACTGACGAGGTGAAAACTGACGTGCCCTCAAAGCCCCAGCGGCGCCCCCGATTCCGGGGCGACCGCCTCAGTTCTGGGACGGCAGTGAGGGCGCTCCGCTGCCCGTCCCGGGCTCCAGGGCGTCAAGCGCCCTGCGCAGTCCGGTGAGCTTGCGCTCCAGGTGCGCCGCCGTGGCCACCGCCGCGGCGTCCGCGGACTCGTCGTCCAACTGCTTCGACAGCGCCTCTGCCTGCTCCTCGACCGCGGCGAGTCGCGCCGACAGCTCGGCGAGCAGCCCCGCGGGCTCCTTGGTGTCCCCGATGGCCTTGCCGCCGCCCTCCAGCTGGAGCCGCAGCAGCGCCGCCTGCTCCCGGAGCTGGCAGTTCTTCATGTACAGCTCGACGAACACCGAGACCTTGGCGCGCAGCACCCAGGGGTCGAACGGCTTGGAGATGTAGTCGACCGCCCCTGCCGCGTAGCCACGGAACGTGTGATGCGGTCCGTGGTTGATCGCGGTGAGGAAGATGATCGGGATGTCCCGTGTCCGCTCGCGGCGCTTGATGTGCGCAGCGGTTTCGAATCCGTCCATTCCCGGCATCTGAACGTCCAGCAGAATGACCGCGAAATCGTCCGTGAGCAGCGCCTTCAGCGCTTCCTCCCCGGACGATGCCCGTACCAGTGTCTGATCGAGCGCGGAGAGGATGGCCTCCAGCGCCAGCAGATTCTCCGGCCGGTCATCGACCAGGAGGATCTTGGCCTTCTGCACCATGGCCCGCCCTCCTCGCCCCGGCATGGGGCCGCCCCTGTCCGCAGGACTCGGGGAGGCTCCTTTCGCCACCCCAGGGGACGACTCCCTTGCGTCGTCCGTCCTTGTGCCGGTCATGGTAGCCGCACCCCGCCTGTCGCCACACCCTGTCACCGCGATGTCACCGTGCACGTAGCAGAAACGCGGTGGGAGACCAGAAGGTTCCCCGAATCCCGCGCCTCTACACGACTTCGACCACACTCAGTCAGCAACTCATCTTGAACATTTCGGTTTCCGGTCACTCGCCATGCATCCACCGCTCCATCACAGAGAGCAGATGATCCGGATCGACCGGCTTCGTAACGTAGTCGGAAGCGCCCGACTCGATGGCCTTCTCCCGGTCGCCCTTCATCGCCTTCGCGGTGAGCGCGATGATCGGCAGCCCGGCGAACTGCGGCATCCTACGGATCGCCGTCGTCGTCGCGTAGCCGTCCATCTCCGGCATCATGATGTCCATCAGCACAACTGTCACATCGTCGTGCTGTTCGAGGACTTCGATGCCCTCACGCCCGTTCTCCGCATACAGGACCGAGAGGCCCTGCTGCTCCAGAACGCTGGTGAGCGCGAACACGTTGCGGATGTCGTCATCGACGATGAGTACCTTCTCGCCGCCGAACAGCAGCCCGCGCCGGGGCGTGGGCGCGCTCTTCTCGCCCGCACCCGTCGCTCCCGCCATGCCGCCGTCCCAGTGCTCCTCCGCGCGCTCCTGAGCGGGCAGCGGCTGGCCCTGCAGCGCCGTCCGCTCGGGCGGCGTCGGAGTCGACCGGCGCCGGCGCCGGAACAGCGCCGCGGGCCCGTTCTGGGTGTCCTGGTAGGACCTCACCTCGGCCGGGGTCTCCACCTCGGCGGGCTCGGGATCGGCATCGGGCGCCGCGTTGAGGGCGAGCCGCTCCCCCGGTTGGATGGTCGGCGCGATCTGCGCGTAGCCCTGGGGCGGCAGTTCGCTCGGGTGCATCGGCAGGTACAGCGTGAAGGTCGAGCCGCGTCCGGGCTCGCTCTGCGCGTAAATCTCACCGCCCAGGAGGCGGGCGATCTCGCGGCTGATGGACAGACCCAGGCCCGTACCGCCGTACTTGCGGCTCGTCGTGCCGTCGGCCTGCTTGAACGCCTCGAAGATGACGCGCATCTTGCTGGCCGCGATGCCGATGCCGGTGTCGGTCACCGAGAAGGCGATCACCTCGCCGTCGACCTCGGTCATCGAGCCCGCTTCCAGCAGCTGGTGACGAATCGCGTTCGGGACGTCGGCGCCGGCTGGCCTGATGACGAGCTCGACGGCACCGGAGTCGGTGAACTTCACCGCGTTCGAGAGCAGGTTGCGCAGCACCTGAAGGAGGCGCTGTTCGTCGGTGTGCAACGTAGTGGGCAGTTCCGGCGACACCCTTACGGAGAAGTCGAGTTGCTTCTCCGCGGTCAGCGGCCGGAACGTGGCCTCTACGTAGTCGACAAGTTGCACCAGGGCGATGCGCGTCGGCGAGACGTCCATCTTGCCCGCCTCGACCTTCGACAGGTCCAGGATGTCGTTGATCAACTGGAGCAGGTCGGAGCCCGCTCCGTGGATCGTCTCGGCGAACTCGACCTGCTTCGGGGTGAGGTTCGCGTCCGCGTTGTCGGCCAGCAACTTGGCAAGGATCAGCAGCGAGTTGAGCGGCGTGCGCAACTCGTGCGACATGTTGGCGAGGAACTCGCTCTTGTAGCGCATCGAGACGGCGAGCTGCTCGGCGCGCTCCTCCAGGACCTGCCGCGCGTCCTCGATCTCGGTGTTCTTCACCTCGATGTCGCGGTTCTGCTGAGCGAGCAGTTCGGCCTTCTCCTCCAGCTCGGCGTTGGACGCCTGGAGGGCCTTCTGCCGGTTCTCCAACTCGGCGGAGCGCTCACGGAGCTGCTCGGTCAGCTCCTGCGACTGCCTCAGCAGGACCTCCGTCTTCGTGTTGACGGAGATCGTATTGACGCTCGTCGCGATCATCTCGGCGATCTGCCCGAGGAAGTCCTTCTGGATCTGCGTGAACGGCGTGAACGACGCCAGCTCGATCACACCGAGCACCGTGTCCTCGAACAGCACGGGGATCACGATGACCTGCGCCGGAGGCGCCTCACCGAGCCCGGAGGCGATCTTCAGGTAGCCGCTGGGCGCGTTGTCCACAAGGATCGTGCGCCGCTCCTGCGCAGCCGTCCCGATGAGCGTCTCGCCGGGCCGGAAGGCCGTCGGCATGGAGCCCATGGAGTAGCCGTAGCTCCCGCACATGCGCAGCTCGTACGCGTCCTCGCCCGCGACCGCCACGTCGGCGCTGTCTTCCAGCGGCAGCGCAAGGAAGAACGCGCCGTGCTGCGCCGACACCACCGGCGTCAGCTCGCTCATGATGAGCCCCGCCACGTCGTCGAGGTCACGGCGACCCTGCATCAGACCCGAGATGCGGGCCAGGTTGCCCTTGAGCCAGTCCTGCTCCTCATTGGCGATCGTGGTGTCGCGCAGGTTCGAGATCATCTTGTTGATGTTGTCCTGCAGGACCTGGATCTCGCCCGCGGCATCGACATCGATCTTGAGGTTGAGGTCGCCGCGGGTCACCGCGGTGGCGACGGCCGCGATGGCGCGCACCTGACGGGTCAGGTTCCCGGCCATCTCGTTCACCGACTCGGTCAGGTCGCGCCATGTGCCGTCCACGTCGCGCACCCGCGCCTGGCCGCCCAACTGGCCCTCGGTGCCCACCTCACGGGCCACCCGGGTCACCTGCTCCGCGAACGAGGACAGCTGGTCGACCATCGTGTTGATCGTGGTCTTCAGCTCGAGGATCTCGCCGCGCGCGTCGATGTCGATCTTCTTGGTCAGGTCGCCCTTGGCGATGGCGGTCGTCACCATCGCGATGTTGCGCACCTGTCCGGTCAGGTTCGAGGCCATACCGTTCACGGATTCGGTCAGGTCCTTCCACGTACCGGAGACTCCGGGTACGCGGGCCTGGCCGCCGAGGATGCCGTCCGTGCCCACCTCGCGGGCCACCTTGGTGACCTGGTCGGCGAACGAACTCAGGGTCCGCACCATCGTGTTGAACGTGTCGGCGAGCTGCGCGACCTCGCCGCGCGCCTCGATGGTGACCTGACGCGTCAGGTCACCATTGGCCACCGCGTTGGCGACCTGGGAGATGTTGCGCACCTGCATGGTCAGGTTGTTGGCCATCAGGTTGACGTTGTCGCTCAGGTCCTTCCAGATACCGGTGATGCCCGGCACCCGCGCCTGGCCGCCCAGCTGCCCCTCGGTGCCCACCTCACGGGCCACCCGCGTCACCTGCTCGGCGAACGCCGAGAGCTGGTCCACCATCGTGTTCACAGTGGTGACGAGTTCGAGGATCTCGCCCTTGGCGTCGACGGTGATCTTCTTGGAGAGGTCGCCACGCGCCACCGCCGTCGTGACCTCGGCGATGTTGCGCACCTGAAGCGTCAGGTTGTTGGCCATGCCGTTCACGGACTGCGTCAGGTCCTTCCACGTACCCGACACGCCCTGCACCTCGGCCTGTCCGCCGAGGATGCCGTCCGTACCCACCTCACGGGCCACCCGCGTCACCTGCTCGGCGAAGGCGGAGAGCTGGTCGACCATCGTGTTGAGGGTGTTCTTCAGCTCCAGGATCTCGCCGCGGGCATCCACGTCGATCTTCTGCGACAGATCACCACGCGCCACCGCCGTGGCCACCTGGGCGATGTTGCGCACCTGGGCCGTGAGGTTGCCGGCCATGCCGTTCACGGAATCCGTCAGATCGCGCCACACGCCGGCGACGCCGGGCACCTGCGCCTGGCCGCCCAGACGGCCCTCCGTGCCCACCTCACGGGCCACCCGGGTCACCTGGTCCGCGAAGGCGGAGAGCTGGTCGACCATCGTGTTGATGGTGTTCTTCAGCTCCAGGATCTCGCCGCGGGCATCCACGTCGATCTTCTGCGACAGATCACCACGCGCCACCGCTGTCGTGACCTGAGCGATCTGCCGTACCTGTGAAGTCAGGTTTCCGGCCATGAAGTTGACGGAGTCGGTCAGTTCCTTCCACGTGCCGCTCACGCCGTCCACGCGGGCCTGGCCGCCCAGGCGGCCCTCCGTGCCCACGTCACGCGCCATCCGCGTCACCTGGTCGGCGAAGCTCGACAGCTGGTCCACCATCGTGTTCACGGTGTTCTTCAACTGAAGCATCTCGCCGGAGACGTCGACGGTGACCTTCTGCGACAGATCACCGTTCGCCACCGCCGTCGTCACCTGGGCGATGTTGCGCACCTGGCCGGTGAGGTTCCGGAACGCCGTGTTGACGGAGTCGGTCAGGTCCTTCCACGTACCGGCCGCACCGGGCACGAGGGCCTGGCCGCCGAGCTCACCCTCGACACCGATCTCCCGGGCCACACGCGTGACTTCGGAACCGAAGGCGGACAGCTGGTCCACCATCGTGTTCACGGTGTTCTTCAGCTCGAGCATCTCACCGGCGACGTCGACGGTGACCTTCTGCGACAGATCACCGTTCGCCACCGCCGTCGTGACGGTCGCGATGTCCCGCACCTGAGTTGTGAGGTTCCGGAAAACCGTGTTCACCGAATCGGTGAGGTCCTTCCACGTGCCGGCGGCTCCGGGCACATTGGCCTGGCCGCCGAGCTGGCCCTCGGCACCGACCTCGTTCGCCACACGCGTGACCTCGTCCGCGAAAGTACGCAGGGTCTCCGTCATCTGGTTGATGGTCTCGGCCAGCTGGGCGACCTCGCCGCGCGCCGACACCGTGACCTTCTGCGACAGATCACCGTTGGCCACGGCCGTGGTGACCTGAGCGATTCCACGCACCTGCGCGGTCAGGTTGCCGGCCATAAGGTTCACCGAATCGGTGAGGTCCTTCCACACTCCGGCCACACCGGGCACCTGCGCCTGGCCGCCGAGCTCACCCTCCGTGCCCACTTCGCGGGCCACACGCGTGACCTCGGAGGAGAACGACGAGAGCTGGTCCACCATCGTGTTCACGGTGTTCTTCAGCTCGAGCATCTCGCCCGCGACGTGAACCGTGACCTTCCGGGACAAGTCGCCCTTGGCCACCGCGGTGGTGACGAGAGCAATGTCACGCACCTGTGCGGTCAGCCGGTACGCCATCGTGTTGACGGAATCCGTGAGATCTTTCCACGAACCGGACATTCCACGTACGCGCGCCTGTCCACCGAGCTTGCCCTCGGTACCCACCTCGCTGGCCACGCGCGTGACCTCGTCGGTGAACGTGGAGAGCTGATCGACCAGATTGTTGACGGTCCGGCCGACCTTCAGGAACTCACCGCGCAGCGGATGCCCGTTCCCCTCCGGTTTCCCTTCCGGCACCTGGGCCCGCAGCTCCATCCGTGGTGACAGATCGCCGTCCGCGACCGCCGAGAGCACCCTCCCGACCTCTGAGACGGGCCGTACGAGGTCGTCCACGAGCGCGTTGGACGCATTGATCGCCGTGGCCCAGGAGCCCTCACAGGCGCCCGTCTCGAGCCGCTCGGTGAGCTTGCCCTCGCGTCCGACCGTGCGCCGCACCCGTGACATCTCACCCGTCAAGTGCAGATTTCGGTCGGCCACCTCGTTGAAAACGGCCGCGATCTCCGACATCACCCCGTCTCCGCTGACGGTCAGGCGCTTGCGGAAATTGCCGTCTCTCATCGCGACAAGGCCTGCGAGCAGCCTGTTCAACGCCGCGGTATCCACGTTCGTCGTTCCGCTGCCACCGCGCGTTTTGCGCTGTTTTGCCAGGGACTGTCCGTCTTCTGCGCGCGTCTTCTTGCTCCGCGTCGCTGCGCCAGACTCCACTGTGTCCCTCCCGCAGGGGTCGACCTGTACTGCTCGGGTAGCTCGGGTTTCTCGGATTCGCTTCTACCGCCGCATCGGCACTTCAATGCGTTCTTCTATGGAAGCTTGCCCAGTGTTTCACCATGGCTGAACCAGGCCATAACAGTTCGGCAGCTTCGCACACCGTCCGCACACCCTCCGGGCGGAAACACAGACGACCGGCATCCGCATGGACGGCGAAGGTAAGTAACCTTGCATGCGGCTGTCCACCCACCCCGGTCTGCCCGGCCTGGGCGGTGGCGGAAAACGAGCGGGCATCGGAGGGGCGGCCGAGACATGGGTACGGGAGACCTGGGCCTCGACACTCGGACAACGAGTACAACTCGTACAGGGAGTTCTGTGATCACCGCGCGCGCGGCTGCCACTTTCGAACCGGTCGGGCGATCCGTCGCGACCGCCCGCTCCTTCGTCCGAGACACCCTCCAAGGGTGGGGCCATGCCGACATCATCGACGACGCCGTCGTCCTGACCAGCGAACTCGTGACAAATGCCGTGGTTCACGCGGGCACATCCGCGGAGGTTCTGTGCCTGCGAAGTGAGGACCACGTCCGCATCGAGGTCTCCGACCGCTACCCGGAGCGCGAGATTCCGCTGCAGTCGTCCACCATGAACATGGGCAGCCCGGACCGCGAGGGCGGCCGCGGCCTCCAGCTCTGCGCCGCGCTCGCCGGCCGCTGGGGCGTAGACTATTCGGCCACCCACAAGCGGGTCTGGTTCCAACTCGACCTTCCCGAGCGCTCGGTGGGCACCCGCGCCGCGGGCCCCAACCTCCCCATCGACCTCCTCCCGCTCGCGGACGAGCGGGTCCGCGTGGCCGTCGTCCAGATCGACAGGGTCGGCGCGATCACCGGGTGGAACGAGGACGCGGAGGAGCTCTTCGGATACGCGGCCGAGCAGGTCACCGGCAAACTCCTCACGGACTTCGCGGCATGGCCGCACACGCCCGGCACCAGCACGGGCATCGTCGAGGCACTCCAACTCTCGCGCTGGGAGGGCAGTTACGGCATCCGCGGCTCCAATGGCCGCGTGACGCCCGTGTACGCCTCGCACCTGCGCGTCCGCGACACCGACGGCGAACCGTCGACCGTGTGCCTCCTGGTACGCGATCACGAGCGGGCCATCCTCCAGACCCCGCTGCGCCTCCCCTCGCCCGACACCGCCACGCACTCCGACAGCCAGGGCTCCGACCCGTTCGAGGTCTTCATCGGCTCGCCGGCCCCCGACGACCTCGACGGGCTGCTCCAGCGCACCGTCGAGCGCGCTCGCGACATGCTCGACGGCGACTCCGCGTTCCTGCTCCTCGCCACCGACGACGAGACGGAGCTGGAGGTCCGCGCGTCGACCGGCCTGCCGTCCGCACGGCAGCGCTTCGCGCGCGTACCCGTCGAAGTCGGCCCCGGCCGCTACGGTTCGGCCCGGATGCCCGCCGTGCACGAGGACCTGACCCAAGTCCCGGGCGCGGTCCCGCTCTTGAACGGCACGGGCATGCGCTCGGTCGTCACGGTCCCCCTCAAGGTCGAGGGCCGCCTCACGGGCTCTCTGGGAGTCGCCGCGGAGGCCCCAGACCGCTACTCGAACGAAGAGGCGCTACGCCTGCAGTTCGCCGCCGACCGCATCGCGCTGGCCGTCGAGTCGGCCCGCCTCGGCGAACTCGAAAAGCTCCGCCGCGGCTCGCTGAGCTTCCTCGTCGAAGCCTCCGACCTTCTGGCGGGCACGCTCGACAGGGACCAAACCCTGGCGCTCATGGCCCAGATGACGGTCCCGACCCTCGCCACATGGTGCGCGGTCTACACGATCGCCGACCAGGCCTCGGAACCGTACCTCTCCTATGTGCTGCACGAGGACGAGGAGCGGATCGACGGCCTGAAGGCGCTCCTTTCGAAGATCGCCCCACCGGACCCGGTCCCGACTCCTGGCGCCCGCGTCTGGGCGGCCCCCGCGGAAGCCGCCCATCAGGCCGCCCTGCGTACGTCCATGAGAAGCCTGGGCCTCGGCGAACCGGCGAGCGTCAGCTCCGGCATCGGCACGACGCTCCAGACGGCCTCCGCGGTCGGCGGCGAGACCGTCGTGCTCCCCCTGGTGGCCCGCAACCGCGTCATCGGCATGCTGACCCTCGGCAAGCCGACGGACGAACACTTCCGCCAGGAAATCCTGGAGCTGGCCGAGGACTTGAGCCGCAGGGCCGCCCTGGCGCTCGACAACGCGCGCCTCTACTCGGAGCGCATGGCGATCAGCCAGTCCCTCCAGCGCAGCCTCCTGCCCCCGGAGCTCCCCAACGTCCCCGGCGTCGAGGTGGAGGTCATCTACCGCGCGGCCGGCGAGGGCAACGAGGTGGGCGGCGACTTCTACGACCTGTTCCCCATCCGGGACGGCGCGTACGGCTTCGCCATCGGCGACGTCTGCGGCACGGGCCCGGAGGCGGCGGCCGTCACCGGCCTGGCCCGCCACGCCCTGCGCCTGCTCGCCCGCGAGGGCTTCGGCGGCCCGGCGGTCCTGGAGCGCCTGAACGCGGCGATCCTCGACGAGGGCGCCCGCAGCCGCTTCCTGACCCTGCTCTACGGGGAGTTGTGGCCGCAGGAGGACGGCTCGGCGGTCCTGAAGATGGTCTGCGCCGGACACCCGCTCCCGCTCCGCCTGCGCCAGGACGGCTCCGTCGTGCCGTACGCGGAGCCCCAGCCGCTGCTCGGCGTCATGGACGACCTGGAGCTGTACGAGCAGACTCTGACGCTCGACCCGGGCGATGTCCTGCTCTGCGTCACGGACGGCATCACCGAGCGCCGCGAGGGCAGCCGCATGCTCGGCGACGACGGCCTGGCGGATGTCCTGTCCACCTGTACTGGCCTCACGGCAGGGGCAGTTGCCGCCCGCATCATGCGCGCGGTGGAGCGCTTCGCCGCCGACGCCCCGTCGGACGACATGGCGATCCTCGCGATGCGCGTGCCGGGCCTGCACCACGACTGAGGCCGCCGGGGCGGGGGCAACGAAAAAGGCCTCCGCCCACTGGGCGGAGGCCTTGATCAACGAGCCCCCAAGCGGAATCGAACCGCTGACCTTCTCCTTACCATGGAGACGCTCTACCGACTGAGCTATAGGGGCCTGTCGCTTTCACGGTTTCCCGCTTGGCAACGACATAAAGCATACCTGATGTTGAGGCCCCTCCGAACCAGTGACCAGGGCCGTTCTAGAAGGCCGGCTGCAGCAATCCACCCAATGCGTTGCAGGCCTGCACGACCCGCTGCAACTGCCGCCGTGACATTGCCGCTTCGACCGGCAGGGCGAGCGTCTCGCCGGCGGCCAGCTCGGTTTCCGGAAGCGCGATGTCGAACCGGAAACCCGGCAGCCGGTGCACCGGTGTCTTCACCGGCACCCGGCACTCGACGCCCTTCCCGCGCAACACCCGCGCGAAGGCGTCCCGATCCGGCCGCCCATTACCGGGCACCCGCACCACGTACTGCTGATACGTGTGCCCTTCCTGCCCGACAGGAGTCCGTACGCCGGTGAGCCGCGCGCTCAAATAGGCGGCGTGCACACGGCGTTGAGCCACCTCGTCGTACGATTTCTCGGACTCGCCCGGCTCCTCCAGCACGAGCAGGCCGTGCCGCCGGCCCAACTCCCGCAGCCCGGCGAGATCTGCCCGGTGCCCAAAGCGGTGCACGGCGACGACCGCCGCGGTGCGTGCGCTCACACTGGCGGCCACGTGGGAGGGATCGATGCAGTACGTCTCCGGGTGAATGTCGGCGAAGACCGGCACGGCCCCCGCCCGCACGACGTCCTCGGCGACCTCGGCGTTGCCGAAGGCCGGCACGATGACCTCGTCCCCGGTACCGACACCTGCGGCTCGCAGCATTTCAACTGTGCCCATGTCAGTGATCGTGCCCAGGCGACGTGAACGACGGGTGACGGGAAACAAAAAAGAGCTGGTCCCTGAACCAAAAGGTTCAGGGACCAGCTCTTCTATAAAATTAGTTCGGCGGCGTCCTACTCTCCCACAGGGTCCCCCCTGCAGTACCATCGGCGCTATGAGGCTTA
>NZ_JAOZYC010000007.1:0-19311 GCF_035798155.1 Streptomyces endophyticus | reverse complement strand
GCCGAGGACGACGCGGTTGCCGTCGAAGTCGGGCAGCTCGCTCAACTGCTGGTAGCAGCACGGCTCTTCGGGTGCGGGCCGCGCTGGACGGGCGGCGGTCGGCACTGGCGCCGTTCTGGCTGCGGATGCAGACGCGCGAGAGCGACCTCTGCGGGCACGCGCTCGTCGTCGACGGCGAGGACACGTTCACCGCGATGCTGGCGCACGTGCTGCGCTCGACGGGGCTCGACGTGACGGTGCGGCGCTACGACGAGGAGGGGCTGCGGGAGGCGGTGCTCGCGCACGAGGGCCCGGTCGTGCTGGGCCCCGGCCCTGGCGACCCCTGCGACCTCACCGATCCGAAGATGCGCTTCCTGCGCTCCCTGACCGCCGACGTGCTCCGTGGCCACGAACACGGCGTGCTCGGCGTCTGCCTGGGCCATGAGCTGATCGCGGCGGAGCTGGGCCTGGAGATCGTCCGCAAGGAGGTGCCGTACCAGGGCGCGCAGACCGACGTCGAGGTGTTCGGGCGGACCGAGAAGGTCGGGTTCTACAACAGCTTCGTGGCGTCCTGCGACGACGAGACGGCGACCGAACTGGCGGCGCACGGCGTGGAGATCAGCCGGGACCGGGCGACGGGCGAGGTGCACGCGCTGCGCGGTCCTTCCTTCGCGGGCGTCCAGTTCCACCCGGAGTCGGTGCTGTCGCTGCGCGGCGCCGGGATCGTGCGGGAGCTGCTGGCTCAGCTGGTGGATTCGGCGGGGACCAGCACGTTCTCGGAGCGGCGGCCCGCCTGATAGTCCAGGACGTTCTGCACCGTGGTCTCGATGATCTGTCCGACCGCGTCCACGGTGTAGTACGCCTGGTGGGACGTGACCAGCACGTTCGGGAACGTGACGAGGCGGGCCAGGGTGTCGTCCTCGACGACGTCGAGGGACTTGTCGAGGAAGAACAGGCCCGCCTCGGCCTCGTACACATCGAGGCCGACGCCGGCGAAGCGGCCCTCGCGGAGCTCGGCGACGAGGGCCTTGGTGTCGATGAGGCCGCCGCGGCTGGAATTGATCAGGATCGCGTCGTCCTTCATGGCGCGCAGCGCGGCGGCGTCGACGATGTGCTCGGTGGCGGGCAGCAGCGGGACGTGCAAGCTGATGACGTCGGCCTCGGCGAACAGCTGCTCCTTGTCGACGTACTTCATGCCGAGGGCGACGCAGTTCGGGTTCTCGGCGACGTCCCAGCCGAGCAGGTTCATGCCGAAACCGTGCGCGATCCGGGTGAAGGCCTCGCCGATCTTGCCGGTGCCGAGCACGCCGACGGTGCGGCCCCGCAGGTCGCGGCCCATCAGCCCGTCGAGGCGGAAGTCGAAGTCGCGGGTGCGGGTGCTGGCGCGGACGATGCGGCGGTTGACGGCCATCGCGAGGGTCCAGGCGAACTCGGCGACCGAGTACGGCGAGTAGTACGAGACGCGGGACACGGTCAGGCCGAGCCGCTCGGCGACCTGGAGGTCGATGTTGTTGAAGCCCGTGGAGCGCTGGGCGATCAGCTGTGTGCCGCCGGCCGCGAGGGTCTGCAGCACGCGGTGATTGAGGGTGGCGTTGACGCTGGTGGAGACGATCTCGTAGCCGGCCGCGATCGGCGCGGTGTCCTCATTGAGGAAGACATCGAGGCAGCGGACGTCGTGGTGGCCCTCGAAGGCCTTCTCGATGAGGGGCTTTTCGTCGGATTGCACACCAAAAGCGAGAATCTCCATGAGCGCGAGCCTAAGCCTCAGCCAAAGAAGACGCCCACTTCTTCGTACAGCGCCGGATCCACCGTCTTCAGGCGGGACGTCGCCTCGGCGATCGGTACGCGCACGATGTCCGTGCCGCGCAGCGCCACCATCTTCCCGAAGTCCCCGTCCCGCACCGCCTCGATGGCGTGCAGCCCGAACCGGGTGGCCAGCCACCGGTCGAAGGCGGACGGCGTACCGCCCCGCTGCACGTGCCCGAGGACCGTGGTCCGCGCCTCCTTGCCGGTGCGCTTCTCGATCTGTTTCGCGAGCCATTCGCCCACGCCGGACAGCCGCACGTGCCCGAAGGAGTCCAGGGACTCGTCCTTCAGCACCACGTCGCCGTCGCGCGGCATCGCCCCCTCGGCGACGACCACGATCGGGGCGTACGAGGAGCGGAAGCGGGAGGTGACCCAGGCGCAGACCTGTTCGACGTCGAAGCGCTGCTCGGGGATGAGGATGACGTTGGCCCCGCCGGCCAGGCCCGAGTGCAGCGCGATCCAGCCCGCGTGCCGGCCCATGACCTCGACGACGAGGACCCGCATATGGGATTCGGCGGTGGTGTGCAGCCGGTCGATGGCCTCGGTGGCGATGCCGACGGCCGTGTTGAAACCGAAGGTGTAGTCGGTGGCGTAGAGGTCGTTGTCGATGGTCTTCGGTACGCCGACGGTCTTGATGCCGTACTCGTCCGAGAGCCGGGCCGCGACGCCGAGGGTGTCCTCGCCGCCGATCACGATGAGGGCCTCGACCTCCTGCTTGGCGAGGTTCTCCTTGACGCGGCGGATCCCGTTCTCCGCCTGGAGGGGGTTGGTCCGCGAGGAGCCGAGCACGGTGCCGCCGCGGGGCAGGATGCCGCGCACCGCGGGGATGTCGAGAGGGACGGTGTCGTTCTCCAGGGGGCCGCGCCAGCCGTCGCGGAACCCCACGAAGTCGTAGTCGTACTCCTGAACGCCCTTGCGCACGATGCCCCGGATGACAGCGTTCAGTCCGGGGCAGTCACCGCCTCCGGTCAGCACTCCGACCCTCATGGCGTAACTCCCTTGTCACGGCGAGTGGTTGGGGGCCACTCTCCCGCGCCGGGTCAGTCGTCGTCCAGACCCCGCTCGATCGCGTACCGGACGAGCTCCACGCGGTTGTGCAGCTGGAGTTTGCCGAGGGTGTTCTGCACGTGGTTCTGGACCGTGCGGTGCGAGATGACCAGGCGCTCGGCGATCTGCTTGTAGCTCAGCCCCTTCGCGACGAGCCGCAGCACCTCGGTCTCCCGGTCCGTGAGCTGCGGGGCGGCGCCCGACTCGCCGGCGTCACCGGCCGGGGACGGGTCCGAGGCGAGCCGCCGGTACTCGCCGAGCACGAGGCCCGCGAGGCCCGGCGTGAACACGGGGTCGCCGACGGCGGTGCGCCCCACGGCGTCGATCAGCTCGTCCGTGGAGGCGGACTTGAGCAGATAGCCGGTGGCACCGGACTTCACCGCTTCCAGTACGTCGGCGTGCTCACCGCTCGCGGAGAGTACGAGGACGCGCAGGCGGGGGTCGGCGCCGACGAGTTCCTTGCAGACCTGGACGCCCGCCTTGGCCGGCAGGTTCAGGTCGAGGACGAGGACGTCGGGGCCCACGGCCTGCGCGCGGCGCACCGCCTGTTCGCCGTCGCCGGCCGTGGCGACGACCTCGAAGCCGGCCGCGCCCAGGTCGCGGGCGACGGCGTCGCGCCACATCGGATGGTCGTCGACCACCATGACCCTGACCGCCGCCGCTGGCGCGCCCTCCTGCTGCTGTTCGCTCATCGCTCCTGTCCTGCCTTCCCCCGTGGCCCTCGCGGGCGCTTCCTCAACTACTTCTTCGGTACGCGCAGTTCGACCTCGGTGCCCTGGCCGGGAATCGAGATCAGCGCGGCGGTGCCGCCGATGTCGCGCAGCCGGCCCCTGATCGACAGGGCGACGCCGAGCCGGCCCTCGCCCTCGGCCTGCGCGAGGCGGCCCTCCGGAATGCCGGGACCGTCGTCCCGCACCGTCACGATCACCGCGTCCGGCTCGTCCTCGACGAGGATCCACGCGCTGGCATCCGCACCCGCGTGAACCCGCACATTGTCCAGGGCCGCGCTGACAGCGGCGGCCAGTTCGCGGGCCGCAGCGGGCCGCATCGGCACCGGGGCGCCCGGCTCCGAGAAAGTGATGCGTCCACCGGCGTGCCCGGCGAGCAGGGGGCGCAGGTCGCTGGGGCCCGCGCCGTCCCCCTCGTCCGGTCCATCCGGTTCATCCGGTTCGCCCAGTTCCGCCATGCTGCGTACGACCGCGCCGCCCTCCGCGTCCTCGGACGCACGGGACGTGGGCACAAGGCCCCCGGCGACCAGCGTGCGCAGCGCGACCTCCTGCTCGCCCGCCATCCGGCCGAGCTCCGCCGCCTCGCCGCCCAGGGCCGTGCCGCGGCGCTGCACCATCGCGAGGACCTGCAGCACGCTGTCGTGGATGTCGCGGGCGAGGCGCTCCCGCTCGCGCGTCGCCGCCTCGATCTCCAGGGCGCGGGCGAGGGTGCGCTCGGAGGCGCGGGCCACCTCCACGACGTAGCCGATCGCTATGGACGCGATGCAGACCAGAAGGACGCTGTGGACGAGGCCCCGGGTGACGTCGCCGCGCTGCAGCACGTTGGCGACGCCGACGAGCAGGGACGCTCCGGCCGCCCAGCGCCAGCCGCCCTTGAGCGCCCAGGCGAGGACCGCGCCCGCCGTCCAGATCGACGGCAGGGTGGCGCCTCCGGTGACGGACCGCTCGTGCCCGGCGACCGGCGAGAGCAGGATGCCGGCGACGGCGATCGTCAGGTCGGCGGTGAGGAACCGCTTGGTGCAGCGCCGGGCGCCCGACACCTGCGGCAGCGTCACCAGCGTCCACACCGCGAGGACCACGAAGTAGCCGGCGCCGACCCACGGGCGCTCGTACACCTCGTACGAGGAGGCGAACAGCCCGATCGCGTAGACGAGGGTCAGCAGGCGGTACCCGGTGAGGGCGCGCCACAGCGGCTGCTCGACCGACATCCGTACGACCCGATCGCGCCCGCCCGTGTTCCCCATGTCCCCTGTCCCCACCCTTGGCACTTCTGGGTACTTCTGCTTCTGGTGCTTCTGGGCACTCCTTGGGAACGACGCGACTAGGAGCCGCCCCGTTCCTTCTCCAACGCCTTCTTCGCCGCTTCCTTCTCGGCCTTGGCCGCCTTCTCCGCGTCCGCGATCTGCCGCTTGGCGGCCGTCGCGTACACGTCGACGTACTCCTGGCCGGAAAGCTTCATGATCTCGTACATGACCTCGTCGGTGACAGCCCTCAGGACGAAGCGGTCGCCCTCCATGCCGTGGTAGCGGCTGAAGTCGAGGGGCTTGCCGATGCGGATGCCGGGGCGCATCAGCTTCGGCATCACCTTGCCCGGGGGCTGGATCTTCTCCGTGTCGATCATGGCGACGGGGATGACGGGGGCGCCGGTGGACAGCGCCACGCGCGCGAGGCCGCCCGGCTTGCCGCGGTAGAGGCGGCCGTCGGGGGAACGGGTCCCCTCCGGGTAGATGCCGAACAGCTCGCCGCGCTCCAGGACCTCGATGCCGCTCTTGATGGCGGCCTCACCCGCGCCCCGCGAACCGGAGCGGTCAACGGGCAGCTGGCCGACGCCCTTGAAGAAGGCGGCCGTCATCTTTCCCTTGACCCCGGGGGTGGTGAAGTACTCGGCCTTCGCGATGAAGGTGACCTTGCGGTCGAGGACGGCGGGGAGGAAGAACGAGTCGGAGAACGAGAGGTGATTGCTGGCGAGAATCGCGGGGCCCTCGGCGGGGATGTTCTCGAGTCCCTCCACCCACGGCCGGAACCCGATCTTCAGCGGCCCTCCGATGGCCACCTTCATTGCGCCGTAGATCAACCCACTGCCTTCCCTCGTGCCCGGACCTCGTACCGGGACCAGTCCGAGGATCCGACCTTAACCCGCGGGGCCGCCCCGGGGCCCGACGACCCTGGTCGGTGTCAGTCCGGTCGCGTACCGTGAGGTCCACGTCGCTGTTGCCCGTCAGCTCGTTCCCCCCGCACGTCCGTCCACCGTTTCTCTGCCATGAACAGGAGACCGAAGGTGCCGGTCCTTCCTGGAGCCGAGCCGTACCGCCATGACGGCGGCGAGGTCGGCATCCTCCTCTGTCACGGATTCACCGGCTCGCCCCAGTCGCTGCGACCCTGGGCCGAGTACCTCGCCGAGCGCGGCCTGACCGTCTCGCTCCCGCTCCTTCCGGGCCACGGCACGCGCTGGGAGGACCTGGCCGTCACCGCGTGGCAGGACTGGTACGCGGAGGTGGACCGCGCCCTGCGCGAGCTCACCGAGCGCTGCTCCAAGGTCTTCGTGTGCGGCCTGTCGATGGGCGGCGCGCTCGCCCTGCGCCTCGCGGCCAGGCACGGGGACGAGATCGCGGGCCTCGTCCTGGTCAACCCGGGCAACAAGGTGCACGACCTGGCCGCGCACACGCTCCCGGTCACCCGGCACCTCGTGCGTTCCGTGAAGGGCATCGCCAGCGACATCGCCAAGGAGGGCGTGGCAGAGCTCGGCTACGACCGGATGCCGCTGCACGCGGTGTACCAGCTGCGCCGCTTCTTCCAGCTCGTCGACCGTGAACTGCCGCAGGTGACCCAGCCGCTGGTGGTGCTGCACAGCGTGCACGACCATGTGGTGCCGCCCGCCGACTCGGCCCGTGTGCTCGGCCGCGTCTCGTCCACGGACGTCACGGAGATCCTGCTGGAACAGAGCTACCACGTGGCGACGTTGGACCATGACGCGGACCGGATCTTCGAGGAGAGCTACGCGTTCTTCGACCGGCTCGCTCCCGAAGTCGGCAAGATCCCCAGCGAGGGCGTGGAAGGGACGAGCACCGGTGACTGAGCAGGAGCGGGGCGGGTCCGAGCGGCCGGAGAGTTCAGAGCCGCACGACCAGGAGGAGACCGGCGGGCAGTCGCCCGATCCCCTCCTGCCGAACGACGAGGACGCGGCGTGGGCGGCGATCGTCGCCGGTTACGGGGAGGAGCCGCCGGACCCGCCGGGCGCCAAGCCGTTCAAGTCGGTGGAGGACCTGGCCCTGCTCGAACCGGAGACCAACGAGTCACCGGAGCGGTCGGCCGACGCACAGCGGAGCACCCCGAAGAAGGACCATCCGGACCAGAATCAGGACCCGGACCCGGACTCGGGTCAGGAGCAGAACCAGGACAAGAACCAGGACCGGGGCAAGCAGAGCCCCCTCGGTTCCTCGGTCTCCTTCGCCCCGGGCATCGCCTCCACGCCCGGTCCGCGCGACCACACGCCGCCCGAGCCCGACGACGAGGGCCACTTCGTCCCGCCCGAGCCGCCGCCGCTGCCGGAAGGTGACGTCACGGCCAGGTTCGCCTGGCTCGCGGTGGTCGGCGGCCCGATCCTGCTGCTCCTCGCGGTGCTGCTCGGCTGGGACATGACGTGGTGGCTGGCGACGCTGTGCATCGGCGGCTTCCTCGGCGGCTTCGGCACGCTCGTCGCCCGGATGTCACCGGGCGACGACGAGGACGGCGACGACCCGGGCCGCGGCGCCGTGGTCTGAGGCTAAGCGGCGGGAACGCGGAGGGCGGCGAGCACCGGCAGATGGTCGGTGGCCGCCCTCAGCTCGTCCCGGTCCAGGAAGTCCGGCACCCCGCACCCCAGCACCTCGATGCCCTTGGTGGCGAGGATCGCGTCGATACGTTGATGGGGATCGGTCGGCGTCGAGGTGTACTCGCCGCCCCAGGGCCGGGTCGCCCAGGCGTCGTTGAGGGTGCGCGCGAGGCGCCCGAAGGTGCGCCCGCCGGGCCGCTCGTTGAGGTCCCCGCCCACGACGACATGCCGCACTCCCGAGGCGCCCATCGCCTCGACCCGGTCGAGGAGCATCCCGCCCTGCGCGTACCGCTCGTCCTTCTGCAGGCTCAGATGGCAGCTGACGACGCCCACCCGTACGCCCCCGAACCGCACGACGGCCGTCGCGAAGCCGCGCCGGTGCAGTCCCGGCGTGAGGGGAAGCAGCACGTCCTCGGTGCGCTCGACGGTGGCCCGCAGCGAGCAGAGCAGCGCGGGCCCCGCGGCGCTGCCGCCCCCGGAGAGGATCACCAGGTCGGCGGCGCGGGCGAGCCGGGCGAGGTGCTTGCGCCAGCGGAAGAACCGGGGCGCCTCCTGGATCAGTACGAGGTCCGGGGCGCAGGCCTTCATCACGCGGGCGAGGGCGACGGGGCTGTCGCGCATCGAGCGGATGTTGTAGCTGAGGACGCGAATGACGGCCGAACCGTCGGATTCCGTACGGGACTTGGGAAGTTCGGTGCGTTCTTCGGGGAGCGAGCCGGAGTCCATGAAGATCAAGATACGCCGGTGCCCGCCGCCCCCACGGGGAACGACGGGCACCAGGTGCGGATGTACGTCACATGACGGGGTCGGGCTCCCGCGCCAGGTCGGCGGCGCCGACCATGCCCGCCTTGTTGCCCAGCTGGGCGGCGATCACATCGGCCACGGGCCGCCAGTTACCGCCGACCAGCCACCGCTTGTACGACTTGCGGATGGGGTCGAGAACCAGCTCGCCCTCGTCCGACAGGCCGCCGCCGACGATGAACGCCGACGGGTCGAACAGCGAGGCCAGGTCGGCCAGTCCCGCACCGGCCCAGCGGGCCAGCTCGCGGTACGAGTCGACGGCCACGGGGTCGCCCTCGCGGGCGGCCGTGGAGATGTGCTTGCCCTCGATGCCCTCGGGGCTGCCGTCGCCGAGCGAGAGCAGGTACGAGGCGTTCTCCGGCGTCGCGTTCGCCCGCTGCTTCGCGTAGCGGACGAGCGCGCGGCCCGACGCGTACTGCTCCCAGCAGCCCTGCGAACCGCAGCCGCACAGCAGGCCGTCCGGCACCATGCGGATGTGACCGAACTCGGCGGCCACGCCGAAGTGGCCGCGGCGCAGCTTGTTGCCGATGATGACGCCGCCGCCGAGGCCGGTGCCGAGGGTGATGCAGATGACGTTGCGGTGGCCCTTGCCCGCGCCGAACTTGTACTCGCCCCAGGCGGCCGCGTTCGCGTCGTTCTCGACGACGACGGGCAGCTTGACGCGTGCCTCGACCTTCTCCTTCAGCGGTTCCTGGCGCCAGTCGATGTTCGGCGCGAAGTACACGGTGGAGCGCTGGCGGTTGACGTAACCGGCGGCACCGATCCCCACGCCCACGATCTCGTGTCCGGCCCTGGCACCTTCCACGGCCGAGGCGATCGCGTCGACGATCCCGTCAGGCGTGGAAGGCGTCGGCACCTTGAACGTGGAGAGGATGTTGCCGTCCTCGTCGACCACGCCGGCCGCGATCTTCGTGCCGCCGATATCGACGCCGATGGTGAGTCCCATGAATCCCTCAGTTCGGTCGAGCCCCGCTATGGCCCACCTTAACCGAGCAGGAGCCCGCCCCCCCGGTTCAGTCCAGGTCGATGTGCTCCCCGCCGGGGCCATCGTCCTTGGGATCCTCTGCGTCCTTGGCGTCCTTGGCGTCCTTGGCGTCCTTCGGCGGGGCGGGCTCCTGGGTGCGCTGGGTCCAGCGGCTCTCCTGCCCCTCGACCGCGGAGCGGTAGGCGGCGAGCAGCTCGTTGCCCGCGGCGGCCAGGTGGTCGAACACGTCCGCGTTGCGGTCGATGACCGGCTCGATGACGGAGCGGGCCTGCCGTACGGCCTGCTTGGCGACCTGCTCCGCGGTGCCCTGCGCGACCGAGCCGAGGAACGGGGCCTGCACGGACGAGAGCTTGTCCGTGACGGCGTCGACGAGCTTCTTCAGCTCCTCGGCCGCGGATCCGGGCGGCGGCCCGTACTCGGCCCTGCGGCGGGCCCGCTCCTCCTGAAGATCCTCGGCGCACGCCTTCTCCCAGGCATCGTCGTCGACCTGGTGGGCGGGCTGCTCGGTGGCATCGCTCATGACGGCTGACTCCTGCGGAGAGCTGGACCGGTTACACCTTCGACGTTACCCGAACGGGTGCGTGTGCTTCATCGGGTCTGCGGCCACAGATCCGGGTCGGGGGCGAAGCGGACCCGAAGCTCGCCGTCGACGAGTCCCGCGCCGGCCACGGTGCAGCGGCGGGGCGCGGAGGGCAGCGGGACGATACGGCGGAACGGGCCCGCGCCGACGACCAGTTCGTCGCCGCGCCGCACCAGACTCAGCTCCTCGCGGACGGCTCCGGGCAGCGGTATCCGCCACACCAGGACGCCGTCCTCGCCGAGCCGGTCCTCCACGGGCCACGGGTCACGGGGGCCCGGCAGCGTCGCGGGCGCCGGTACGTCCAGGTCCTCGGGGCGCGGGTCGCGGCCCAGGTGGGGCAGCTCGTGCGCGCCGGGCCACTCGGCGAGGACCTTGCGCTGGCGGGCGGCGGCGTCGGCGAGCCACGGGTCGGTAGAGCCGTCGGGGAGCATGCGGTTGGCGACGACCGTCTCGACGTCGAGCCCTTGCAGGGCGAGGCCGGTGCGGGTGGTGCGCAGGGCCTCGGCGGCGGCCCGGGTGGGCTCGGCGACGAGCCGTACGCGGGTGGTGGCGGCGTCGATCACGGCCTGCGCGGCGGCGAGTTCGGCGTCCCAGCGGGCCGCGGACTCGTACAGCCACTGCGCGGGCATCGGCACCCCGGCGAGCCGGCCGAGGACGGGGCGCAGGGCGCGCGCGGCCTGGCGCTCCGCGGGGAGCAGGCGGCGCAGGTAGCGGCGGAGCTGCTCGGGCAGGGCGAGCGTGTCGACGGCGCGGGGTGCGGGCGGCAGGTCGACGACGACGAGGTCGTACGGGCCTTCGGCGCTGTCCCGCAGGGCCCGGAGCAGCGCGAGCTCCTCGCCGCCGGGGAGCGGTGTGACCTCGTCCGCGTCGAGCCGGGCGGCGCCGAGGAGTTCGAGGCCGGATGCGGCGCGTTCCTGGAGCGCGAGGAGGTCGCGGCGGAAGTCGTCGGCCGGGGTGAGCCGGGCGATGTCCACGTCCTCGACCTCACCCACGGGGTCCGCGGTGATCAACCTCGTACGCAGGCCCTGCCGGGCGGCCTGGTGGGCGGTGGCGGCGGCGACGGTGGTGCGGCCGGCGCCGCCGGGGCCGGTGACGAGGAGGGTGCGCATGGGGTGTGAGGTTACCCGTGGTGGACGCCACGGGGCTCCGCCCCGGACCCCGCTGCTCAATCGCCGCAGGGGCTTGATCGAGCGCTAGCTGCCCGACTCCACTCGCTTCTTCAGGCCTGCCAGGGCGCGGTCGATGATGACCTTCTCGGCCTTGCGCTTGATCATGCCGAGCATGGGGATCTTCACGTCGACCGTGAGGGAGTACGTGACCTCGGTCCCGGCGCCCGCCGGCTTCAGCACGTACGAGCCGTCGAGGGAGCGCAGCATCTGGGACTTGACGAGGGTCCACGAGACCTCGTTCTCGCCGGCCCAGGTGTACTGGAGGGTCTGGTCGTCCTTGATCGCCCCGGCGTCCATGACGAGCCGGACCTGTTCGGCGCGGCCCGCCCCGTCCTCGGCGATGACCTCCGCCTCCTTCACCTCACCCGTCCAGTCGGGGTAGCGGGCGAAGTCGGCGATCACCCCCATGACATCGGCGGGGGCCGCCTCGATCGTGATGCTCGAGCTGGTGTGTTCCGCCATCGCCGTGGCTCCTCCGGATACCGGTCATGAGTGCGCCATGCCTGCCTGCGTGTGTGTCGCGTGAAGGCTATCGCGCGCATGCGCTCCCGCTGTCACCACTCCAGCGCCCACGGTCTGCCCGACCCCGCGAAGTGCCCGACGTTCACGCATTCCGTGGCCCCGATCCGCATCCGCCGCGCGAGCGGCTGGTGGACGTGGCCGAAGAGCGAGTACCGGGGCCGGGTCCGGCGAATCGCCTCCAGCAGGGCGCGGCTGCCGCGCTCGAACCGCCGCGCCACGGTGTCGTAGACGAGGTCGGGAACCTCCGGCGGGATGTGCGTGCACAGCACGTCGACCTCGCCCACAGCCTCGATCTTCGCGGCGTACTCCTCGTCGTCGATCTCGTACGGCGTGCGCATCGGCGTGCGGAGCCCGCCGCCGACGAAGCCGAAGACCCAGCCGCCGATCTCGACGCGCTCCCCGTCGAGCACCGTCGTGCCGGGGGCGGCGTACTCACGCCAGAGTTTCGGCATATCGACATTGCCGTAGGTCGCATACGTCGGTGTGGGGAAGGCCGCGAACATCTCCGCGTACTGCTTGCGCACCGCTTTTTCGATGGCAGGCACACGGTCTATGCCCGCCCAGAGCTCCGCTCCGAAGGCGCGCGCCTCCTCGAAGCGGCGGGCGGTACGCAGTTCGACGATGCGGTCCGCGTTCTCGACTCCGAACAATTCAGGGAAAATGCCGCGCGAGTGATTTGCGTAATCAAGGAACAACACCAGGTCACCGAGGCAAACGAGGGCATCGGCGCCGTCTCCGGCTCGTGCGAGGTCGGTGGAGTTTCCGTGCACATCGCTGACTACGTGTACGCGCATGGCGATCACCCTAGGACGATGGGTCCCAGAATGGGTAGAGGCCGTCGGACCTGCGGTTACTTCCGAGTCGGCCGATTCCTGGACTAGGGTGCGAGAACAGTCGCGGCAACGTGTGACGCAGCGAACATCTGGTCCGACCCCCCTATCGAAGAAGCAGTACCGGTGGGTAACGTCCGGGCAGTCCAGTCGTGTTCAGTTCAAGCAATGAGCGCCGTCGAGTTCAGCCGAGTTCAGGCGGACAATTCATTGATGCACTGTGCACCTGCCCGATCTTGGACCGCACCGACGCATCACAGAAGAGTGGCGCCGGCGCCCTACGAGGAGCAGCAGTCTTGCGCGAGTTCAGCCTTCCCGCTTTGTACGAGGTCCCCGCGGACGGCAATCTGACCGACATCGTTCGCAGAAACGCCGCGCAGCACCCGGACGTCGCCGTGATCGGCCGAAAGGTCGGCGGCACGTGGACGGACGTCACGTCCGTCGAGTTCCTCGCCGAGGTGCGCGCCGCAGCCAAGGGCCTGATCGCGTCCGGCGTGCAGGCCGGCGACCGCATCGCGCTCATGTCGCGCACCCGCTACGAGTGGACGCTGCTCGACTTCGCGATCTGGAGCGCGGGCGCGATCACCGTTCCCGTCTACGAGACGAGCTCGCCCGAGCAGATCCAGTGGATCCTCGGCGACTCGGGCGCGGTCGGCATCCTCGTCGAGCTGGACACGCACGCCGCGGCCGTCGCCTCCGTGCGCGGCCGGCTGCCCGAGCTGCGGGACGTCTGGCAGATCGAGGGCGGGGGCCTGGACGAGCTGTACCGCGCCGGCGCCGGGCTCTCCGACGGGATGGTCGACGACCGCAGCGCCATCGCGAAGGCCGACGACCCGGCGACCATCGTCTACACCTCGGGCACCACAGGACGCCCCAAGGGCTGTGTCCTCACGCACCGCAGCTTCTTCGCGGAGTGCGGCAACATCGTGGCGCGCCTCGGCCCCCTGTTCCGTACGGGCGAGTGCTCCGTGCTGCTCTTCCTGCCGGTGGCGCACGTCTTCGGCCGACTGGTCGAGGTCGCCTCGCTGATGGCCCCGATCAAGCTGGGCCACGCCCCCGACATCAAGCAGCTCACCGACGAACTGGCCGCCTTCAGGCCTACGTTGATCCTGGGCGTGCCGCGCGTCTTCGAGAAGGTCTACAACTCGGCGCGCGCCAAGGCGCAGGCCGACGGCAAGGGCAAGATCTTCGACAAGGCCGCCGACACGGCGATCGAGTACAGCCGCGCGCTCGACACCCCGAACGGTCCTTCGCTGGCCCTGAAGCTCAAGTACAAGACGTTCGACAAGCTCGTCTACGGCAAGCTGCGGACCGTCCTCGGCGGGCGCGGCGAGTACGCGATCTCGGGCGGCGCGCCGCTCGGCGAGCGGCTCGGCCACTTCTTCCGCGGCATCGGCTTCACGGTCCTGGAGGGCTACGGCCTCACCGAGTCCTGCGCGGCCACGGCGTTCAACCCGTGGGACCGCCAGAAGATCGGCACGGTGGGCCAGCCGCTGCCGGGTTCCGTGGTCCGGATCGCCGACGACGGCGAGGTGCTGCTGCACGGCGAGCACCTCTTCACCGGCTACTGGAACAACCAGGGCGCCACCGAGGAGGCGCTGGCCGACGGCTGGTTCCACACCGGTGACATCGGCACCCTCGACGAGGACGGGTACCTGCGGATCACCGGTCGCAAGAAGGAGATCATCGTCACGGCGGGCGGCAAGAACGTCGCCCCCGCGGTGATCGAGGACCGGATCCGGGCGCACGCGCTCGTCGCCGAGTGCATGGTGGTCGGCGACGGTCGGCCGTTCGTCGGCGCGCTCGTCACGATCGACGAGGAGTTCCTCGGCAAGTGGGCCGCGGACCACGGCAAGCCGGTGGGCTCGACGGTGGCGTCGCTGCAGCACGACCCCGACCTGCTTGCCACGGTCCAGGCGGCCGTGGACGACGGCAACGCGGCGGTGTCCAAGGCGGAGTCGGTCCGCAAGTTCCGTATCCTCGGCGCCCAGTTCACCGAGGAGTCGGGGCACCTGACGCCTTCGCTGAAGCTGAAGCGGAATGTGGTGGCGAAGGATTACGCGGACGAGGTCGAGGCGATTTACCGCGGGTAGCGGTACCGGGTGGGATCCGCTGCGGCACGTGGTTGCGCGGTGCGGCGGATGTCCCACTCACGCCTCGGGGCTCCGCCCCGGACCCCGCGCCTCAATCGCCGGCGGGGCTTGATGGGCCCGTCTCGCCCAAGCGATCTCCCCCGCTCAACTCCCACCCACCCGCCCCCTCCGGGGGCGTCGGCCTCGCGGGGTGCCGCCACCCCGCCTTGGGCAATCTGCCGCCTGGGGCGGCAGGGTGGGCAAGGCGGCGCCCCGGTGCCGCGCGCCCATCACGACAGGCGCCGACCACGGCACCCGCTTACAACAGCCCCCGCAACCGCTCCGCCAGCAAGTCCCAGCGCCACTTCTCCTCGACCCATGCGCGGCCCCGCTCGCCCATCCGGCGGCGGAGTTCCGGGTCCTGGAGGAGCGTGATGATGCGGTCCGCGGACTCCGTCTCGGAGCCGCCGCGGACGACCCAGCCCGTCTCGCCGTCGAGCACCGCGTCGGGCGCGCCGCCGGAGTCGCCGGAGACGACCGGGAGCCCGGTCGCGGAGGCCTCCAGGTAGACGATGCCGAGGCCCTCGACGTCGAGCCCGCCCCGCCGCGTACGGCACGGCATCGCGAAGACGTCCCCCGCCCCGTAGTGCGCGGGCAGTTCCTCCCACGGCACGGATCCCGTGAAGCGCACGGAGTCCGCGACGCCGGTCTCCTGGGCCAGCTTGCGCAGTTCCTTCTCGTACGGGCCGCCGCCGACGATCAGCAGCACCGCGTCCGGCACGGCCGCGAGGATCTTCGGCATGGCGAGGATCAGGGTGTCCTGGCCCTTGCGGGGCACGAGGCGCGAGACGCACACCACCACCGGACGATCCGTCAGGCCGAGGCGCGCCCGCACCACGTCGCCGCCCGAGCCCGGGTGGAACGTCTTCTCGTCGACCCCCGGCGGGAGCTGCTCCATCCGCCCCGCCGCCGCGGGCGTGAGCGCCGCCGCGATGCGCGAGCGCGTGTACTCGCCGAGGTACGTGATCGTGTCCGTACCCTCCCCGATCCGCCGCAACAGCTGCCGGGACGCGGGGAGTTGGGCCCAGCCCGCCTCGTGCCCGTGCGTCGTCGCGACCAGGCGCTCGGCGCCGGCCCTGCGCAGCGCGGGCGCCATCAGGCCGAGCGGCGCCGCCGCCCCGAACCACACCGACGTACAGCCGTGCGCCCGCAGCAGACCGGCCGCGCGCCGGGTCACGCGCGGGGTCGGAAGCAGCATCGTCGTGTTGTCGCGCACCACGGTGAACGGCTGCTCCGCGTCGAAGGCCGCCGTGGCCTCGACGCCCTCACGACTGCGCTTCCACGTCGAGGCGTAGACGACGAGCCGCTCAGGATCCAGGCGCAGCGCCATGTTGTGCAGGAACGCCTGGATCCCACCGGGGCGCGGCGGGAAGTCGTTGGTCACGAGCAGAGTCTTCGGTGTCTGGCGCATCACCGCCGACAGTACCGAACGCGCCCGGCGGGGACCGCCCCGCCGCGGGGGTCCATGGCCAGGCCACAGGGCTTCCCGGCATCATGTCTCGAATGAAGTCGCGAACGCCCGCCGGGCTCCTGGTCACCTGGGTACTGACCCGGGCGCTGCTCCTGCTGTGCGTCTTCAAGGTGATCGTGGTCCCGGGCCCCGATGTGACCAGCGACGTCCACGTGATCTACCAGGGCTGGTTCGACGTGCTGCGCACCGGAACGTTCCCTCTGGGCGATGTGACGTGGCAGTACCCGCCGGCCGCCGCGATGGCGATCCTCTCCCCCGCGCTGCTGCCCTTCCTGTCGTACGCCTCCGCGTTCTTCCTGCTCGCGTTCCTGGCGGACGCCGTCGTCCTGCTGATGCTCCTCTACGTCTCCGAACGGCGGGGCAGGTCGCGGCGCGGCACCTGGGTGTGGGTCATCGGGCTGCCGCTGCTCGGACAGACCGTCTACGCGCGCTACGACGTGATGGTGACGGCCGTCGCGATCGCGGCGCTGCTCGCGGCGGCCCGGCATCCGCGGGCTGCGGGCGTCTTCGCCGCGATCGGTGCGGTGATCAAGGTGTGGCCCGCGTTGCTGCTGCTCGGTACGCGGCGCGGCCGGGCCACCCGGCAGACGTGGGGCACGGCGATCGTGACGGCCGCCGGGCTGCTCATCGCCTTCACGGTCGCGATGCCGGGCGCACTCGCCTTCCTCACGTTCCAGAAGGACCGCGGCACCGAGGTGGAGTCCCTCGGCTCGCTGGTCTTCCACGTGGCGCGCCAGTTCGGCTGGAACGGCACGGTGCAGCTGAACTACGGCTCGGTGGAGTTCCTCGGCCCGTACGTGGACGTGGTGAGCACGCTGGCGCAGGTGCTCACGGCGCTGGCGTTCGGCTGGCTGGTGCTGTGGCGGTTCAAGGCGCGCGCCTGGCAGTCCTCGACGCTCGCCGACGCGGGCCTGACGGCGGTGCTGCTGTTCACGACGACGAGCCGGGTGATCAGCCCGCAGTACATGGTGTGGCTGGTGGGCGTGGCCGCCGTCTGCCTGCTGTTCCGCGACAGCCGGATGACGCTGCCGGTGTGGCTGGTGCTCGCGGCGACCTTCGTGACGTTCCTGGAGTTCCCGCTGTACTTCGGGAACGTGGTGGCCAGCGACCCGCTCGGCGTCACCCTCCTCTTCGTGCGCAACGGCCTGCTCGTCGTGGCCTCCCTCAGCGCCTGCCGCCGGCTGTGGCGCGCCACGGTGACCGAGCCCCGGCGCGCCGAGCGCGATCCCGCGCCCGCGCAGACCTCGCACGACGACACGGTCACCGCCCGCTAGGAACCGAGTTCGGACCGCACGTACTGCCGCCACTGCGCCACGAACTCCTGCTCGTCGATGCCGAGGGCCTGTCGCAGCGCACCGTCGACGGCCCCGGCCCGCTGTTTGTGGCCGCCGACCGCCGTGTAGAAGGCGTTGAGCTTCGCCTCGCCCCACCGGTCCGCGATCATCCGGCAGGCCAGCCAGCCGCTCTCGTACGCGCGGGCGAGCTTCGCGGAGTCGCCGGAGAAGCCGAAGTCCGCGTCGTCGGGGAGCCCTGCGAGCGTCGCGCCCTGCTGGACCGCGCGGCGCAGCTCGGGCGCCGCCTGGCCCGGTGTGCGGTCGCTCTCGCGGTAGCCCGCCCAGTCCGCGTACCCCTCGGAGAGCCACAGCGGGGTCGCGGCGGACGTCGCGCGGCGGGTGGCGACGTGGGCCGTCTCGTGGGTGAGGACGACCTGCTTGCCGACCTCGCCGAGCAGGCCGTACGCCTCGGGGTTGAGGATCACCCGGTCCGCCGGCGCCGTGTGGGGACCGCCCGCCTCACCCGTCGTGACGGCCGCGATCCCCTGGTAGCCGGCGGCGGGCGCGCCCAGCAACTCGCCCATCTCGTCGAGGGACTCGGGCACCAGGACGACGACCCGGCGCGCCCAGTCGCCGCCCCAGGCGCGCTGCACCGAGGGCACGGCCTCGTCGGCGAGCTTCGCGTACGAGCGCAGTTCGGAACGCGGTTTGCCGACTCCGAGCACCAGGCTGTGCGCGCCCTTCACCGCCGTCACCGGGCCCTGCTCCCACAGCTGCTCGCCCGCCTTCTTCCCTGGTCGGTCCCCGGTGACGTACCAGCCGTCGTCGCCGTGGCCGAGGGTCAGCCTGCGCTCGGCGACCACGGGCGCCTTGTCGTAGCCGTCGACGCGGTAGCGCAGTTCTGCGGTGGCGGTGGCGCGGGACCCGGCGCGCTCCAGATGGGTGAGCTTGTACTGCCAGGAGTCGAGCGGGACCTCGGAGAGGTCGTCGAGCAGGCCGGGATCCGCGCTGCCCGTCGACCGGTACGCGGGCCCGTCCCGGGTGACGACGGCGTGCGCCCGCTGGTTGAGCACCCGCTGCACGGCCGACGCGTCGGCGCCCTTCGGCCCCTCGTCCCCGCCGCACCCGGAGAGCGCGGAAAGCCCTACGAGCAGGGCGCCCAGTGCCACCGCACTCCCCGCCCTGCCCACCGCACGCCGTCCACCAGCCATCTTTCAGATCGTACGGCGAAGTCCCACGGGAGGCGTCAGACCCGGGTCACGGATGAGACGGGCATCATGCCGACCGGGTCGTAGCGCACCGGGGCGCCCGGGTGCGGCGCGTGGATCACCTGGCCGTCGCCCGCGTAGATGCCGATGTGGTGGGCGTCGGAGCCGTACGCCACGAGGTCTCCGGGCTGCGCCTGGGACACCGGGACCTGGCGGCCCGCGTACCGCTGCGCCTGCGAGGTGCGCGGCAGACCGACGCCCGCCTGCCCGTACGACCACTGCATCAGGCCCGAGCAGTCGAAGCCGGAGGGTCCCGTCGCACCCCAGACGTACGGCTTGCCGAGCGCCGACTTGGCGGCGGCGAGCGCGATGGCCGCGCGGGCGGAGGAGGCGGGGCCCGCACCGGCCAGGTCGGGGCGGGTCTCACTGCGCGAGGCCCGGTCGTACGCGGCCCGCTCCCCGTTCGGCATCGCGTTGAGCAGCCGCCGCGCCTTGGCCAGCTTCTTCTCCACGGTGTGCTTGTGCTGCCGGACGGCCTTGCGGCTGGCCTCCAGCTCGGCGAGCTCGGCCCGCGCCTCGGCCCTGCGCTGGTCCAGATCGCGCTGGGCGCCCCGCAGTTCGACCAGCTCGCCCGCGTTCCTGGCGCCGATCCGGTCGAGCGTGCCGGCCTTGTCGAGGTAGCCGTCCGGGTCGGAGGAGAGCATCAGGGCGAGCGAGGGGTCCATGCCGCCGGACCGGTACTGGGCGCCGGCCACCACGCCGAGCGCGCGCCGCATCGCGTTGATCCGCTCCTGCCCGCGGGCCACCTGGTCCTGGGTGTCGGCGAGTTCCTCGCGGAGTTTGTCCGCGCGCTCGTCGGCCCGGTTGAACGCCTCGGTGGCCTTCTCGGCCTGCTCGTACAGGCGGTCCACCGCGGCCTTGCCCGCTGCGGGCCTGTCCTGCGGTGCGGCGCCCGCGGGCGCCGCGCC
>NZ_JAOZYC010000006.1:0-19998 GCF_035798155.1 Streptomyces endophyticus | reverse complement strand
TCTTGCGCCGGTGCCCGCTCACCTCCCACCCACCCGCCCCCTCCGGGGGCTCCGGCCTCCCCGGGGCCGGGGTGGGCAGAGTCGCGGGCGGTGGCAGTGATGGCTGCGCGGCACCGGCGCTTCTCCGGGGGATCCGGCCCCGCCCATCCAGTTGCGCCGGCACCGTCCTTGCCCGGCCGCGCCGACGCCCGCACGTCTCCCACTGATCGCCCCCTCCGGAGGCTTCGGTCAGCCCGAGGCCCGGGAGGCCGTAGCCCCCGGAGGGGGCGATCAGTGGGAGACGTGCCGGGGGAGAGGGCGATGTTGCCTTTGGCGGGGCGCACGGCCGGGTAGAGCAACCCGCTCTGGCGGCGAGGGACAGTGGGTGTGGGGGGGGGGCACGTCCGGCGTTTCGGGCGGGGCCAGCCGGGGGCCGGGTGGGCCACGTCGGCTCCGGGGAAAGTCCGGTAGGGGTGGGGCGCCCGTGGAGACCGGGAGCCGACCTGTTCGGCCCGGAGGGCCGCGGCGTACGCCGAAGTGCCCCGGGTACACCGTCGTACCCGGGGCACAGCTGTGGGAGTTGTTGCCGTCCGACGGCGCGCGACTGGCGGAACATGCATGCGCGCCACCGGACGGAGACCGAGGAAACCCCAACGGGTGGACCCCGTCGGGGAATTGGCTGGGACCGCGGCGGCTGACGTACGACGGTTCTCCGCTCCCCTCCCTCAGGTCGAGAGGGGAGCGGAGGAACCTTCACCACCGCACTGGCTCGTACGCTGCACAAGCCGCCGCGGTCCTCGTCCGCCCACAGCTGTCCGTGCGACCACCCCTCATCCGGGTCACATGAACGCTGCGGGGCTTTGCGTACGGGGGAAGACCTCCCGTCAACCCTCGTACGCAGTCTGGGTGTTGCCCGGAGGGGTCAGTCCTCGCGCAGGGCGCGGACCGCGTCCTCCACGCGCTTGCCGTAGTCGGCGTCGGCGGCGTGGAAGTGGGCCAGGTTCTTCTCGACGATGTCGTCGCGCGAGACCTGGGAGAGGCCGCCCGCGATGTTCGCGACCAGGCGTCCCTTCTCGTCCTCCGACATCAGGCGGTACAGCTCGCCCGCCTGGAAGAAGTCGTCGTCCTTCGTGTGGGCCGGGGCCTCGTGCGTGCCCGTGTGGCCGTTGACGGCGAGCGGCGCGGCCAGCGGGCGGCCGGTCTCGACGGGGCCGTCGAAGGAGTTCGGCTCGTAGTTCTTGCGGCTGCGGGCGTAGGCGTTGGCCGCCATGACGCCGTCGCGGCCGTAGTTGTTCGCGCCATCGGCAACAGCCTTCGGGGCGTTCACCGCGAGCTGGGTGTGGTTGACGCCCAGCCGGTAGCGGTGCGCGTCCGCGTAGGCGAACAGGCGGCCCTGCAGCATCTTGTCGGGGGAGGGGCCGATGCCCGGAACGAAGTTGTTCGGGGAGAAGGCGGCCTGCTCGACCTCGGCGAAGACGTTCTCGGGGTTGCGGTCCAGGACCAGGCGGCCCACGCGCTGCAACGGGTAGTCCTTGTGCGGCCACACCTTGGTGAGGTCGAACGGGTTGAAGCGGTAGTCCGCCGCGTCGGCGGCCGGCATCAGCTGGACGTGCACGGTCCACGACGGGTTCACGCCCCGCTCGATGGCCTGCAACAGGTCCGTCTGGTGCGAGTTGGCGTCCTTGCCGGCGAGCTCGGCGCCCTGCTCGGCCGACAGGCTGCGTACGCCCTGGTTCGTCTTGAAGTGGTACTTGACGAAGAAGGCCTCGCCCTGCTCGTTCGTCCACTGGTAGGTGTGCGAACCGTAGCCGTTCATGTGGCGGTAGGAGGCCGGGATGCCGCGGTCGCCCATCAGCCAGGTGATCTGGTGCGTGGCCTCGGGGGCGTGCGCCCAGAAGTCCCAGACGTTCTCCGGCTCCTGCTTGCCCGTGAACGGGTCGCGCTTCTGGGAGTGGATGAAGTCGGGGAACTTCAGCGGGTCCTTGATGAAGAAGACCGGGGTGTTGTTGCCGACGAGGTCGTAATTGCCCTCTTCGGTGTAGAACTTCAGCGCGAAGCCGCGCGGGTCACGGACGGCGTCCGCGCCGCCGAGGTTGTCGGCGACGGTCGAGAAGCGCAGGAAGACCTCGGTGCGCTTGCCCACCGAGTTCAGGAAGTCGGCGTACGTGTAGTCGGTGACGTCGTCCGTCACCTCGAAGTAGCCGTACGCGCCGGAGCCGCGGGCGTGCACCACGCGCTCCGGGATGCGCTCGCGGTTGAAGCGGGCGAGCTTCTCCAGGAGGTGCTGGTCCTGGAGCAGGAGCGGGCCACCGACGCCGGCGGTGGCGGAGTTCTGGTTGTCGGCGACGGGGGCGCCGGACTCGGTCGTAAGCACGCGCTTCGACATCGTGACCTTCCGTGCTGTGGCTGCTGAGGTGTTCGGAGCGTAAGTACCTCTGAACTGCTACGTCAACAGTTTGTTGAAGTTATGGGTACGCGAATAAGGGTTCCGGGCCGCGGCGACGCCTGGGCGCGACAGGACAGGTGTCAGCGCCGCCACGGCCCGGAAGTATGGGGGCCTACTTGGGCTGGTCGCCCGAGAGGCGCTCGACCGCGCGCAGCAGCGCCGAGTGGTCGAGGCCGCCGTCGCCCTGGGCGCGCAGCGAGGCGACCAGCTGGGCGACCGTGGCGCCGACGGGCAGCGCGGCACCGACATTGCGGGCGGCGTCGGTGACGATACCCATGTCCTTGTGGTGCAGGTCGATGCGGAAGCCCGGCTTGAAGTCCCGGTTCAGGAAGTTGTCCTTCTTGCGGGTCAGCACGGTGGAGCCGGCGAGGCCGCCGTTCAGGACGTCCAGGGCCGCCTTGAGGTCGACGCCGGACTTCTCCAGGAAGACCACGGCCTCGGCGCACGCCTGGATGTTCACGGCGACGATCAGCTGGTTGGCGGCCTTCACGGTCTGGCCCGAGCCGTGCGGACCGCACAGCACGATGGTCTTGCCGAGCGCGTCGAGCAGCGGCTTGGCCTCGTCGAAATCGGCCTGCTCGCCGCCGACCATGATGGACAGGACGGCCTCGATCGCGCCGGCCTCGCCACCGGAGACGGGGGCGTCCAGGACGCGAATCCCCTTGTCCTTGGCGGCCTTCGCGAGGTCGACCGAGGTCTGCGGCGTGATCGACGACATGTCGACGAGCAGCGCGCCCGACTTCGCGTTCTCCAGGATGCCGTCGGCGCCGTACGCGATGGCCTCGACCTGCGGGGAGGCGGGGACCATCGTCACGACGACATCGGCGTCGCGCACGGCCTCGGCGATCGACGCGGCGACCGTGCCGCCGGCCGCGGCGAGGCGGTCCAGCTTGTCCTGCTCCAGGGTGAAGCCCGTGACGTCGTAGCCGGCCTTGATCAGGTTCTCCGACATGGGGGAACCCATGATGCCGAGACCGATCCACGCGACCTTGGGGAGGTTGTTGCTCATGAGGGTGACTCCAAAAGCTTTTGTACGTCGATGAATTGACGACCTGTTACTTGGTCACGCGGCGCGGTGCTCGCGCGGCAGCCAGTCGAAGGCCTCGGCGCTCGGGGCGTCGCCCGGCTTGTACTCCAGGCCCACGTAGCCCTCGTAGCCGGCCTTCTTCAGCTGGTCGAGCAGCTCGTCCAGCGGCAGCGAGCCGGTGCCGGGGGCGCCGCGGCCCGGATTGTCGGCGATCTGCACGTGCGCCGTCTTGTCGGCGTAGGCGGTGATGATCGCCTGAAGGTCCTCGCCGTTCATGGACAGGTGGTACAGGTCCATCAGGAACTTGGCGTTGCCGAGGCCGGTCGCCGCGTTCACCTTGTCCACGATCTCGATCGCCTTGGGGGCGCTCACGATCGGGCACTTCGGCGACTCGGGCGCGTTCAGCGCCTCGATCAGCAGTACGGCGCCGACGCGGTCGGCGGCGCGGGCCGCGAGCACCAGGTTCTCCAGGGCGAGCTCGTCCTGCTCCTGCTCCGTGGCGCCGTCGACGCGGTTGCCGTACAGCGCGTTGAGCGCCGTGCAGCCGAGGGACTGCGCGAAGTCGGCCGCGACGTCGATGTTCGCGCGGAACTTCTCGCTCTCCTCGCCGGGGATCGACAGGGCGCCCCGGTCCGGGCCCGGCAGCTGACCCGCGTAGAAGTTCAGCCCGGTGAGTTGGACCCCCGCGTCCTTGATCGCGGCGCGCAGGGCGTCGAGCTCGGGCTGCTCGGGGGTGGGGGCGTCGACCCAGGGCCACCACAGCTCGACCGCGGTGAAGCCCGCCGCGGCAGCGGCCGCGGGGCGCTCCAGGAGCGGGAGCTCGGTGAAGAGGATCGACAGGTTGACGTTGAAGCGCTGGTCTGTGAAGCCCATCAGGGTCGGCGCTCCCTTCAGGTTCGTCATGGTCAATCTTCCGTATCGCGGAAGTTCGTTTCTACTTGATGGAAGATTGCCTGTAAGGGCTCGTGGCTGTCAAGAGGGGACGTCGAAATTCGCCGCGCCCGCGCCCCGGCCGGGGTCTCAAGAAACCGGCTCGTGACACGTGTTTGGCCTCGAAGTTCGGGGAAGGTGAACGCCCGTTGCCGGTCACGGGAGTTGGGGGAGATGGGCGGATCCCGGTCAGTGCCGACGAACGGCCTCTCGCCGGTCTACGACGAGACGGGGGCCGCGTCCGCGCGGTTCTTGCGCTGGCTCGTCGAGCAGACCGGCACGGGCGGGGCGAGTCGCGTGGCCAGCGCCGATTTCGCGCCGCACGAGCGGTGTAGCGTGGACCTGGTCGCCGATGCCGTGGGACGGCTCGGCGCACTCGGCTGGCTCACCGAGCACAACGACTCGGGCGCCGACCCGCCCCTCGTCAGCCCCACCGCCGCCGGGCTCGCCGAGGTCGCCGTCTGGGACGAGGCGTACGCCGACCGGGAGGCCAGGCGCCGCTACGCGAAGGCGGCCCTGTTCGCGTACTGGGACCGGGCCGGACAGCACCGCAGCGGCGAGGAGTCCAACCCCGAGAACTTCCTGTGGGCCAGCGAGGCCTTCTACTGCGGCCGCCAGCTCCCGGTGGAGGACCTGGAGTACGCGAGGAACCACCTGGAACTGCCCGCGCCCGTCCACGTCAGCCCGGCGGAACAGGGCGAGGGCGTGGTGATCTCATACGAGCAGCTGGCCCAGCTCGTCCAGGCCTCCCTGCCCGAGGCGACCGAGAGCGACAGCGAACTGCGGCAGGTGCGCGAACTCGCCGACGAGCTGACCGACACCATCGACCGCGGCGACCGGCCCGACGACGGCCTGGTGCGGCGCTTCATGGAGCGCATCCCGGGCGTGCTGCAGAGCGAGAGCGCGTCCGTCGGCAAGGAGGTGGTGGTCGGCTTCCTCGCCGACTTCGTCCGCCAGACGCTGAGGCTGCCATGACGGACCGCGGGGGGACCAGCACCGAATCCGACGACCAGATACCCGAGGTGTACGCGCGCCAGCCGCTCCTCAGTCAGCTGGTGCCGCGCCTCATCGGCCTGGAACGCGAGCGTCACCGCAGGCGCCGCCGCCGGGAGTTCGCCGACGACCAGCCCGTCGTGCTGCTCAGCGGGCGGCACGGCACCGGCAAGAGCGCCATGCTGAACGACCTCCAGCGCGCCTACGCCCCCGACACCGGCCCCTGGCCGGGACCGCGCGTCCCCTTCGCCCGGATCAACTGCACGGACCTGGAGGAGCGGGCCAGGGTCGGCCCCGAGATCGCCAACAACTCGTACATGGTCGAGATGCTGGTCGAGCTGGTCCGTCAACTCTCGCTCCCCGTCGCCGGGTTCGGGCGGCTGCGCTTTCCCAGGACGACCGCGGGACTGCTCGCCGTGATCTCGGCCCGGCGCCCCGGCATCGACGACGAGCTCGACATCGCCGACCGGCACGCCGCCGCCCTGCTGGGCCCCTGGCCGGCCGGCGAACCCCCGCCCACCTGGGACGCGCTGTTCCGCCCCGCGCTGCCGACGCCCGCGGAGGGCGGCTCGCCCGACCCCGCCGAGTTCCCCGAGGCGGCCGTCCGCACCTACCTCGCCAGGCAGTACCGCCGCCGCACGCGCAGGCTCGGCCCCCGCGGACTGGTCGGCTGGTACGAGAGCCACCGCAGCGAGAGCGACAACCGGCTGCGCGGGATGCCGCCCGACGCGGCCGCCGAGCCGCCCCGGGTGCCCGCCGCCCAGCGCGCGCGGGCCGTGGCCCGGCTCTGCCAGGAGTTCCACCAGGGCCGCGGCTTCCGGCGCGGCGTCGAACGCATGCTGATGGCCGCGTTCCTCAGGGATGTGCGCTACGGCAGGCTGCGGCGCGGGAACCGGGCGCCGCGGCCGCTGATCCTGCTCGACAACGTGCACACCGACCCCGGCCGTGACTTCCTCGAACTCCTCCTGGAACAGCGCGCGTTGCAGGAGCGCGGCGCCCGCGACCCGCTGGTCGTGCTCGCCACGGAGCTGCGCGGTGACGCGGACGACGACGATGAGACACCCGAGGAGGAGCAGGAGACCGCCCCGTACCACCGGGCCACGCGCCAGCCCTTGCAGGAGGTCGGAGCCCGCACCCGGTGGAGCCGCGACAGCGCGGAGCCGTCCGAGGGGGTGCTGCTCCTGCCGCTGCCGCCACTCGACACGGAACACCTGGAACGCATGCTCCGCAGCGACGAGCGCGTCACCTTCGACCCGTACATCGCGACGGCGCTGCACGATCTGACCCGCGGCCACCCCATGGGAGCCCGCAGAATGTGCGACGCCGTCGTGCACGAGGCGCGCGGCGAGGAGTGGGTGGCGGCCGAGGAACTCCTCGACCTGGACCACCCCGGCGGCGCCGGGGAGTCGGTCATCTGGCGGCTGCTCAACACCCTTGTCGGCAGCGAGAACCACGACGAGCTGTGCCTGCTCTCGCTGGCCTGGGACCGGGAGGCGGCGGAACAGCTGGCCGAGCGGTGGGTGCCGCGCCGGATCGACGACCTGGCCGCGGCGGACGGCGTCGCCGCCCAACTGGAGCGGGAGCGCTGGTCGCGGGGGCCGGGCAGCCGGCCGTTCATCACGGACCGCTTTCTGCGCACGCTGCTCGTGCACCAGATGCGCAGCGGGCGCGGCGCGGGCGGCGTGGGCTGGGGCGACGCGCACGGACTGCTCGCGCAGCACCACAGGCGGCGGGCCGAGGGCCGCGCGGGGCGGGCCGGGCGCGACGAGTGGGCCCGCTTCCTGTGGCACCGGCTGGCCGGGGGAGAGACCCAGGAGGTCGTCGACCGGCTGCACACGGAGTTCGTACGCTCCGACGGTGACGCCCTGGAGTGGCTGCGCACGCTGCGGACGGTGGCGCACGCGCCGCGCCCGCCTGGCGACCTCTGGTTCGAGCAGTGCCAGGAGGTCGGCAAGGGCCGCAGGGACCTGCTTCAGGTGCGGGCGGACCCGGAGGCGAGCCTGGAGAAGCAGGCGATCTACCGGCTGCTGCACGCGCTCTGGTACGCCGCCGACGAGCTGGCCGAGGCGGACCGGCTGCTGGCCGCCCGGATCGGACAGGACCTGTCGTTTCTGTCCGCCCAGCACCTGACCGGGCGCGCGATCCTCGCCCAGGTCGCGGTCCGCTGGCCGCGCGCCGTCCGCGACGGCGAGGACTGGCCGCTGGAGCGCAGCTGGGGAGGGGTGGCATGAGGGGCCGCTGGACGGACCGCAGGAACTGGCCCTGGCTGCCGCGGCGGATCCGGTTCCGGGTGTTCGGCCTGATCGACGTGATCGCGCTGTGGGTGGTCGTCGGGGCGCTGGTCGGGGGCGGGGCGTGGTGGGGAGTGGACACGTATCTCGACCACAGGAACTACTGCTCGGACAGCCATGAGCTGCGGCGGATGGGGTCCTCCGACGAGTGCATCGGGGTGACGGAGCGGCCGGACGCCCTGGGCGACCCGGACCTGAAGGACGTACTGGGACGCATCGCGGGCGAGAACGAGATCGCGGAGAAGTCGGGAAAGAGGCAGGTGAGCGTCGCCGTCGTCATGCCGTACACCGCGAGGACCCCGGGGGCGGCCATGTCTCCGGAGCTCATCCGGCACGCGTTGCAGGGTGCCTACGCCGCGCAGCACGTGTTCAACACCGGCCCGAACACGAAGGACACCGCGATCCGGCTCGTGTTCGCCAACGTGGGTGAGTACCTGAATTACTGGTCGCCCGTGACCCGCGAGCTGGTCGCCCGGACCGAGGACGAGCAGGCCCCGCTCGTCGCCGCCATCGGTTTCCCCAACAGTGACAGCAGGACGCTGGACGCGGTGCGAAGCCTCGCGAAGCACCGGATCCCGTCCGTCAGTGCCGCGCTGAGCGCCAATGGCATGGAGGACCAGTACCTGTTCAAGGTCTCGCCCTCCAACAGGCAGTTCGCCGAGGCACTGAAGGGCTATGTGGACGCGAACGGGATGAACCGGGCGAAGGCCTTCATGATCGCCGACAGCCGGAAGGACGACGACTACGTCTCCAATCTGCGCAACGTCTTCTACGAGGAGTTCGGCGCGGAGTACGGCATCGACCACGACCCGGTGGACGGGCGGATCGGCAGGTACCAGGGCAAGAAGGGGCCGCAGCAGGGCAAGACGGGAGTCTTCGGCCAGGCGGTCGACGCGATGTGCTCGGCCGGCACCAGGACGGTGTTCCTCGCGGGACGCGACGCGGACCTGGAGCCGTTCCTGCGGTCCATCCGCCTGACCACGTCCTGCGGCGACTACCCGAAGGACGACCCGCTGAGCATCCTGCGCGTCAGCACCGGGCGGGACCCGGGCACCGAGTCCCCGGAGATCCGCAGAATCGCCGAGAACATGAACATCCAGATCGTGACCGCGGCGGCGGTGGACGCACCCCGCTGGGACCACGGCGGCGAGCAGGCACCCGGGCGCTTCCAGGACTTCGCGGCCGCCTACGAGGGTTCCTTTCCGCACGAGCGGCACAACGCGCTCAACGACGGCTACGCGGCGATGTTCCACGACGCCCTCTCCGCGGTGAATCGGGCCGTGTACCAGGCCTACGAGGACGGCGGCCCGCCCGTGACCCAGGACGACGTCAACCGTCAGCTGGGCCAGGGTTCGCCCTCCGACAAGTGCGCGCAGTGCGTACCGGCCGCCACGGGTGACTTCACGTTCGCCGATGAGCTGGAGGGGCCGAAGGGGCACTGGCCCGTATGCAAACCCGTACCCATCGTGACGTTCCCGAAGGAGAACCGGAGCAAATCGCCGCTCTACCGGACCTACGAGAGCGCGAGCAGTACGTGCCCCGCGCCCTGATCCCCACCCTGATCCCCGTCCTGATCCCCGCGGTGGCTCCCGGTGACCGCCCCACGCACGTTAGGTTGAACGCGTGCGATTGAGACTGGAGTTCACGACGGAGCCCTTCGACCTGGAGGAGGCGCCCGAGCACGCGCTCGCGGCGCGCCGGGTCATCGAGGCGGCCGATCTCGACGAGGTCGACGTCGGGCCGTTCGGCAATACGGCGGAGGGCGGCGCGGACGAGGTGCTGACCGCGGTCGACGCCCTGCTGCGCAGCAGCCTCGAAAGCGGGGCGACGCGGATCTCGCTGCAGGTCAACGTGGTGGGGGACCCCAAGGGGAAGGGTGACGACGCGTGAACGACACCGGGGACGCCTTCATCACGGCGGTGAAGCCACTGGTCGACGCGATGGGCGGGGAGCTGATGCCGCCGGAGGGCGCGGGCCCCGACGACGTCGTGCTGGCGTGGCAGGGGGCCGATGTCGTGGCCGTGCGCCTGCCCCAGCTGGCGGACTCGCTCGACCACATCCTGGCCGCCCTGGAGCGCACCAAGGGGATGCCGCTGTCCGCGCTCGACCGCAGGCAGAAGCAGGAGGTCGTACGGCTCCTGGAGGCCCGCGGAGCGTTCTCCGTACGTCACGGTGTGGAGACCGTCGCCGGCGCCCTCGGCGTTTCCCGCTTCACCGTCTACAACTATCTCAACCGGGACAAGACCCCCTGACCTGGGACGATACCGAGCCTGCCGCACGCCTCCACACCGCCGTCCGCTATCCGGACGGCGGTTTTTTGTCACTCCGAGTTTTCAACAAAGTGTTGACGTGATGTTTCCGGGGGCGTTAGCTATCTGCAGCCCGTCCAGCACAAGGCCACGGAGGCACCCCGTGACTTCAGGTTCGACGCCGGGACTCTCCCGGTTCAACTCCTCGGACGAGAGTGCGGCCCAGGCCGAGCTCCATGAGGTGTGTGCTTCATCGGCGTGGGGGAGCAAGCTTCTCGCCCAACGCCCCTTCGCTTCCGCAGAGACCCTCTTCACCGCCAGTGACGCCGCGATGGCGGAACTGACCGCGGACGACCTCGCCGAGGCAATGGCGGGGCATCCGCCGATCGGCCGCCCGAAGCCCGGCGACCCGACGTCCTCGCGCGAGCAGCGCGGCATGGCGGGGGCCTCCGAGGAGCTCAAGAAGGAGATGCTCGAACTCAACCTGGCCTACCAGGACAAGTTCGGTCACGTCTTCCTCATCTGCGCCACCGGCGCGACCGCGGAGCAGATGCTCGATGCGCTCAAGGCCCGGACCGGCCACACGGCCGAGGAGGAGCGGGAGATCGTCCGCATCGAACTGGGAAAGATCAACCGCATCCGCCTGACCCGCATCGTAGAAGCACCGTAAGAACAGGAAGCGAACGCCTGATGAGCACCGAGACCACAGCGTCGGTGTCCACGCACATTCTGGACACCAGCATCGGACGCCCCGCCCAGGGTGTCGCCATTTCCCTTGCGGCGCGCGCCGGTTCGGGCGCCGAGTGGCAGGCGCTCGGCGGCAGTGCCACCGACGCGGACGGGCGCTGCAAGGACCTGCCGGCGCTGCCGGAGGGCACCACCCACGTACGCCTCGACTTCGAGACCGAGGTGTACTTCGACAAGAAGCAAGCCGATGCGCAGCAGGACGCCCCCGCGAATCGGGACAGCGACACGACCGGAGCGTTCTTCCCGGAGGTGGCGATCACGTTCGCCGTCAAGCCGGGCGAGCACTACCACGTGCCGTTGCTGCTCAACCCGTTCGGCTACTCCGTTTACCGAGGGAGCTAGCAGACATGCCCACGATCCTGGGACACAACCAGTACGGCAAGGCCGAGAACCGAGTCGTAAAGATCACGCGGGACGGCGACACCCACCACATCAAGGACCTGAACGTCTCGGTCGCTCTCAGCGGTGACCTCGACGACGTCCACCTCACCGGGTCGAACGCCAACTGCCTGCCGACGGACACCACCAAGAACACCTGCTTCGCCTTCGCCAAGGAACACGGCATCGAGTCGGCGGAGCAGTACGGGATCGAGCTCGCCCGGCACTTCGTCGAGAGCCAGCCGTCCATCCACCGGGCGCGCATCCGCATCGAGGAGTACTCCTGGGAGCGCATCGCGGGCTCCGACGCGGGCTCCAAGTTCATCGGCTCCGACGAGGTCAAGCACTCCTTCGTCCGCAAGGGCCAGGAGACGCGCCTGGTTCAGGTCACCTATGACGGTGAGCAGTTCGAAGTCCTCAGCGGGCTCAAGGACTTGACCGTGATGAACACGACGAACTCCGAATTCTGGGGCTACATCAAGGACAAGTACACGACGCTCAAGGAGGACTACGACCGCATCCTCGCGACGTCGCTGTCCACCTGGTGGCGGCACAACTGGACGGGCGTCGACGACGAGCGCACGCCCAACTGGAACAAGTCCTACGAGCAGTCGAAGAAGCACATCCTCCAGGCCTTCGTCGAGACGTACTCGCTGTCACTGCAGCAGACCCTCTTCCAGATGGGTTCGCGCGTCATCAACAACCGCAGCGAGATCGACGAGATCCGCTTCTCCGCGCCGAACAAGCACCACTTCCGGCAGGACCTGTCGGCCTTCGGCCTGGAGAACGAAGCGAAGGACGGCGCCGTGTACTGGGCCGCCGACCGTCCCTACGGCCTGATCGAGGCCACCATCCTGCGGGACGGCGCGGACCAGCGCATCCCGGTCGACATGACCAACCTCTGACGCCCCAGGCGTACTTGACGCGGCTGCGTGCCCCCGTCCACCCGCAGTAGACGGGGGCGCGCCTGCACCCGGAGGGAACATAAAGCAATGGCAGTGCCAGCAAAGGGGCCGGCTGAAGCCGAGGGCCCGTGTTCTGATTCTTTCGGCCCATCGGGCAGCACCACGAGCACCGCTTCGCAGGTGCACCCGGTGGACGAGAAGCTCCACCCGTCGCGGCTCGCGCCCGCCGCACTCCAGCACATCGCCGCCATGTACGCCGGCGTCGTCACCCCGCCGCTCATCATCGGCCAGGCCGTCGGTCTCGACACCGCGGGCCAGACCCGGCTGATCGCCGCGTCGCTGCTCATCGCGGGCGTGGCCACCCTGCTCCAGACGCTCGGCGTCAAGGGCTTCGTCGGCAACCGGCTGCCCTTCGTCAACGCCGCGTCCTCCGCGGGCATCGCGCCGATGCTCGCCATCGCCGAGACGAACGCCAAAGGCGACCAACTCCCCGCGATCTACGGGGCGGTCATGGTCGCGGGCGTCTTCTGCCTCGCGATCGGTCCGTTCTTCGGCCGGCTCCTCAGGTTCTTCCCGCCGCTCGTCACCGGCGTCGTCATCACCCTCATCGGTGTGACCCTGATGCCCGTGCCCGTCGGCTGGGCCCAGGGCGGCGACAAGACCGCCGTCGACTACGGCGACATGCGCTACCTCGCCCTCGCCGCCTTCACGCTCGTCGTCATCCTGCTGATCCAGCGCTTCGGCAAGGGCTTCGTCAAGCAAGTCGCCCTGCTCTTCGGCATGTTGATCGGCACGCTCGCCGCGATCCCGTTCGGCATGGCGGACTTCAGCTCCCTCAAGACCGCGCCCGTGGCCGCGCTCCCGACGCCGTTCGCCTTCGGCGCCCCCGAGTTCCAGCCCGCCGCGATCATCTCGCTCTGCCTCGTCATGCTCGTCCTGATGACCGAGTCCAGCGCCGGCATGCTCGCCATCGGTGAGATCTGCGAGCGCGAGTGCGACGGGAGGACCATCACCCGGGGCCTGCGCACCGACGGCATCGCCACCTTCATCGGACCGATCTTCGGCGGCCTGCCGACCTCGGCGTTCGCCCAGAACGTCGGCGTCGTCTCCCTGACCAAGGTGCGCAGCCGCTACGTCGTCGCCGTCGCGGGCGGCACCCTCCTGATCCTCGGCATCTTCCCGATGCTCGGCGCGGTCGTCTCCATGGTCCCCATGCCGGTCCTGGGCGGCGCGGGCATCGTGCTGTTCGGCTCGATCGCCGTCAGCGGCATCCGTACGCTCTCCGAAGCGGGCCTCGACGACAGCTCCAACATCATCCTGGTGGCCGTCTCGCTCGGTGCGGGCATCATCCCGCTCGCCGCGCCCAGCTTCTACGCGGACTTCCCGGCCTGGGCGCAGACCGTGCTCGGCTCCGGAATCAGCGCCGGCGCGCTCGTCGCCGTCTCGCTCAACCTGTTCTTCCACCATCTCGGCACCCGTGGCGCACCTGCCGCGGCACTCAAATCTTCCTAGGGTCCTGCCGTGCCCACATGTCACACACGACTGAAGGAAGCACCATGGCGCCTGCCACGGCAAACCGCATTGTCATCGAGAACGTCGCCATCGCGACGGTCGACGCGCACGACACCGAGTACGCCTCGGGCCATGTCGTCGTAGCGGACAACAAGATCGAGTCCATCGGCGCGGGCAGCGCGCCCGAGGGCCTCGAAAACGTCGTCCGCCGGATCGACGGCACCGGCCACCTGGCCACACCCGGCCTCGTCAACACGCACCACCACTTCTACCAGTGGATCACCCGTGGCCTGGCGACGGACCACAACCTGTTCAACTGGCTGGTGGCGCTGTACCCGACGTGGGCGCGCATCGACGAGCAGATGACGTACGCGGCGGCGCAGGGCTCCCTCGCGATGATGGCCCGCGGCGGTGTCACCACCGCCATGGACCACCACTACGTGTTCCCGCAGGGCTCCGGCGACCTCTCCGGATCGATCATCCGGGCCGCCTCGGAGACCGGCGTGCGCTTCACCCTGGCGCGCGGCTCCATGGACCGCAGCGAGAAGGACGGCGGACTGCCGCCGGACTTCGCCGTCGAGACCCTCGAAGGCGCGCTCGCGGCGACCGAGGAGACCGTCAAGAAGCACCACGACGACTCCTTCGACGCGATGACCCAGGTGGCCGTGGCCCCCTGTTCACCCTTCTCCGTCTCTACGGAACTCCTGCGCCAGGGCGCCGAGTTGGCGCGCCGCCTCGGGGTACGCCTTCACACCCACGGCAGTGAGACGGTCGAGGAGGAGAAGTTCTGCCACGAGCTGTTCGGCATGGGCCCGACCGACTACTTCGAGTCGACGGGCTGGCTCGGTGAGGACGTGTGGATGGCGCACAGCGTCCACATGAACGACTCCGACATCGCCGCGTTCGGGCGCACGAAGACGGGTGTGGCGCACTGCCCGTCCTCAAATGCCCGCCTGGCGGCGGGAATTGCCCGGGTCCCCGACATGCTCGCGGCCGGCGTCCCGGTCGGCCTCGGCGTCGACGGCACCGCCTCCAACGAGTCGGGCGAGCTGCACACGGAACTGCGCAACGCCCTCCTCATCAACCGCCTCGGCGCGCATCGCGAGGCGGCCCTGAACGCCCGTCAGGCGCTGCGCCTGGGGACGTACGGAGGCGCCCAAGTCCTCGGCAGGGCAACCCAGATCGGGTCGCTCGAAGTCGGCAAGCTGGCCGACCTGGTGCTGTGGAAGATGGACACCCTCGCCCACGCATCGATCGCCGACCCGGTGACCGCGCTCGTCTTCGGCGCGGCCGCACCGGTCACCCTCTCCCTCGTGAACGGCAAGCCGGTGGTCGAGGACAGTCGCCTGCTGCACGTCGACGAGGACGCCATCGCCCGCTCCACGCGGGCGGAGGCACAGCGACTCGCGCGGATCACCGCCGAGAGCTGAGTTTTTGAGGACCTGTCAGCCGGGTCCTGAGACTCCGGTCAGGGGGGACGGCCCCTGGCCGGGGACTCGATCGAGCTGCCGAGCGGGCTGTTCGACCGAGTGCCGCCCCGGAACGTGGCCCAAAGCTTCACGTTCCCGGGGCGGCCAGTACTACCTGGGCGCACAACAACTGAATACCGCAGCACCACCAGCACCATCAGCACGACCTTGCACCTTGCACCACCTCCTTGAAGCGAAAAGCGCCGGCGGCCTGCCGGGGCTGGAAAACAACCGGAGGAGCCGCAGTGGCGACGAAGCCCAGGTTCACCAAGCAAGGCACGACCCCCGCAGAGGAATCCGCGGGGCATACCAAACATCCGGTAGACGAGAAGCTGCCGCCGCTGAAGATGGCGACGACGGGTCTGCAGCATGTGGCGGCGATGTACGCGGGCGTGGTCGCGCCCCCGCTCATCGTCGGCGCGGCGATCGGTCTCAGCCCGAAGGACCTGACCTTCCTGACGGGCGCCTGCCTGTTCACGGCGGGGCTCGCGACCTTCCTTCAGACGCTCGGCATCTGGAAGATCGGCGCCCGGCTGCCGTTCGTGAACGGCGTGACCTTCGCGGGCGTCGCCCCGATGCTCGCCGTCGTCGGCTCGACGAAGGACAAGGACGACGCGCTGCCGATCATCTTCGGCGCGGTGATCGTCGCGGGGGTGCTCGGCTTCATAGCCGCCCCCTTCTTCTCGAAGCTGGTCCGGTTCTTCCCACCGGTCGTCACCGGCACGGTCATCACGCTCATCGGTGTCTCGCTGATGCCGGTCGCGTTCGGCTGGGCGCAGGGACCCGACATGAAGGCCCCCGACTACGGCTCGATGAAGAACCTGGCACTCGCCGGGATCACTCTCGTGATCGTGCTGATCATCCGGCGCTTCACGACCGGCTTCGTCAAGCAGATCGCGGTCCTGCTCGGCCTGGTGGTCGGCACGGTCATCGCCATCCCGTTCGGCTCCACGGACTTCTCGCCGGTCGGCGAGGCGGACATCATCGGCTTCCCGACCCCGTTCCACTTCGGCGCCCCGCAGTTCGCGGGAGCGGCCATCGTCTCGCTGTGCGTCGTCATGGTCGTCTCGATGACCGAGTCGACCGCCGACATGCTCGCCCTCGGTGAGATCGTCGACCGCCCGGCCGACGAGAAGACCATCGCGGCAGGACTGCGCGCCGACACCCTCGGCACCGCCATCAGCCCGCTGTTCAACGGCTTCATGTGCAGCGCGTTCGCCCAGAACATCGGCCTCGTCGCGATGACGAAGATCCGCAGCCGGTACGTGGTCGCGGCGGGCGGCGGCTTCCTCGTTCTGATGGGCCTGTGCCCGATGGCGGCCTCGCTGATCGCCGTCGTGCCGCGCCCGGTGCTCGGCGGCGCGGGCGTCGTGCTGTTCGGCTCGGTCGCGGCCAGTGGTATCCAGACCCTGGTCAAGGCCAACCTGGAGAAGGACAACAACGTCCTCATCGTCGCCGTCTCGCTCGCCGTGGGCCTGATCCCCATCGCGGTGCCGGAGTTCTACCACGCGTTCCCGGAGAACGCGAAGATCATCCTGGACTCGGGCATCTCGACGGGCTGTGTCGCGGCGGTCGTGCTCAACCTGCTGTTCAACCACATCGGCAAGGGGCGCGACGCCGACGACGTCACGTCGCCGATGGAGTCGGGCGGCGACATCGCGGAACAGCGCACCGAGCCGACGGCGGCGGGCGCGCACTGATCGCCGCAAGGACGGAGGGTGGCCCCGCGCGATGTGCGCGGCGCCACCCTCCTCTCATGTCGACCGGCGTGTCACGTCAACCGGCGTGTCACGTGGACCGGCTTGTTACGTCAACCGGCGCACACCCGGGCCGACTTCACGTAGCCGCCCAGGTTCTCGTCGTCCGTGCCGAGCAGCGCCGTGCCGTCCGCGCCCGGCACGCACTCGACCGCCTCGATCTTGCGGCCGTCGAACTTCTCCGACGTGGTGCGCGGTACGGCGATCCGCAGCGTCGCCCGGGTGCCCGACGCGTTCAGTGACACCCGCCCCGCCTCGCTCACCGAGGAGGCGAACGGGCCGTCGTCCCCGGCGTCCGAGGCCGAACTCACCGTGATCCGGCCGGACTTGGTGAGTGAGATGTCGGAGACGTGCCGCACGTCCCCCTTCGGATAGGCCGCGCGGAAGTTCGTCTGGCTCACGTTTCCGAACTCCGCCTCCCCGTACTCGCTGATGGAGAACGGCGCCGCGAACACCGTCGCCGGGCGGTCCGCGCCCGCGCCCCGGTCCGCCCACACCGCGACCGTCCGCCCGCTCGCCGACGTGCCGAGCGCGAAGCTCTCGAAGTCCGCGCCCTCGGGGATCGCGGGCAGCGGCGCCAGGTCGAGCACCCGCGCGGTGTCCCCGGCGACCTGCAACCGGTACACGAGCCCCCTGCTGGCCAGCGCCATGAACTCGCCGTGGGTGCCCGGCACCGCCTCGATCGCCTCCAGGTCCTTGGGCACCGGACCCTCCCATGCGACCGGGGTGACCGTCGTGTCCTTCGGCGCGGACTGGTGGAAGGTGACGCGGCTGATCCGCGGCTGGCCGGGCTTCTTGTTGTCGTGGACGACGAGGGCCTCGGTGCCGTCGGCGGCGGCTTCGCCGGTGAGCGCGAGCCCGCTGACCCCGGAGGTGGCGTCCTCGCCGACCTGCTGCCAGCCGCCGGTCTCCGGCGCGGGTTCCGAGGGGGCGTCCGCGCGGGCGGGTGCGGCGAGGGCCAGCGTGACGAAGGCGGCGGAGAGCAGGGACTTGTGGCGCAACTGCATGGGCGGGACCTCTCGCGTGGGGGCGTTCGGGTGGTGCCGGTGCACGAGGTTGACGCGCGTAGAAAGCCGGGTCGAACCGGACCGTAGCGATCTTCGCGGGACGAGGCAAGGGGGCGCGACGTCCGCCCGCCCGAGACGTATTGGCGAGTGCGCCATGCCCAACTACGTTCGCAGCAGGGCGAGCTGGGTGGGGCCGTCGTGGCGGAGCCCGCGGCCCCGGACGGGGTGGGGTGAGGGGATGAACCGGCAGACCGACCGGGGGAGCGGTGACACCGGGCGTCTGGAGGCCTTCAGTGACGGCGTCTTCGCCATCGCCACCACGCTCCTGATCCTGGAGGTCGAGGTGCCGCACGTCGAGCACGGCGAGAGCCTGTGGAGCGCGCTCGGCGAGCAGTGGCCCTCGTACGCGGCGTACGTCGTCAGCTTCCTGGTCATCGGCATCATCTGGGTCAACCATCACCAGGTGTTCGGTCATGTGATCCGCGTCGACCGCAAGCTGATGTTCCTCAATCTGCTGCTGCTGATGATCGTCGCGGCCCTGCCGTGGCCCACGGCGCTGCTCGCCGAGTACCTGCGCGGCGACGCCGCCGCCGCGCACACCGCGGCCGCCGTCTACAGCCTCACGATGGTGGCCATGTCCTTCGCCTTCCAGGCCCTGTGGTGGCACCTGACCCGCAGCGGTCACCTCTTCCACCCGCGCGTCGATCCGGAGGGGGCCAGGGGCACCCGGGTCCGCTTCGCCCTCGGCTCCCTCGGGTACCCGGCGACCGTCGCACTCGCCTTCGTCTCGGCGCCCCTGACACTCGCCGCGCACGGCGTTCTCGCGCTGTACTACGGCTTCAACCAGGTCCAGGTGCCGGCCCGTCAGGACCCCGAAGCCCCACGCGGGACCAGGGACTTGGCGTAGAAGCGGCTGTCGTCGTAGGCGCGGAACGGGCCGAACGGCGGCGTCGGGCGGTAGCCGTCGGCCTCGTACAGGCCGATCGCCTCCGGCAGGTGCACGCCCGTCTCCAGGACCATCCGCGTGCGGCCCGCGTCCCGCGCGCTCTCCTCGAGCGCGGTCAGGATGCGGCGTGCGAGGCCCCGGCCGCGGGCCCGCTCCACGACGAACATGCGCTTCAGCTCGGCGTCACCGTCCGCATAGCCCTCGTCGTCGCGCTCCTGCGCGCGCCAGCCGCCGCAGGCGACCGGAGCCCCGGCGTCGTACGCGACGAGGAACAGGCCCTGCGGCGGGTCGAAGTGCGCCGGGTGCAGATCGGTGAAGTCGTCGTAGCCGAAGCGCTTTCGGTACTCGGCCTGCACCTGAGCGCTGAGCGACACCGCGTCGGGGTGTCCGTAGGAACGGCTGTGGATGTTCATGGGCGGGGGAGGCACGGCGCCGGTCAGAGGCCGAGGACGGCCGGGGCCGAGGCCAGCTCCTTGAAGATCTCCCCCGGGTTCTTCACCAGCTTGCGCTCGGTGAGGTCCATGACGCCGCTCACCGCGGTCACTTCGGCCGCCACCGAGCCGTCGGCCCTGCGGATCGTCTGGTGGACGCGGAACACCTTGCCGTCACCGAACTCGAAGGCGCAGCTCACGTCGACGACATCGCCGGCGCGCAACTCCCGCAGATAGCGGATGTTCGTCTCCAGGACGACGGGGCCCACCCCGCGGTCGAGCAGGGCCCCCTCATCGAGCCCGGCGTGGCGCAGGAACGACCAGCGTGCGTGCTCCGCGTACTGCAAATAGACAGCCTGGTTGAGGTGTCCGTTGACATCGATCTCGTACCCACGGACCTCGACCGGTACGGAAAACTGCTCTGCCACGACGTTCCTCTCGATGACTCGATGGTGGGGCGTTGTACCGATCATGCCAACAGGCGGGTGGGGGAGGGCATTCCGGTGGCCGTGAGGTGCGTTACGCACGTCTGGGCGACGCCAACAGATAGCGGGACCCGCCACGCGTCTCCACGTGCTCGCTCACCTGCCAGCCCGCCTCGTGCAGCGCCGCCGCGCACGCCGCGAGCCCGGACCGCTCCGGATGCCGTACGGCGACGGCCTCCGGCTGCGGGGTGTCGCGCACGCGGTAGCCAGGAGTGCTGTCGCCCGCGGGGGCGCAGCCCGCGGCTTCCAGGGCGAGCCCCGCGGAGGGCGCGAGCCGGCCCCGCTCCCAGGCGCACGGCCGGTCCGTCGCGCCGTCGGGGTTGGTCATCCGGCGTATCTCCAACAGGCCCTGCCACGCCGTGCGCACCTCGCGCGCCCGCGCGGGGCCCGCGTCGGCCGCCTGCTCCCCGCCGAGCCGGGCGGCGAACAGGCCACCCGGCGTGGCC
>NZ_JAOZYC010000005.1:0-20048 GCF_035798155.1 Streptomyces endophyticus | reverse complement strand
GGAGCCCCCGGAGGGGGCGGGTGGGTGGGAGGTGAGCGGGCACCGGCGCAGCCGGGCAGCGGGCGTGCTGCGCGCCTGACACGTGAGGCCCCGACCCCGACAAAGCCCGGTGCCGCGCACCGATCGCGCAAGACGCCGACCCCGGCAAAGCCCCGGCGCCGCGCAACGGTCCATGCAGGCGCCGACCCCGGGGCCCGGGGTGCCAAAGCCCCCGGAGGGGGCGGGCGGGTGGGAGGGGAGCGGGCACCGGCGCAGCCGTACACGGACGGCGCCGCACACCGATCACGTAGGGCGCCGACCCCGGCAAAGCCCTCGCCTCGCACACCAAACACGTAAGGCACCAACCCCGGCAAAGCCCCGGCCCGCGCACCGGTCACGGCAGGCGCCGACCCCGGCAACACCCACCCGGCCCCGCGCAACACATACCCCCGGTACAGCAAAGGGCGGGCCCCCGGTTCGCGTGGAACCGGGGGCCCGCCCTGGGAGACGTACGGGTCAGACCTTCAGCGGTCGGATGGCCGTCGGCGCGTGGCCCGGCTCCGTGGCCAGTTCCTCGAATTCCTTGACCGCGCTGATGTCCGCCGTCGGGCTCATGGAGATGTTCGTGATGCGCTCCAGGATCGCCTCGACGACGACCGGGACCTGGAACTCCTGGGCCAGCTTCTTGGCCTGCTCGAGGGCCGTGCCCAGCTCGTTCGGGTCCGTCACGCGGATCGCCTTGCAGCCGAGCCCCTCGGCGACCTTGACGTGGTCGACGCCGTAGACGCCCAGCTCGGGGCTGTTCTGGTTCTCGAACTCCAGGTTGACCTGGAAGTTCATGTCGAGGCCGATCTGGGCCTGGCGGATCAGGCCCAAGTAGGCGTTGTTCACCAGGACATGAACGTACGGGATGCGATGCTGCGCACCGACCGCCAGCTCCTCGATCATGAACTGGAAGTCGTAGTCCCCGGACAGGGCCACGACCTGGGTGTCCGGGTCCGCCTTGGCGACGCCGAGCGCCGCCGGGATCGTCCAGCCGAGCGGGCCCGCCTGGCCGCAGTTGATCCAGTGGCGCGGCTTGTAGACGTGCAGCATCTGGGCGCCGGCGATCTGCGACAGGCCGATCGTGGTGACGTACCGGGTGTCCTTGCCGAACGCCTTGTTCATCTCCTCGTAGACGCGCTGCGGCTTCATGGGGATGTCGTCGAAGTGCGTACGGCGCTGGAGGGTCTCCTTGCGCTCCAGGTGCGAGGCGACCCACGCGGAGCGGTCCGGCAGCTCGCCCGCGGCCTTCAGCTCCTTCGCCACCTCGACGAAGAGCTCAAGGGCCGCCTTGGCGTCGGAGGCGATCCCGTAGTCCGGGGCGAAGATCTTGCCGATCTGCGTCGGCTCGATGTCGACGTGCACGAACTTGCGCTCGCCCTGGTAGACGTCGAGCTTGTACCCGGTGTGCCGGTTGGCCCAGCGGTTGCCGATGCCGAGGACGAAGTCCGACTCCAGGAACGTGGCGTTGCCGTACCGGTGACCGGTCTGCTGGCCCACCATGCCCGCGTTCAGCTCGTGGTCGTCGGGGATCGTGCCCCAGCCCATCAGCGTAGGAATGACGGGCGTGTTGGTGACCTCGGCGAACTCGACGAGCAGGTCGCTCGCGTCCGCGTTGATGATGCCGCCGCCCGCGATGATCAGCGGGCGCTCGGATGCGACGAGCAGCTTGATCGCCTTCTCGATCTGGGCGCGGCTCGCGGCCGGCTTGTAGATCGGCAGCGGCTCGTACGTCTCCGGGTCGAACTCGATCTCCGTCTGCTGGACGTCGATCGGCAGGTCGATGAGGACGGGGCCGGGACGGCCCGAACGCATCAGGTGGAAGGCCTGCTGGAAGATGCCCGGGACCTGCGCGGCCTCCAGGACCGTCACCGCCATCTTCGCGACCGGCTTGGCGATCGAGGCGATGTCGACGGCCTGGAAGTCCTCCTTGTGCAGCAGGTGGCTCGGCGCCTGGCCCGTGATGCACAGGATCGGGATCGAGTCGCCCGTGGCGGAGTACAGGCCGGTGATCATGTCGGTCCCGGCGGGACCCGAAGTGCCGATGCAGACACCGATGTTGCCCGGGTTGGCCCGGGTGTAGCCCTCGGCCATGTGCGAGGCGCCCTCGACGTGGCGGGCGAGCGTGTGGTCGATGCCACCGCTCGCCTTGAGGTCCCTGTAGAAGGGGTTGATGGCGGCACCGGGCACGCCGAACGCGTTCGTGACGCCCTCGCGCTTGAGGATCTCAACGGCCGCGCGGGCGGCGGTCATTCGAGCCATGAGTGCTCCCGACTCCTGCTGTGACTGTGTACGGCTACGGCTGTCGGATTCGCGCTCCCGTCGCGCCCCGCGGCGAGCTCTGAATTCCGTCTCCCAGTCCCTGCTCGCTTGAGCCACCCTTTCGAGTAACTTTCACGATGTGGAAACTAGGTTCTGCTATATGGAAGCAATGTAGAGGGGCGCTTTGGAGGCCGTCAAGGTGGATGATGAGACTGACGTCGATCCGTTTCCGGGGCAGGACCGAGGGGGAGTTGCCATGGCCGAGCCCACCCACCTGCGCTGCCCCACCTGCCGGCGCGAGCATGTGTACGCGCCCCAGGCCCTGCCCTGCGCCTGCGGCGCACCCGTCGCGCCCCCGATGGTGCGCGGCGCGGCCCCCGTCCCCGTCTCCGAGCGCACCTGGGACGACGACTGGGTGACGCTGCGCTGCCCCATGTGCGGACGGCACGACCGGTGGCCCCGGCCGGAGCTGGGCTGCGCCTGCGGCTCGGTGCTGCGCGTCCCGGTCCACGACGACCAGGCCCCCGCACCCGCCCACATCCCGCTGCCCCGCACGGCCGCGCCCCCGCGCCCCGCGTTCCAGCCCGTCGCCATCCGCACCGCGCGCGACGCCGTGACGGCCGTCGCGCTGTATCTGCGCTGGCTCGGCTACGACGACGTACGCAGGGCCGACCAGCGCCCGCCCTCCGGCATCGGGCTCGCGGCGAGCGGGGTCGTCGCCCAGGTCGAGCCGTCGGTGCGGCCCGCGACGCTGCGCGACGTGGAGTGCCTGTGGCTGCAGTCGATGACGGAGTCCGCGACCTGCGCCTATTTCTCGCTGGCCGGATACGCGGACGAGGCCAGCAGCCGCGCCGACGTCCTCGGCGTCCCGCTGTTCGTCCTCGACCTGGCCGGGGTACCGCAACCGGTGAACAGCCCGGCGGACGAGCTGATCGCGGGCGGGACGTAAGCGGGCGGGACGTAAGCGGGCGGGGCGTAATTCCGGTGAGCGGGCGACCCGGTCCCGACATACTGGCCGGGTGATCATTCGTAGCGCCGAGCCCGCCGACCTCCCCCGCCTCCAGGCGATCGAGACGGCCGCGGGCGAGATCTTCCGTACAGTCGCCATGGACGCGGTCGCCGACGACGCGCCGCCCACGATCGCCGCGCTCGAGCGGTACCGGCGGGCGGGGCACGCCTGGGTCGCGGCCGAGGACACCGGGACCGTGATCGCCTACCTGGTCGCCGAGGCGGTCGACGGCGCCCTCCACGTCGAGCAGGTCACCGTGCACCCCGACGCCGCCCGCCGGGGCGTGGGCCAGACCCTGATCGCGCGCACCGCCGACTGCGCGCGCAACCAGGGCCTGACCGGTCTCACCTTGACCACGTTCGCCGACGTTCCGTGGAACGCCCCGTACTACGAGCGCCTCGGTTTTCGCCGGCTCTCCGGGGCCGAGCTCACACCGGGGCTGCGCGCGATCCGCGCGGCCGAGGCCGAGCACGGCCTGGACCGGTGGCCCAGGGTGTGCATGCGAAGGGAGCCGTGAGCTCCCTCTCTTCAGTTGCCCGTTCTACAACTCCCCGTACCCCTCTCGGAGTTCCACCTTCCGGACCTTCCCGCTGACGGTCATCGGGAATCGTTCGAGAAGGCGCAGCCGGCTCGGGATTTTGTAGTGCGCGAGCTGGTCACGACAGTAGTCGCGCACCTCGTCGAGAGTCAGCGTGTCCGCGGGGTCCCGCAGGATCACACAGGCGAGCACCTCCTCGCCGTACTTCTCGTGCGGCACGCCCACGACCTGTACGTCGGCGATCTTCGGGTGCCCGTAGAGGAACTCCTCGATCTCGCGCGGGGAGATGTTCTCGCCGCCGCGGATGATCATGTCCTTGATGCGTCCGACGATCTGCGCGTAGCCGTCCTCGCGGATGACCGCGAGGTCGCCCGTGTGCATCCACCGGCCGGCGTCGATGACCTCGGCGGTCTTCTCCGGCTCGTCCCAGTAGCCGAGCATCACGCTGTACCCGCGCGTGCACAGCTCGCCGCGTTCGCCACGCGGCAGTGTGACGCCGGTGACCGGGTCGATCACCTTGACCTCGATGTGCGGCAGGACGCGGCCGACGGTGCCGGTGCGGCGCTCCAGGTCGTCGTCGCGGCGCGTCTGCAAGGAGACGGGGGACGTCTCGGTCATGCCGTAGCAGATGGAGACCTCGTCCATGTGCATCTCGGCGACGACCCGCTTCATCACCTCGACCGGGCACGGGGAGCCCGCCATGATGCCCGTACGCAGGGTGCTCAGGTCGTACGTCGCGAAGTCCGGCAGGTTCAACTCCGCGATGAACATGGTCGGTACGCCGTACAGCGAGGTGCACCGTTCCTGCTGCACGGCGCGCAGGGTGGCGGCCGGTTCGAAGGACGGGCCGGGGATGACGACGCAGGCGCCGTGCGAGGTGGCGCCGAGGTTCCCCATCACCATGCCGAAGCAGTGGTAGAAGGGCACGGGCAGACACACCCGGTCCTGCTCGGTGTAGCCGACCGTCTCCCCCACCCAGTATCCGTTGTTGAGGATGTTGTGGTGGGAGAGCGTGGCGCCCTTCGGGAAGCCGGTCGTGCCGGAGGTGTACTGGAGGTTGACCGGGTCGTCGCACGACAACTCCGCCTCACGGGCCACCAGTTGCCCCTCCGTCGCACCGCCCGCGGACGCCACCAGGGCGTCCCAGCTTTCCGTGCCGATGAACACCTGGTCGCGCAACTGCGGGCATTCGGGAGCGACTTGCCGTACGAGCTCGCGATAGTCCGTGCCCTTGTGCTCGGTCGACGAGACGAGCAGCGAGACCCCCGACTGCTTGAGCACGAACGCCAACTCGTGTGCCCGGTATGCCGGGTTGATGTTCACCATGATCGCGCCGATCCGCGCGGTCGCGTACTGCACGAGCACCCACTCGGCGCAGTTGACCGCCCAGATGCCGACACGGTCGCCCTTGGCTATTCCCCGGGCGAGCAGGCCGCGCGCCAACTCGCCGACGTCCGCGCCGAATTGGGCGTACGTCCAGCGGCGCCCGCTGGGTACGTCGACGAGCGCCTCACGCTCGGGCCAGGACTCGACGGCCCGCCGCAGGTTGCGGCCGACGGTGTCGCCCAGGAGCGGCGCCTCGCTCGTTCCGTGCGCGTACGACAACTCCCCCGGGACGGCGCTCACTTGAAGTCCTCCTCGCGGTACTCGGCGGCGGACCCCTTGGCCGTGGCCTCGCGCAGCTCGATGCGGCGGATCTTCCCGGAGACCGTCTTGGGCAGCTCGGCGAACTCGATGCGGCGCACCCGCTTGTACGGAGCGAGGACCGCGCGGGAGTGCTCGAAGAGCAACTTGGCGGCGTCCGCGCCCGGTTCGTATCCCTCGGCGAGCACGACGTACGCCTTCGGGACGGCGAGCCGCAGCGCGTCGGGGGCGGGCACGACGGCCGCCTCGGCGACCGCCTCGTGTTCGAGGAGCGCGCTCTCCAGCTCGAAGGGGCTGATCTTGTAGTCGCTGGCCTTGAAGACGTCGTCGGCGCGGCCCACGTACGTCAGGTAGCCGTCGGCGTCGCGGGAGCCGATGTCGCCGGTGCGGTAGAAGCCGTCCGCCATCGACTCCGCCGTGCGCTCCGGGTCGCCGTGGTAGCCGACCATCAGGCCGACGGGGCGGGCGGAGAGGTCGAGGCTGATCTCGCCCTCGTCCGCGCCGGGCGCACCGGTCACCGGGTCGAGCAGCTCGACCTTGAAGCCGGGGCTCGGGCGGCCCATGGAACCGGACTTGAGGCGCTGCCCGGGGCTGTTGGAGACCTGGACGGAGGTCTCGGTCTGCCCGAAGCCGTCGCGGATGGTGATGCCCCAGGCGCGCTCCACCTGCTCGATGACCTCGGGGTTCAGCGGTTCGCCCGCAGCGACGACCTCCCTGGGCGGCGTCCGCAGGGCGGTGAGGTCGGCCTGGATGAGCATGCGCCACACGGTGGGCGGCGCGCAGAAGGACGTCACGCCCGCGCGGTCCATCGTGGCCATCAGGCGCCCCGCGTCGAAGCGCGTGTAGTTGTAGAGGAAGACGGTCGCCTCGGCGTTCCACGGCGCGAAGAAGTTCGACCAGGCGTGCTTGGCCCAGCCGGGCGAGGAGATGTTGAGGTGGACGTCGCCGGGGCGCAGGCCGATCCAGTACATCGTCGCCAGATGCCCGATGGGGTACGAGACGTGGGTGTGCTCGACGAGCTTGGGGCGGGCGGTCGTTCCGGAGGTGAAGTACAGGAGCAGCGGGTCCTCGGCGCCGGTCTCCCCGTCGGGCTCGAAGGTGTCGGCGGCGCCGGCGGCGTCCTCGTAGGCGAGCCAGCCTTCGTCGGCCGTGCCCGCGCCGACCACGATCCGGGTGTACTCCCCCGGCACCTCGCCGAACTTGGCGACGTCCTCGGGGCGTGCGACGACGTGCCGGGCGCGGCCGCGCTCGACGCGGTCGGTCAGATCGGCGGGGCCGAGCAGCGGCGTGGCGGGGATGACGACGGCCCGCAGCTTCATCGCGGCGAGCATGACCTCCCACAGTTCGACCTGGTTGCCGAGCATGAGCAGCACCCGGTCGCCCGCGCCGACGCCGTGCGCGCGCAGCCAGTTGGCGACCTGGTTGGAGCGGCGCCGCAGGGTGTCGAAGGAGAACCGCGCCTCGGAGTCGTCCTCCTCGACGATGTGCAGGGCGATCTTGTCGTTGCCTTCGGCGATGACGTCGAACCAGTCGAGGGCCCAGTTGAAGCGCTCGGGGCGGGGCCAGGAGAAGCCCTCGTACGCCGAGTCGTAGTCCCGTGCGTGCTCCAACAGGAAGTCACGGGCTGTGCGGAACTGCTGCGTGGGTCCGTTCGCCGTCGGTCCGTTCGCCGTCGTCATCTGCGCTCCGTATGTCCTTGGGTGGCCCGGGTTCCACCTCATGTCCCGCACCGTCGCGGGGCCGTGTCTGCCATCGTGTAGGGAGTGACGCAGGTCTCACCACCCCCATACGGGGGTGAACAGTGCGCGGCGAGGTGATGGACGGGTGGGCGCAGGAACGGCCGAGGCGGTCGAGATGCGGGCGGCGCTGGTGCGGCTGCGCCGGGGCACCGGGCTTCCGGTGGCCTTCGGCGGGCTGACCGCGGGCGTGGAGCGGGCGGCGGGGCAGGTACGGATCGCCGAGCTCAGCGGCGCGTCGACCGGCGCGTTGCGCGGCCTCGGCATCGTGGCGGGCAACGGTCTTGGCGGCAAGGCCCTCTCCCTCGCCAGGGCGTGCGCCGTCACCGACTACCAGGGCTCGCGGCACATCAGCCACGAGTACGACGCCGCGGTCGCGGCCGAGGGCCTGCACTCGGTCCTCGCGGTGCCCGTCGTCGTACGGCGCCGGGTGCGGGGCGTCCTGTACGCCGCGCTGCGCACGGCCCGGCCGCTCGGCGACCGGGCGCTCGACGCGGCGATGGCGGCGGCGCGGGACGTGGAGCAGGCGCTCGTGGTGCGCGACGAGGTGCAGTCCCTGCTGGCCGTGACGCGGGCCCCCGCCACCGGGGACATCGGGGCGTGGGAGGAGGTCCGGGAGGCGCACGGGGCGCTGCGGGCGCTCGCGCCGAAGCTCGTCGATCCGGGGTTGCGGGGCGAGCTGCTCGCGGTGTGCGGCAAGTTGGCCGTGGCGGCGGAGCCGGTGCGGCCCGCGGAGGCGCCGGTGACGCTCACGCCGCGCGAGGTGGACGTGCTCGCTTGCGTGGCGGCGGGCGCGACGAACGCGGGGGCGGGCGAGCGGCTCGGCCTTCGCCCGGAGACCGTGAAGGGGTATCTCCGCTCCGCCATGCGGAAGTTGGGGACGCACACGCGGGGAGAGGCCGTGGTGGCGGCTCGGCGGGCGGGGATACTGCCGTAGGGGCGCCGGGGCCCGGCGATTGTCAGTGCCGTGGGCTTCAATGGTCTGCGTGGGGTGAGGGACGGGACGGACGGAGGGGGCGAGGTCATGGCGGACATGGCGGGCATGGTGTCGATGGACCGGTACCTGGCGTTCGCGGCGATGTCGCTGCTGGTGATCGTGGTGCCGGGGCCGAGCGTGCTGTTCGTGATCGGGCGGGCGCTCGCGCACGGGCGACGCACGGCGGTGGCGACGGCGCTCGGCAATGTCGTCGGCTCGTACCTGCTGGTGGTGGCGGTGGCGCTCGGGATCGGCGCGCTCGTGGAACGGTCGGCGGCGCTGTTCCTGGCGGTGAAGCTGGCGGGCGCGGCGTACCTCGTGTACCTGGGCGTGCAGGCGTTCCGGCACCGGCACGAGCTGAAGGCCTCGGACATCCGGGGCCCGTCGGGACCGCCGCGCGGCGATCTGCGGACGATGGCCGACGGCGTGCTCGTGGGGGTCACGAACCCGAAGGGCATCGTGTTCTTCGCGGCGGTGCTCCCGCAGTTCGTGAACCACGACGTGGGTCATGTCAGCACGCAGATGCTCCTGTTGGGCCTGATCCCGATCTCCATAGGCCTGGTCACCGACACGCTGTGGGGGCTCACGGCATCGGCGGCGCGCACCTGGTTCGCGCGCTCGGACCGGCGGCTCTCGATGATCGGCGGGACAGGCGGCTTCGCGCTGATAGGCCTCGGCGTGACGGTGGCGGCGACGGGCCGCGCGGACTGACGCTCATGTGCGGACGGTGCCGAAGTCCACGGTGACCGGTCCCGGCGCTTCCAGGACGGCGGCGGTGCGCTCGGCTTCGGCGACGAGTGCGTCGCGCTGGGCGCGCGTGAGGGTTCTGAAGGGTTCAAGGGTGAGCACGGTGCCCGCGCCCCCGTTCTCCTTGTCCTCCTTCAGGGTCCAGAGACCGGCCAGGAATCCGTCGACGAGGAACGTCAAGTAGGCGGTGTTCACTCGCCAGTTGCTGCCCCGGTCGACCTCGTGGATCACTCGAGTGCGGTCGGCGTGCGACAGGAGGAGGTTGTCGAACTCGGCGAGCAGGCGCGGCGGCGCGGGCGTGTCCTCGTCGGGGCAGGGCGCGTCGGGCAGGTCGAACAGCTCGACGCCGCGCTCGTCGCGGAAGGTCACGAGCCGGGGCCGCAGCCGCTCGAAGGCCTCCTTGGTCCGGGTGATGCCGGCCCACTGCTGGAAGTCCTTCACCGAGGCGGGCCCGAAGGCCCCGAGATAGCGCAGGATCGTGTCGTCGGGGGCGGGCGTCGGCTCGGCGGGCCGGCCGAACCACTGCTCGGCGGTGGTCAGCCGCACCCCGCCGCTGCGCCGCCACAGACCGCGCGGTGTGACCTGGACGAGAGGGAGGCAGCCGCGGGCCGCGATGGTGAGGGCCTGCGGGTCGGCATCGGGCCACTGCCCCAGGAGCAGCTCCCGGATCTCCTTCGGGGTGCGCGGCTCCTCCTCGACGTAGCGCCGGGTCAAGGCGGTGAGCCGGTCCAGGTCGACGCCGACGAGGCCCTTGCGGAACATCCGCAACTCGCGGTCGCGGGCGGGCTGCACGAGGGGGCGCAGCGTCATGCAGTCGTCGGCGGTGTGCAGGTGGATAGTGGAGCGCATGGTGACGAGTCGGGCCACGTGGCGCCGCTCCAGGGCGGTGGAGAGCGCGGCGGGGGTGAAGTCGGCGAGGCGAGCGGCGAGTGCCAGATAGGGCGGCCGGACCTCCTGCGCCTGCAGCCCGAGCAGCCGTTCGATGGCACCCTCGGCGCTCAGCGGGCTCCGGTCGAGCAGGAGTTGGCGTTCCAGGGTGGCGCGTCCCAGGGCGCGGGCGGTCATCGGCTTCGTCGTCATACGGGGAAGGTAACGGCAAATGAGGCCAGGTACTGTCCTCGATACCGCGATGCGCTGCACCGTGGTGTCACCTTCGCTGGTTACCCTGCCGGAGACCCGTCAGCGTCAATCACTCGACCACGGAGGGAGGCGGCGATGCCACGACGGCAGGGACGAGCCGGCCGGAACGAGCACGGTGGGGCGCGCCGCTACTCCTGGCGCCGGTCGACCGACCCGGCACCCCCGCCCTCCGATCCGCCGAGCGCGCCCGCGGCCGCCGCGGCGCCGCAGGACCAGGACAGTGTGGTGAACGCGGCGCTGTACCGGGACGGGGTGCGGGTCGCGACCCCGGAGACCCTCACGGACACGTACCGGCAGCTGCGCGAGAAGCCCCGCACGATGGCGTGGATCGGCCTGGCCCGCCCCTCCGACTCGGAACTCAAGTCGCTGGCAGCCGAGTTCGACCTGCACGAACTCGCCGTCGAGGACGCGATGGAGGCACACCAGCGCCCGAAACTGGAGCGCTACGGCGAGACCCTCTTCGTCGTCCTGCGCGCGGCCCGCTATCTGGACGCGCCGGAGGAGGTCGACTTCGGCGAGCTGCACGTGTTCGTGGGCCCCGACTTCGTCATCACGGTCCGGCACGGCGCGGCCCCCGACCTGTCGGCGGTCCGCACCCGCATGGAGGCGACCTCCGACCTGCTCCGACTCGGCCCGGAGGCGATCCTCTACGCCATCCTGGACGCGGTCGTCGACGGCTACGCGCCGGTGGTGTCCGGGGTCCAGAACGACATCGACGAGATCGAGACGGAGGTCTTCTCCGGCGCCCCCGCCGTTTCCCGCCGTATCTACGAACTCTCCCGCGAAATGGTCGAGTTCCAGCGCGCGACCCGCCCCCTGGTCGGCATGTTGCACGCCCTGATGGCGGGCTTCGCGAAATACGGCACGGACGAGGAACTCCAGCGCTACCTCCGTGACGTGGCCGACCACGTCACGCACACCAGCGAACGCGTCGACTCCTTCCGCCAGGCCCTCGCCGACATCCTCACGGTGAACGCGACGCTGGTCACCCAGCAGCAGAACGCGGAGATGCGAGCGCTGGCGGAGGCGGGCTTCGAACAGAACGAGGAGATCAAGAAGATCTCGAGCTGGGCGGCGATTCTCTTTGCACCCACACTCGTCGGCACCATCTACGGCATGAACTTCGAGAACATGCCGGAGCTCGGCTGGGGGTTCGGGTACCCCTTCGCGATCGGCCTGATGGGGATCGTCTGCGTCAGCCTGTACGTGATCTTCAAGCGGCGCGACTGGCTGTGACGCACGAAGGCCGTGGCCCGCACCCGGTCGCCCCGGGTGTCGCGCCACGGCCTTCGCCGTAGGACCGCCTCAGCGCCTCAGTGGCTCAGCTCCACATCCACGTCGTTCCTACCCGTGCCGTTGAGGGTCAGCGGGAGGGCCTGCGGGGCGTAGCCGCTGGCGACGACGGTGTACTGGCCGGCGTCGAGGTCGTCGAAGGCGTAGGCGCCGTCGATTCCCGTGACCGCCGTGCCGACCGTGTTGCCCGCCGAGTCGAGGAGGGTGACACGGGCGTCGTCGAGCGGGGTGCCGGACGCGTCGCGGACCACGCCGTGGACGCGGGCGCCGGGGACCAGGCGGACCTCGCAGCGGCCCGGGGCTCCGGTGGCGACCTCGACCGGGAGCGCCGTGGGCCGGTGGCCCTCCGCGCTCACGGCGAGGGTGTAGTGGCCGGGGGCCAGGTCACCGAAGGCGAAGTTGCCCTGGGCGTCCGCGGCGCCCGACGCGATCACCTCGCCGCGTACGTCGGTGGCGAACACCAGCGCGCCGGGCACCGGGAGTTCGCCCGCCGCCGCGACGACGGTGCCGGTCAGGCCCGCCGCCCCGGCCAGCATCAGGTCGAAGTCGAGGAAGCCCTCGCCGACCGTCAGCGTCGTGGCCTGCGGCTGCCGGGAGCCCGCGGAACCGATCAGGACGTACGTGCCACCGGCGGGAGCCGCGAGCAGGTACGCGCCGTCGGAATCCGTCGTCGTACGGCCGAGTTGACCGCCCCTGAGGTCGATCAGCGTGACGACCGCGCCCACGAGCGGCGAGCCGTCGCGTTCGCGTGCGTGGCCCTTGATGCCCGCGGAGGAGGCATCCGCCACCACCGTGTCCACCGGCGCGGGGGCCGGAGCGGACTCCGGGTCCGGCTCCCCCGTCTCCTCCTTCTCCCCCTTCTCCGCCGCCTCGCGCGCCTGAAGGCCCGACATCGTGCGCAGCGGGACCTCCTTGGTCCACAGGACCATCAGGAACGCGAGGACGATGACGCCCGCCGCGATCAGGAACACCACGTGCATGGCGTCCGCGAAGCCCTGCTTGAAAGGCTCCGCGAGGCGCGGGTCGAGGTGCTGGATGAACGAGGAGTCGGACAGGACGTCGCCGCCGCCCCCGCCGGAGCCCTTGACCATGTCGAGGACCGGCTTGTTGGCGGGGTCGGAGACGACCGCCGGATCGTGCAGCGCCGCCTGGAAGTCCGCGGTGCGGGCCGCCGACCTGAAGGCCTCGGAGATCTTGTCGCCGACGTTCGAGAAGAGGACGGAGAGGAAGATCGCCGTACCGGCGGTGGCGCCCATCTGCCGGAAGAACGTGGACGACGCGGTCGCCACGCCCATGTCCTGCGGCGGCACCGCGTTCTGCACCGCGAGCACCAGCGTCTGCATGCAGCAGCCCAGGCCGAGCCCGAACAGGCCCATGTAGAGCATGGTCTCCCACAGCGGGGTGTCCCACTCGACCTTGAAGTGGAAGAGCAGCAGCGCCGCCACCATGAAGAGGGTGCCGAGCGTCGGGAAGATCTTGTAGCGGCCGGTCTTCCCGGTGATCTGGCCGGAGACGATGGACGCGATCATCATGCCGGCCATCAGCGGCAGCATCTCGAGACCGGACTTGGTGGGGCTCGCGCCCTTCACGATCTGGAGGTACTGCGGGATCATCAGCATGCCGCCGAACATGCCCGCGCCGATCAGCACGGACAGGAAGCTGGTCTTGCTGAAGATGGGGTTGCGGAACAGTCGCATCGGGATGAGCGCGTCGTCGCCGACCCGGCGCTCCACGAGTATCCACGAGACGATGCCGACGCCGCCGAGGACGTAGCAGACGATCGAGCCCGTCGAGCCCCAGCCCCACTCGCGGCCCTGTTCGGCGACGAGGAGCAGCGGCACGACGCCGAGCGCGATGGTGAACGCGCCCCACCAGTCGATCCGCCGGTCGCGGCGGACGTGCGGGATGTTGAGCACCTTCGCGACGACGAACAGCGCGACGACGGCGATCGGCACGTTCACCAGGAACACCCAGCGCCAGCCGGTGACGCCGAGGATGCTGTCCTGGCCGGCGAGGGCGCCGCCGATGAGCGGTCCCGCGACGCTGGACGTGGCGAACGTGGCGAGCATGTAGCCCTGATAGCGGGCCCGTTCGCGCGGCGGCACGATGTCGCCGATGATCGCGAGCGCGAGCGACATCAGGCCACCGGCGCCGATGCCCTGCACCGCGCGGAACGCGGCGAGTTCCGGCATCGACGTCGAGAAGGTGCACAGCGCCGAACCGACGATGAAGATCGTGATCGCCGCGAGGAAGTACGGCTTGCGGCCGTGCAGGTCGGACAGCTTGCCGTAGAGCGGCGTGGCGATCGTCGAGGTGATCAGGTACGCCGTCGTCGCCCAGGCCTGCTGGCTCAGTCCGTCGAGGTCGTCCGCGATGGTGCGGATCGAGGTGGAGACGATGGTCTGGTCGAGCGCGGCCAGGAACATCCCCAGCATCAGGCCGCTGAGGATGGTGAGGATCTGCCGGTGGCTCAGGCCGCCGGACGTGGGGGTCTGTTGGGGGGTGGATATGGCTTGGGTAGCGGTGTCTCCGCGGGACGCGGACACGGCCTCAGTCATTCTTGCGTTGCTCCCTGCTCGCCACCGGGCCCGGGGACTTTCCCGGGCTCGGGACGCGCGTATTCAAAGTCTTGCAGATCGTCATTGAGGCGGGAGAGCAGCCGGATCAGCTGGTACCGGTCCTCCTCGGGCCAGGGCTCGAGGAGTCGGGCGAAACCCGCGTCGCGCTGGCGCCGGTACTCCTCGAACGTGGCCGTCCCGGCGGCGGTGGCGCGCAGCAGCGCACCCCGCCGGTCCTCCGGGTCCGGACGCCGTTCGACGAGTCCCTTGTCGACCATGGCCCGCACCTGGCGGCTGACCGTCGACAGGTCGAGAAAGGTCGCGGCGGCCAGGTCGGTGGCGCGGTGTTCGCCGTCGCGCACCAGCTTGGCCAGCAGGACCCGTTCGCCGGACCGGCTCTCCAGCCTGGCCTTCTGCCGGTAGGCAGTCAGCAGCCTGGAGAACCGCACCAGTTGCGTACCGAGTCCCGCCGCGGCGTCCTCGGCACTCGCGCTTCCCGTCACCGGGTTGTCGTCCGCTGCTTCACGGTCATGGACCGTCCCCTTGTCCATGTCCCGCCTTCCCGTTCACATTCAGTTGCTTGTATCGAGCAAGTGAGTGTAACCGCCCTTTATAAGCGCTTCACCAGGGGGCCGCAGGAAGGTCGTCTACGCAGGTCAGGCGGGCGCCAGAAGGATCACGGAGTTGTGTCCGCCGAAGCCGAAGGACGTGCTGAGGGCGAGGGACGTGGGCTGCTGACGGGCGGTGCCCGCGACGGCGTCGATGTCGAGCGCGGGGTCGGGCGCGGTGAGCCCGGCGGTGGGCGGCACCACGTCGTCGCGCAGCGCGAGGACGGTGAGCGCCGCCTCGATCGCGCCCGCCGCGCCGAGGGTGTGCCCGAGCGCGCCCTTCGCGGAGGTCACGGGTGGCCGGTGCGGGAAGACGCGGGCGAACAGCGTGGCCTCCATGGCGTCGCCGCGTGGGGTGGAGGTGCCGTGCGCGTTGATGTGGTCGACGTCGCCAGGTGCGGCGCCGGCCTCGGCGAGCGCGGCCCGCACGGCCCGTTCGGCCACGCGGGCCTCGGGGTGCGGGGCGACCAAGTGGTGGGCGTCGGTACTGGTGCCGTAGCCGACGAAGGACGCGAGACGGGGCGCCGAGCGGGCGGCGGCGTGCTCGGCCCGCTCCAGTACCAGCGCGCCCGCGCCCTCGCCGATCACGAAGCCGTCGCGGTCCGCGTCGAAGGGGCAGGAGCGCCGGTCGGACAACGCGCCGAGCTGTGCGAACCCGGCCACGTACAGCGGGAGGACGGACGCGTCCACGCCGCACACCACGGCGATGTCGCACTGCCCGGAGGTCAGCAACTGCCGCGCGGCGCCGAGCGCGCTGCTCCCCGCCGCGCACGCCGTCATGACGGGGAGGGTGGGACCGGTGACGCCCAGGTGCAGCGCGATGGTGGCGCACACCATGTTGGGCAGGAAGCCGGTGAGGAAGTACGCGGAGACGCTGCTCGCCCCGCCGCTCGCGAACCGCTCGGCGGCGGTCTGCCGGGTCTGCTCGCCGCCCATGGACGAACCGGTGACCACCGCGACGCGCGAGCCGTCCCACTCGGCGGGGTCGAGCTTGGCCCGGTCGAGGGCCTCGCCGACGGCGGTCAGCGCCATGCGCGCGGCGGGGTCGAGGTGCCGGACACCACGCGGCCGTACGGGCAGTTCGTCCGCGCCTTCGACCCGGCAGCTCAGGGTCACCGGAAGCCCGGCGAGTGCGAGCGTCGGGTCGGGTCGGGCGGCGGAGCGGCCCGCGAGGACGGCGGCCCAGGTGCTGTCGGCGTCCGGGCCCGCCGCGGTGACCAGGCCGAGTCCGGTCACCAGGACGCCGCTCACCGGCCGCGCCGCGCGTCGACGCGGGAGCTGAACTCGGCGAAGGGCAGCTCGCGCAGCTCGTCCTCGGTGACGGTGACACCGAGCTCGTCCTTGAGTGTCACGGCCAGCTCCACGACCATCAGCGAGTCGGCGAGCAGGTCGGCCATGGGGGTGTCCGGGGTGACGGCGGCGCGGTCGACCTCGAACGTGTCGACGAGCATGCCCGTGATCACGTCGAGGGTCGTGGGGTTCTGTGAGGGTGCGGGGGTGTTCATGATCTGAAACAAACCACCCCAATAGAACCTTTAGCCTTGCGCACACCAACTTTCAGCACAAAGTGGGACCTTGTGAGCAACCTTGAGACCAACGTGGACGACGTCCTCGGTTGGCTGGCCGACGGCTATCTGCGCGTCGAGACATCCGGCATCGAGCACATCCCGGCGACGGGCCCCGCGATTCTTGCGGCCAACCACTCCGGCGCCTGGGGGTTCGACGGCTTCGTCCTCAACAAGGTTCTGCGCCGCGAGCTGACCCGGCCGGTGCACCTCTACGCCGACGAGCTCGTGTTCCGGCTGCCGGCGCTCGCCGCGTACGCCCGCCGGCACGGCGTCTTCGGCAACGACCCGACACTCGGTCGCGACCGGCTCACGCGCGGCGATCTGGTCGGCGTGTTCCCCGAGGGCATGGACGGCGTCGGCAAGGACTTCTCCCTGCGCTATCGACTGCGCCCCTTCCACCCCGGATTCGCCGCCACCGCGGTGCTCACCGGGGCGCCGGTCCTCCCGGTGTCCATCGTGGGCGCGGAGGAGACGTTCCCGAAGCTCGGCGAGATCGGGGCGCTCGCCCGGCGGTTCGGGCTGCCGTATTTTCCCGTGACCACGCCGCTGCCGCTGCCGGCGAAGTGGTTCGTCACGGTCGGCGAGCCGATTCCGGCCCCGGCCGCGGACCCTTCGTACGCGCGGCGCTCGGCCGCGGCGCGGCGCCTGTGCGACGAGGCGTGGGTCACGGTACAGGAGATGGTGGACCGGGACCGCGGGCGCAGGAGGACCCCGTTCTGGTAGGTCAACAGCCGTAAGGAGGGCTTCAGTTGGCGAGCCAGTCCGCGGCCCTGCGGGCGTCGGACGCCGCCGTGGCGCAGCGTTCCGCGTGGGCGAGCAGCGTCATCCGGCACCGCTCTCCGAAGGCGTCGTGGTTCCAGCCGGGCTGCCGCGCGCAGTCGGCGAGCCGGCGTGCGTGCTCTTCCAGGCGGCGGGCTCCCGCGGAGGCGAGCGCTGCGTAGTGGGCGGGGGCCGCGCCCGCGTCGGGGCCGGCGGGCGCGTCCGGTGTCCCGTGCGCGCCCGAGTCGGCGTCGGCGTCGGCCTCGGTCAGGGCGCGGACGAGTTCGGTGGCGGCGAGCACGCCGAGATCCGCGGCGGCGCAGGGGACGCGCGCCGCACACAAGTCCGCCGCCGGATCCGTGGCCCGGTGGTCCCGCTCCTCGTCGTCCAGGTCCCGCAGCCACGCGGTCGCGCAGAGGATCTCGGTGTCCGCCGCGACCGTCATGTCCTCCCACTCGAACGTCGCCACGACCGCGTGGACCGTGGCGGGCAGCGGCGGCCGTTGGCGCAGCGCCTCTGCCACGCTCCGCTCGGCGCCCTCCTCGGTGAGCAGCGCGAGGGCCTGCGGCACCGTCTCGGTGAGGGCGCGGGTGACGACCTCCAGCGCGTGCTCCACGTACGCCCGCTCCTCCTCGGTGTCCGCGCCGTCATGGACGTACGGCTCGATGCGTCGCGCCAACGCGGCGCGGCGCGCGTCGTGCTCGGCCCGGCCGACCGAGCGCGCGGTGGCCTCGACGAGGGCGCTGACGACCGTGTCACCGTCGGCCTCCGCGCCGAGGACCAGACGCCTGGCGAGACGTTGGGCGGCCGCGCACCACTCGGTCCGGTCGAAGCCACCGACCGGCCGCCGTGCCGCGAGCAGTCCCGCGCCCGTCTCGGTAGCAGCGGAGCGCACGGCCACCGGGTCGACGGACGGCGGCGGCGCCGCGTGCGGGGTCAGGAACGTGCGGCGTCCTTCGGTGTCGAGGGCGGTGACGGCGCCGAGGGCGCCCGCCTCCGCCGCCCGCCGCAGCAGGGCGTCGGCGTCCTCGGCGGAGAACGGCATCAGGAACGCGCCGAACGGCGTGGCCATCCGTGTCGGTCGCCCCGCCCTGGCCCGCCGCACCTGGGCGAGCGCCTGTCGGGTCAACTCGCGCCGGGTGAAGGGCTGGAGGCCGAGGGCGCGGGCCGGCGCGTCGATCCACGAGACCCGCTGGGCCGCGAGCGCGGCGCTGACCAGAACGTTCTCCAGGGGCCAGGCCGTCGGCGGACGACGGGATGCGGTGGCTGTGTTCATGGCGTTCATGGCGTTCATGGCGTTCATGGCGTTCATGGCGTTCATCGCCGAACTCCCCGTGGTCGTCACTTGTCGAGCAGCTGATAGGGCTGGTTGCCGACGATCTCGCCCTCGTATGCCGTGATGAGCGCGTTGACGCGGGCCCGGTGCGGAAGGTCGTCGCTGCCCAGCGTGGAGGCGTAGGCCTGCGGGGCGTGCGAGAGCGGGTAGTCGTACGTCTCGTCGAGCCAGGCGAGTTCGAGCCAGTTGTCGGGTACCCCGCCGGCGGAGGCGGGGCCCCGGCCGTCGAGCCCCGGGATGACGTCGTGTTTGTTCACGAGGCTGACCACCTGGACCGCCGGGTCGATCGGGCGCTTGTTGTCGATGGGCGACCCGACGGTGATCACATGCGTGAGCCGGTACGTCGACACGACGTCGAGGTCGCAGGCGAGGTTCATCGCGGTGATCCCGCCGAGGCTGTGGCCGACGATCATCAGCTCGGAGCCGACCGGCACCCCCGCGCGCACCAACAGGTCCTTGACCGCGCGGGTGTACGTCGTGTCGGTGCGCAGCATCCCGTCGAACGCCCCGACGAGGTCCTGCGGTGTGCTGTTGCTGAGACGGCCGAAGCTGGTGCCGGGCAGCATCAGCACATGCCGCCGGGCGCCGTCGGCACAGTCGACGCGGCGCAGCAGGGCCAGGCCGTGGTTGCCGAGCGCGGAGATGTCGTCGATGTAGCGGACGATGTCGTTGTCCGAGCGGGTCAGGACGCGGGCGAGCATCGCGTCGGGCTCGACGCGTTCGGCCCGACCGGGCCCAGGATTCAGGTGTCTGATCAGTGCGGCGGGCAGACCGATCAGGGGGTCGGTGCCGGGCACTCCGCCGGCCAGCGTCACCCAGGAGAAGTCGTCATTGGTCGGGTTCTCGTCGAGGAGGCTGCTCAGGGCGAGCAGTTCCATGATCACGGGGGTGAGCGTCGTGAGGGTGCGGGTGAGGCCGAGGAGGTCGCCCAGCTCCCGTGCGGCGCGCAGCGCTTCGAGCCTCCGGCCCGCGATCACCGCGTCGGTGAGCCGCTTGGCGAGCGGCTGGGCCAGGTTCGGGTGCTCGCGGGCCGCGGCCTCGATGCGGAGCGCGAACGCGTCGACGGCCATCGCCACCGCGGCGGGCCTGCGCCGGGCGACGGCCCCCAAGGAGCGGAAGGCCTCACCGACGATGCCGCCGTTGGCGGCGAAGCCGAGCCCGGCGGGGTTGGTCACGGCGCGGGCCGCCGACAGCGCCGCGCCGAACGCCCAGCCCGGTCTGCGCAGCGCCTGGAGCCCGACCCGCCAGCTGGATCCCGCCGCGGTCAGCTCCGCGCCGGTCCACCGAGCGGCGAGCGCCGCGTCGGCGAGCAGCACGGAGGCCGCGATCAGCAGATCCGCGTCGGTGCGGTCCGCGGCTGTCGGCGCCGGTTCCGGTTCCGTTTCCGGCTCCGGCGGGGCCTGCGCGGCCTTCGCCATGTCGCGCTTGTGGACTGTCTGGACTGCCATCCCGGCCACCTCGTCCCTGGAACCCGTCGGCGGGGCCGGCCCCGCCACTCAGCAGTAGTAGACCCGCACGCGGCGGTCCCCGGCAGGGCCGTTGCGGCCACTCGGGTGAGTCACGGAGCGTGCCCGCCGGGGCCTCGCGATGCGAGGCGTGCCGCATATTCGCAGGCCACGACGGTTCACCGGGTCCGAGAGCCGCCCGAGTGAATCACCGAGCGTGTGCGCGTGCCGGGGCGTCGCGCGGCGGGCGCCCCGACCAGCATGCCGGTGTGATCATCGGGAGGTTTACCGGCAGGACGCCACGCATGCTGCTCGCCGGGCTGTGCCTGGATGGTCAGCTCCTGGACGCCCTGGAGCTCCATGAAGGAGAACGGGTTCTCCGAGCCGTAGATCGGCGCGAAGCCGAGG